>JABIWF010000049.1 GCA_018701175.1 Methanobacteriota archaeon
CCGTCTTCCAGTGATGAAAGTTCGCCGACTTGTTCGGCTTTTTCCCATGGTGGCATCAACCTTCTGAAAGCACCTTTGCGTTCGTGCCATGCGAAGGTCTCTTCGACACTGGTCACAACTTCAGTAGAGTGTTTGAATTCCACGCTCTCACCTCAGTATCGATACTCTTGCAAGTACGGCTTCAAATCGAACTTGCGTCGAGTGTTGGCAGAGGACATGTAGCGTATCTTTCCGAAAATCGCTCTTTCGGGGCCCCATGCTCTGTCGTGGCGTCCAAGAACCCAAAATATGCCAGTGTAGGAATTCGGGTCGCGTCCATCGAGAGCGTATTTGTCGTTCAGTTCAATCATCCACTCTGCAGCGACTTGAGGCGATGGTGACCATTCGAGTATTCTTTTGCCCCACAACATTCTCAGGTAGTTGTGAATGATTCCGTCTCGAACCAACTGGCGTTGCGCAGCGTTCCAAATCTCGTCGTGGGTGTCCGCTTCTGTGATTTGTTTGAGTGTGTACTGAACTCGCTCGTCACTGGCGTGTTCCATGAGCGTGGTTTTTGCCCAGTCCGGTAATGATTCAAACTGGTTGTGTTCCGGGATGTGGTAAGCGTTGTTGAATCCAAGTTCTCTCCATGTGATAATTTGGTCGAGGAAACTTTCGACGGAACGGTCGAGATTCCACCAGCCTTCTCTTGAGCCCTTACGTGGCATTTGAATGGTTTCAGGGTCCCAGTTGTTGGTCACCAAAATCTGTTGAACGACTTCGATAGTGGAGATGTGGCCGAAGTGAAACCATGGTGAAAGTCCACTTGTTGCTGGAGTTTTCACTTGATTGCGGTCGTCAGAGTAGCGATACAATCTGTTGGAGAGGAACTCTTGCAGCATTTGAACAGCGGTGCTTCGCCCACCTCGTGCTTTAGCAACCGGTGGAACTGAATGGTCAATGTTGATCGTCGACAGGGCCTCTCGCCCGGAACTACCAGGTTCGCCAGCTCTCCACAGCCATTCGAACGGCGTTACATTGAACTCCCAGCGTTCGGACAACTCATTGTACAAGTCGTCTTCAAGCCAGAGAGAATGGTCTTTGGGAATTGGATTCAGTTGAGGCCATGTTTCCATACATTCAACGAAATTGACGTGTACGAAACGCCTGAATCCGTGTGCAGTTGGATAGGCCCGTTCTGTCCATGACATCGGGAATACTCCGTTTGAGTCAACTGCAACCATGTTTCTATTGATTGAACGGCTGGCATGTCGCACGGCTTTGGACGGGAAATATGTAGGAAAGTCATCGGTGACAATCATCACAGCATCCTTAGAGAGATCGTGCAACTTGCCAGTGTGGCCGCTGAGTGGTGTTTCAACCCAAGGAATATACCGTATGTTGTTGTCTCTGAAGATGCGGATATTCTCAAGCATGCCCTGAATCATGAACGTGCATATTCGGTCGTTAGCGAACTGGTGACTGGTTGAAATCTCTTCGAGAACCAAGAGTGGCACATTGTGTTCATTGGCGAGGTGCGCAGCATATTCGAGCGCTGCATTGCTGTTGAATCTACGGTTTGAAATCATCCAGTAGAGTATGTATTTCCCTTCAGTGTTCAGTGACTTCCTGTTGCAAGAGCGAACACGGTCGATTAGTCTTGTGTTCACGCTTCTCCACCCCATGTCTTTGGAAGTGTGTGAAGCATGTATGGATGTCCACGGTTGTTTTCGTAATCAATGGTGCGCAATGCTTGATTCGAGTTGACTGCAGCGAGCGCCATGGAATGCATGGCGTCGCTGATCCAATTGAGCGAGTCGAACTCATCAGCATTAACAAATCGAGTTTCAATAACTTCTTCTCCTGGAGTGGGTGTTGCTTCGTCGCTGAGTTCAACGAGGTAAGCGATGAAAATGGCTGGTGTGCCGTCAAGGAGTCTTTCTCGCACCGATTGAACGCCGATTACTTTACCGTCAACTTCACACTCTTCCGAAAGTTCTCGCAGCACGGCATGGCTTGGAAGCTCGCTGCTGTTCACGTAGCCCTTGGGAAGTCCCCAATGATTCTTGTAACGCCCGTGTGCTTCTTGAACCAGTAGAATGCTTCGAGATCTGCGAACAATTGCCGCAACTCCAAGATCGCATTCCACGGTGTGCATGAGTCGCATTCTACTGAGCGAGGTTATAAAGAAGTGTTTTCAAAAATCATGATTTGATACAGTCTTTTATATCCACGATGCTTGAACAACGAACATGAACAAGAAATACAACCTTGATATCAAGAACTACAACCTTGCAAAAGAAATAAAATCAGACGCGGTACTTCCTACCGAACAAGGAAACTTCAGGATGCGTGTTTTCGTAGACAACGACGGAGCAGAACACAGCATCCTCTCAGTCGGACTCGACGACACCTCGAAATCCCCATTGGTACGCATACACTCTGAATGCTTGACTGGCGATGCATTTGGCTCTCTCAAGTGCGACTGTGGACCGCAACTGAAAGCAGCAATGAAGCGTATACAAGAAGAAGGATGCGGAGCAGTCGTTTACATGCGCCAAGAAGGTCGAGGAATTGGCTTAGAAGCTAAAATCCGTGCTTATGCACTCCAAGATCTCGGCATGGACACACTCGACGCCAATCTTGCGCTTGACCTACCTGCAGACGGCCGTGAGTACGATTTCAGCGCTCACATGCTGAAGCAAGTCGGTGTCACAAACGTCAGACTGATGACCAATAACCCCCTAAAAATCGAAGGCCTGTTGTCAAATGGCATATCCATCGATGAACGTGTCCCACACATCACTGGTCGCTGCAAAACCAACAACCATTACCTTTCCACGAAAGCAAAGCGAATGGGCCATCTAATTCCAGAACAGGCATAGTATTAGTTTACAAAGACGACACCGGTGGGGCAAGTATGGGAAACAAACTTGTTGGACAGACTGCACCCAATTTCACGCTTCCTTCGACCACCGACGAGACGATTTCGTTGGCTGATTACGACGACAAATGGAAGGTTCTTTTCTTCTATGCTAAAGACGGTTCTCCTACCTGCAAGCGAGGCTGCTTAACGTTCAAGCAACAGTACGACCTGTTTCAATCACTGACTCCTCCTGTTGAAGTGATTGGAATCAGCCAAGATTCTCTTGAAGACCATCGCCGTTTCAAGTCAGAACTGGAATTACCTTTCGCTCTCTTGAGCGATCCTGACCGCGAGGTTGCAGAAGCCTACGGTGTTCCAGTCCACCTCGGAATGTTCCCGAGCAAATCTTCATTCCTTATCGGACCTGATCGCAAGGTGCACTACTGCTACGACTGGCTCTTCCGACCACGCCGTCACGTTGCACGTATTCTCTCCGCTTTCAGTTCTCTCTCTGCTGGGGGAGAAATGAAATGAACTGGGCTGAACTGTTTCAAGACGCTGGATTGTCAGAACGAGAAGCCCGCTCTGTCGTGATTCTCTCAACTTCGAAAGAACTCAAAGCAAGCGAGTTGGCTAAGAAACTCGGTACGAACCGCCTTGATGCGTACAATTCTCTTTCAAGGCTTACCGAAATTGGTCTTGTGAGCGTTACCGCCGACCGGCCTATGCGCTTTTCTTGCTCATCACTTCCGGTCTTATTCAAGCGCCTTATCAAGGATCAACGTGAACGAATCGACCGAACAAGCCAATCGTTTGATAAGCTCATGTCAGGCGCTAAATCAGACTATGAGGATGAAAAAGACGGCGAATCAGGAGAAACAAGCGCTCGATTTGCAGTGCTGAAAGGTCGCGAACACATTCACAAGAAAATTGCAAACTTTGCTGACGAAGCAGAAGAGCGCCTTACCCTTCTTCTCGGTCGATTCGGTATTCTTCATCTCTGCCGTTCATCCGGCCTTGCTGAAGTAAACTCAGCATCTCAGCGAGGTGTTGTTGTAACTGTTCTTGCTCAACTCGACCGTAGAACAATCCGATTCTATGACCAACTCGATGACGGCATTGAAGTTCGTCACACCGATGAGATCAGTTCACTGGGAGTTTTGCAAGACACGAACAATGTCATTCAATTCCTCCATGTCGAGGAAAACCCCGTTGGACGAGGCCGTGAAGACGCGGCACTGGTCATTAATTCAGATGTGTTCAGCAATTCTCACTCAGACTTCGTATCTGCTATTTGGAGCAAGGCTGTCGACTTTGAAAGCGCAAAGAAGCGCTTTACTGAAGAGAGAATTGTCGACCCATTGCGACTCACGGTCGGACAAGGCTCGTTCCTTGACCAATTCCGAGACGCACTCCAAGTCAGTTCTGAACTACCCGAGAAGGATACTCCGTTCAACCCTGAATCTTTCCTTGCCTCTACCCGTGGCATCAATCAGGCCCGTGCAGCTTTGCAAGAAGGAACGGTGCAAAGTCTCAATCAACTTGGAATTGACATCAATACTATGCTGCGACAAGTTGGTCAACGCATCGGTGAAGAATTGACGTTCAGTCTTCGTAAAATCGAAGGTCATGTCGAGTACCTCAACGAATTGATGGACTGGTGGGAGCACGCTGGACTAGGCGAACTTGACTACGACAGCGACCCGTTCTTCCACATTATTGTCAAACTTGCCCACCCTGCAAATATGGACTCCCAAGAAGCATTGCCGCTGTGGGAACTTGACGACGGAATCATCCAAGGTGCACTCCTTGCTCGCTACCCAGAGAACGGAAATGTCCGTGTTCGCCGTGAATTGGTTGAAGACAGTGATGAGCCAACATGGCGATATACTCTCATTTTTATCGACGAAGAGTTGGATGAAGATTCGGATTAAAAAACATCCTTTCATAAGCCGTTGTCCTAACTTCGGCGCATGCGAGCATTCACCTTCTTTCGCTTCATGCGGCAAATCCTGCGGAAGAAGCCAGCAGATCTCGATTGGATTCAGCGACAAGGCCTCATTGCAGTGAAACTGGCCCAAATTTTCGCACTTCGACCGGATTTACTCGGCGTTGAGAAGTGCCGTCAACTGCAGCAATTGTATCAGCATGCAGCGTCAATTGAATCTGAGAATTTGCACGAGACAATTGCCAAAAAAGCGCCGAAAGGTTTCACTGATGCCTTCGAATCCATTGATGATGAGCCACTCGCAGCAGCATCCGTCGGTCAAGTTCACCGAGGTCGTCTGAAGACGGGCGAAGAAGTCGTTATCAAATTCATCAAGCAAACCAATGCCGTTGAATTCAAGAAAGAAGTCGCCAAAATGCGTAGGTGGCTTCGAATCTTCCTTATTTTTGCACCGAAACTGCGCAAAGTTGGCAATCCAATGGCGCTGATCAATCACGTTGCTGACTACACGCTGCGAGAACTCGACCTGCGAAACGAAATCAAAGGAGCAGATGAACTCAAGGGCATCCAAACTTCCCTTTCCAATGACTTTGAAATGTCGTTGCTTCGTTTCCCCATTTACTATCCTAAACTTTCCAATCAAGACATTCTCGTTTCCGAATATATCGAAGGCATGTCCTTGGAAGAGGGAATTGAGCAGAAGTCACTCAGTTGGGATTTCTTATTGCAATTTTTCCGCATACACGGCGCATTCTTGTTCGGAATCGGTACCTTCCACGGTGACCTTCACCCAGGGAATTGTATTATTGACAAAGACGGCAAGTTCGTCTTCATTGACAACGGTGCCATCTGTCATGCACCGAAACATGTTGCTCATTCGTTGTTCACGTTCTTCGATCATCTGTCACGACAGGAACGCCATGAGGCATTCACTGCATTGCTGGCAATGACTGAACTCACTCCGAATGAAAAGAAACTCAAGAAGTACTATGCCACGATGGGCGATATCTATCACGACTTCGAGAACAAACCGGTTGGGGAACAAAGCCTTACTCGTATCATGATGAAGACCGTTCGTGCCGCAGTTGAACACGCAGGTGCGAACTTTGGCGAGGAAGCATTTCCGATTATTCGAGCACTGATGTACCTCGATGGGCTGGTCATCCGTACGCATCCAGATGCATTACTGATACAATCGATGGGGCCTTTCTTGGAAGAGTTCAAAGAAAAACTGAACATTTGAGGTGGTATGATGAGCCAATCCATCGCAGTTCTCGGCGCAGGATTGTCCGGCCTTCGATGTGCAGCTCTTCTTCATGAAGAGGGCTTTGATGTCCAAGTCTATGAGAAAGCAGACCGCATCGGCGGGCGAATGATGACCGATAAGGTCGACGGATTCTTACTCGACCACGGTTTTCACGTGATGCAATCTGCCTATCCTACCTCAAAGCGGGCTTTTGATTTCGAGAAACTCGAAGCCCAAGCGTTTGAACCAGGTGCTGTCGTTGTCCAGCACAAGAAAGGCAAAGCCAAGTTTTGGCGCTTAGCAGATCCGTTCCGCCGTCCAGTACAAGGTCTAGCGGGAGGATTGAACGGATTTGCATCTCCCTTTGATTTACTGCGCGTGGCCCGTCTTCGAGAGTTTGTTCGTAGAGGAAAGACGGAACAAGTGTTTTCAGGTGATGACAAGGAAACCAGCATTATGCTCCGCAAGAGGGGCTTTTCTCAATCCATGATTGACCGTTTTTTCCATCCACTCTTTTCAGGTATTTTTCTTGAAAATGACCTACGAACCAACGAACGAATGTTCCGTTTTGTGTTCCGAATGATGTCAGAAGGGGACATGGTTCTTCCAAAAGATGGAATTGCTGCAGCACCTCGTTTTTTGGCAGATGTTCTTGGAGATGAACGTATCCATTTGAATACGGATGCTGAAGTTCTTGACGAGCAAACCCTTCGAATAGCGGGTCAAGACAAAACATTTGATGCCATTGTCCATGCCTACAATCCTCGGAGAACTGAAAGTAAACGCCATGTTTGGACGCTGCACTTTGGTGCTTCCAAATCCCCTTTCAGTTCCAATCACATTATGCTTAACGGTGATGTGAAAACGCAAAACCAGTTGATTGCTCACATCGCAGTTCCATCGGATGTACAACCCAGCTATGCCCCTAATGGTCGTTCATTGGTCACCGTTACCATCGTCGGAGAAACTGCGGAAGCATTGGGCCTAACAAGTGCCGAGGAGGTACTCGATGTTGCCACAAAGGAATTGCGTTCTTGGTTTGGCTCAGATGTTGATGGGTGGAAGAATTTAGCCATCCAACACATCGAACATGCCTTGCCGGAAGTGGGTGCGGGCACTGCGCTTTCTGGTCTTCCCTCAACAACGGAAAAGTCGTTTGAGTGTGGGGATCATACGGTACATGGAAGCGTCGAAGGAGCATTGCTTTCGGCGGAGAAAACTTCCCAGCGGATTATTGAGGCGTTTGCTTCCAATTGAACATCAGTCAAAATTTTCGACCGATGATGAAAAGAAGTCGGTCCTATTGGTTGGTGCATGGCCAAGGAGGTGAAGATGCTTGGAACTGGGAACGCCTTCATGCCGTATGGCCGGTATCACTCGTTTGCCCTCATCGATGGAAAACACATCATTGACTGCCCTCCAACTGCGATGGCAAGTCTACGCCGCGCTCGTGTACCTCTCAGTGATATTGAAACCGTCTTCATCACTCATATTCACGGTGACCACGTTTTCGGGTTTCCGTTCTTACTGCTCGAACGACGGTATATTTCCGACCGCGCAATGTTGAAGCCTCTCACGGTCGTTGCCGCTGATGGAGTCCGCGAACATCTGTGGAAGTTGTGTGAAATGGCTTATCCAGGAAGTTTAGAAGAGATTTTTTCGACCATCACTTGGATTTCGGAAGTTGAAGGAGAACTTGATTCTGGCATGTCTTGGCGACGTTTCCGAGTTCAACACGATGAATCCGTCGACCCCTATGGTTACCATTTCAATCCGGGTCAAGAAGGAAGTTTTGTTCACAGCGGCGATTCAGGCCCTTGTCAAACGCTTCATGATGAAATCTGTTCAGCGAGCATGGCCATCATTGAAATGGGATATCCTGAATGGGTTGATTCCGATCATCATCACAAACCTTCAGACATTCAATCGTTGGCCCAGAAAGCTGAATCTGTCCGTCTCATCGTCACACATACCTTCATTGATCAACCCGGCGTTCATTCTGAAGTTACCGTTACGGACGAATATCCAGTTCATCCGGAAAACGTCCATCATGCAGAAGATGGACTTTGTCTTCACCGTAGTGGAGAAAATTGGGTTCTTGGAATCAAGAAATACGACGCGTGAGTTTGTTCGAACAAAGGTTCGGAAAACGACCGTAATTTGTGTTATTTTTCTTAGAAAGAGCGTATAAAGGCCGACCCTTTATAATCTCACATTTAATTCTCGAACCGAATCAAAACTTTCCCTCTGAACATCATCGACGGTCATACTTATGAGGGGGACTCGGACTAACCCATATTATCGCGCAAGTCCCGTCCGGAACTTTTTCGATTCAACCCTAACCCAAGAGGCCACCGACATGAGCAGAAACATTTTTGATGATTTTCTCTCACGGCAAACGCTGTTCTTAAACAAGGAAAAACTACGCCATGACCACCTTCCAGAAAACCTTCCTCATCGAGATAAGGAAATTGAAGCAATCGCTTTCAATTTGGTTGAAGCATTGAACGGTCAAATCCCTTCCAACATGACCCTCTACGGTGTTACCGGTGCTGGAAAAACAGCAGTAACTAAATTCGTCTGCAACCAACTCGAAGAGAAGGGAGCAGAAAAGAACCGAGCCGTACGCTCAATCATGGTGAATTGCCGACAAATCGACACGCAATACCGAGTGTTGAGCCACCTTGGTAACTCGTTACGTGAAGAACATGAAATCGATGAGATACCTTTCACAGGTTGGCCTACTGACCGCGTTTTCGGTGAACTTGTTCGTCGAATGGACGAAAAAGGCGGTGTTTACATTCTGGTTCTCGACGAAATCGACCATTTGGTTCGTAAAGCAGGCGATGACCTCCTGTACAACTTGACCAGCCTCAATGCTTCATTGAAATCTGCTCGCACATGCGTCATTGGTATTTCGAACGATTTGAAGTTCACCGATTTCCTTGACCCTCGTGTTCGCTCTCGACTCGGACAACTTGACATTGTTTTCAATCCGTACGATGCAGGCCAACTTCAGGATATCTTGCGCCAACGCTCAGAAGGTTCGCTTAAGGAAGAAATTCTTGACGACGGTGTTATCGCATTATGCGCAGCACTGGCTGCCCAAGAACACGGTGATGCTCGTTGCGCATTGGATTTGTTGAGAGTCTCTACCGAAAGAGCAGAACAGAGCGGCGATTCAATCGTAACTCAACGCCATGTTCGAATGGCTCAACATCAAATCGAGAGAGACCAAATGATCCCTGTCATCTCATCCCTTCCAAGCCAACAGAAACTTGTTCTTGCCTCCGTTCTCCTCAATGAGAAGAACGGTCTTCGCAATATTCAGACCGGTGAAGTGTACGATGTTTACCAACAAGCTTGCCGATACATTGGGCACAATGCGTTGACGCAACGCAGAGTTTCCGGCCTCATCTCTAATCTTGACATGCTCGGACTGGTCACAGCCCGAACAATCAGCAAAGGACGGTACGGTCGTTCAAAGCAAATCAATTCCTGCATCCCGAACAACGTCGATGCTGAAGCGATTATGGTTGAATCCGAGTCGGAAATGGAAGAAGTTTTCCTTCGACCTTACCGCCACCAATCGCGACTCTGAGGGTATATCTTACCAAAAGATGCAATTCTGAATGCTTCGGTGTGCTTATATCCAAAAGGTAGGTGGGCGGAATATGAGCACAGAACACAGCGACACTGCCAACCCCATTGTTTCGATGTTGTTGAACCCATCTCGCACTATGGCAAACTGGTACACATGTATCGGAATTCTTGGTATCTTCTTGGCGGTCATGAATATTCTTGGCCATGTTCACCCGAACTACCATATTTCGTGGGGCGGATTGTTGACCTTCGAGGCTACAAATACGGCTTTCGAACTAAAATCAGAAGAAGTTCAAGTCGTACTTTCAGACTTCATTTTCATCGGTCTATGTGTTGCATTGGCAGGTCTCGGTCTTCGAACATTCGGCAACGAAGAATCTGGAATCGCTGGTTGGTTCGAGAGCATCTTCATCAACGACACCTGGCCTGCTTTGGTTGACCCAGATTTCGGTGGTTGGAACAAACTCTTTGGTGCCTGGTCTCTCTTGCTCGGAATCGTTTTCTACTTCTACTACGGTATTGTCAACACTGGATGGGTTGATGTTGGCGTTTACTCTGTGAGCATCGCATTGATTGCTTTTGGACTTGGTTTGCTCATGGCTGCCAACGCTCCTGAAGGCGACGACAATTTGGATTGAGTTCACTTGCGTTGTTTTCCAAGCAGTGGTCTGTGACCGTTTTTACCTTGGATGGCATCTTTCATTCCAAGAGCCAATCCTTTCCACAATGCAATACTCCAACGGATTGTTAAATTACGAATTTTGAAGATCTCGAAGATTGAGAACTTACCTGCTTTCAAAGCACCACGGTTGACAACACCCAATGGTCCTCGCCAAAGAATAATTTCATGAATAAGCATCAACAACAAGGTGAACAACAACAACTTTGTTTGCCACCAGGTTTGTGCTTCTTCCCATGACCAATTCGGTTGAGTGGCGAACGATGTGAGGAAAGGAATACCGGTCAGTAAAGCCATGAGCCACATTGGAAAGACCACCAGTACGACCGTTGAACTTCCGATGAAATCCAAATTCGGTCCGCTCCGCTTTCGCCGTGGATAATGTCGAACAATACGCATGTGAGCGCGAGCGTCTCTGCATCGCTTGGCAAGGAACCGCGAAGATTCGAGTTCTGGGACGTGATGAACAACAGCATCCGGTGTATAGACAATCGTTCCACCATCAGATATCAAGCGGAGGCTCACCTCCATATCTTCGGCGTGATACCACTCAGGGTCGAATCCTCCAATTGCCAGAAGACTTTCTCGTTCAAACATAGAACATGGGCCGTTGGCTAAACTGGTTCGGCGTGGCCTTGAACGGTATTTCGTAGCGATTTCCACCGAACGAACACGGCTCACGATATCTCCTTCGTGCTCGAAAACAGTGCGCCCAGTGACTGCAACAACTTTCTCACTTTCATCGATCGGTTGAACATTTTCGACAAGTTTAGCAATCCAGTCCGGTTCGGGGCGCACATCAATATCCGTTATGGCAATCCAATCGCCTTTTGATTCATCCACTGCCCATTGACGCCCAGACGAGAGGCCTTTGGGCTCTTGTGTCAAGATGCGTGTAGGGACTTCAGCCTCAAGGTCGTGCCATGCGAGCAATTTTTCTTTCGAGCCATCGCTTGAGCCATCATCGACAGCAACAATCTCGATGGGTCGATATGTTTGGGCTTTGAGTGACTCAATACAGCCATCGACCCAATCCACGCCGTCTCGGACGCACACGGTAAGGCTGACCATCGGATTTTGAGCCGACATTATTCCACCTCAAACAGTGATATAAGGTGGCGGCATCGCTGTTTAACTGCCAATGTAGTGTACTGCAGAACAACCCCAGTTCGTGGCTGTCCGTACATGACGACCGTACCAATTGGAGCCAAGCAATGAATCACCAGGGGTGCTAAATCTTCTTCACCGTCAACTTCCAAAACGACAGATTCCTCGGCTACGAGTGCTTGAGCAATAGCCTGATTGAGCGATGGGGTAAGAAGCCCAGCTGGATTGACAGCAGTCAAATGGTGATGAAACCGCTTGGTATTGACCTTCAACTCCTCTTCCAACTCAGTTCGCTTTGTTTGACCATCGATGAGTGCAATGTCTGGAGTTAAACCCATGTCGAGCATTGTTTTGGTGGTGACATCACCTACGGTAATAATCGCTCCATGCGGTGAGGGTAAGCCGTCCAAAGCAGCAGCCATGCCAATTTCAGGGTCATCTTCTGGACCCTTGAACAGAATCCCCATTGGGGTTTTGAGTTCATTGTCAAGCGCCGGAGCCATACGGAGATTGGCTTGACGCAATTTCATTGGCATCCATGGATGGCCTTCACGGTCCATGTGCCCGTTCCGGACGGCAGAGGAACTGATGATGCCTCCTTCGAATCCATCAAGGTGCATTACTTCAATCACTTGAAGCGGTGATAATCCGTTCGATTCTCGTTGTTCATTGATTGCATCGCACATACTGCGAGTCTCAGGAGTGGCCACAATAGCGTCAGCAACCGAATGCTTTGGTGCTGGGCCGAAGTTATCGTTCAGTTGGTGAACGGTTATTTTGCAGCCAGATTGAGCATCTGCCCAATTGAGTAATTCGTTACGACGGTCTTCAAAGGATTGAACAAATTGAGATTTTGATTCGGCCATTGAATCCGATGTGATGTGGATTTCAACCTGTTCTGCATCCTTGCTTGCAGCATTCAACAGTAAGCGATGGCCTGCATGGAGACGGTCGAACGTCCCCCCGACGAGGCAACAGCGAAAACGCCGAGTGGAGGTCATAATCCGTTGTGGAGTAAGCGGCTCTTTGATTGCATCGCCTCAAATTGAGGAAAACAACGCAGTTTGGCATGAAGTAGAGTCAGCAGGAGCTGTACCCCGACGCGTAACGGCCCTTTTCATAGCAAAGCTCGAGGGCCTGACCCAGCGTCAGGGCTTATGCTGTCCAATAGGTTGGTTGTCTTGTGTTCATCCTGTCGTCGCACAAGGACCCATTTACCTACCGGTTGGTTTACCGCTTTGCACCGAAGGTCATTCCCCGAGGGGTCACTTCAGTCTTCGATAGCGGACCGTACCATTGGTATCAGACTTCACAGCAATTTCACAGTAGCTCTGCCAGATGTTGCGGGTACGGCAAGCAATCCACCTGCCGACCCCTTTTCAAATCATCGAATCATTCTAATTTTGAAGAAAATGAGCGAGCGTAGAGTAATGCACCGACTTCAGGCTCTCCTTGCAACAAAACATCCAACCCCATTGCAGGCCACGACTCAACAGGTCGAGCAAGCCAACCCACCAGTGGATGTGTACGTCCATAATGCACCGGTTCATTGCGTTCAGAAGTTGCCAACATGTCGTAGACATCGAGGAGTGCTGGTTTCCCATCATGGTCATCAAGCAACAGAATATGCAACACGTCATCGAGTACGATTCGGCGTGATGGATACGAGGTCGACCATGCCGGCAATCCACCGCGCTCCCCAGTTGGCCGTGCCAGCAGTGCCGGCCAAGGCAAAACAGTTGATGCCAACCATCGACGTCCAGATGTTGACGATAACTGAATCTGCAACCATTCACTCGCCCATGCTCTCCACCAAGACGATGGAAGCAGACCCATGACTTGACGAAGGAATTCTGGAGTCATCGGTTCATCCGATTCCATGTGGTGAAGCAATGCCCCCCACACGTAGAGGTTTGAGTCTAGGGGGTGGAGTTTTGCTGCAGCCTTACATTTCACCAAACAATTTTCGATGTGGTCAGGCAACGGTGTGCCGATTGGAAACAACGATTCGAGTACCCTTAGTGTATGATGTGGAGCATCAAGCCAAGAGATACACGATTTTTCAATCAATTCATGGAACTCCTCAGGCATTTGATTCGCCGAGAGGAGGAGCGAAGTAGCCATCCAAGAACCGAGTTCATCGTTCTCCAAGAAGTGTTGATACTTGAGAATGGATTCAATGTTATTTGAAAACCGCTGACGGGTCTTCTCAAGTGCTTGCAGCGTCCATTCCGGTGATGCTTTGGGCATGGCGCTGATGAGCGTCGCCGTTTCGCATTGTTCGATGGGTAACAAATCCGCCCACCCAGAAGGTAAAACCGAACGTAAACGAATCCATCGCGAAGTTCGGTGCTGCAATGGCGTCGCAATCCACGCGGCCAACGGCATACTGCTCTCATTCAAATTGGCCCACTGTTCATCTCCTTCGGGGTACAACGCAAGCGCTTTCCAAATCGATTGCTGTCGTTCAAGGTCCGATTCAGTTTCTGAAAACAAGTTTTGATCGAAACCATCGTCCCTCTTCCATGCCGACATCAACTCGACAGCAGAAGATGGAACTCGTTCATGCACAGTTTGTGAAGTTCTTTCCATCGGTGCTTGCAAAAATGAGAGCGGAATGTTTGTGCCCCTTCCCAGTTGAATGACAGCCTTTGTCAATGTCTTTTCGCTTCGAATAACGGCGGTCGTTGATCTCAATTTTTGATGTTCACCTTCCGAGGTCACCAAGATACGGCATCGGCCAGTGGCAAGTATTTGTTCGAGAATCTCTTTGTTTTCTTCGATGGCATACGGCCATTCAATGACACACTCTTTGTTGGATTCAAATGCGAACCATTCCAGTAATGCTTCAGCCCCTTTGGCCGAAGTGCCGGAAAAATTGATGTTGCTCATGTTGTTCGATTCAAGCCATTCAACTCTGCCAAAGTCGGTTAGCAATTGCCGTTGAACGGCCAGTGGTGGAGTTGAACCCGTCTCATTGAGTAAATACCTGGTTAATTCTTTGAATTTCATGTTTCTTTTCTCTTCGGACATTCTCGGATGTCGCGAGCGTAACCAGTATCGAATCGCATCAAGGGGTAGGTGGCGGTTTGAACGCTGTTGCGGCCGGTCTTCAAACAACAAGGCACCTGCACTCATTGCATTGAGAGCCAATGAGCGATTGACTGCAACGGTAAGATGAGCATGAATGCCGGTTTTTGGAGAGATTCGCATATCCGTTCCTGTTGCGGTTCCGAGCGTGAACTCGCCTTGAGTGAGTAGAGAGGGTAAGTCCGCGGCCTTTTCCGGTTCTTTGAACCATGTCCCGGGGCTCAGCAACCATTCGTGCTGTGAATCGAGCAGTGTCGCTCGAACCAAGCCAATGCGGTCCACTTCTTCGGTCCATTCCGTGAGCGTTCCTCTTGTTGGTTGTGAGCGAGGGGGTTCAGTTGACTCAAACTGATTGAGCGTGTACCACTGAATTTCTTCGTTTCTTTGAACGGCCCAACGCCCCCCTTGTCTTCCGCTGGAGAATGGAGGTCTGCTCTCACTATCGGTAATGCCTTGATTTGGCAAAGACAGGAGTCTTGATCGTGGAGGTTTCACATAACCAAGCAGAACGTGAGGTCCATCGAGACCCAACACGATGGCTTCTGCTTGCGTGGGTCGTTGCGATACATGTTTGCGAGCTTTGGCCAGAGCATCTTCGGTTAATCTGGCTCGCCCTGCTTCGTTGAGTCGATGTTGAGCACCTCTGATGCTTCCCTGCTCGTCCCTGCTGACTTCTCCTCGCTCTCGTAATTGTCGAAGGGCCAATGAAGCGTGGGGCATTCGCAAGTGGAGTGATTCAGCAATGCTGGAAACCGTGCCACTGCCATCAATCAGCCAATTCAGAACACGCCGTTGATGGCCGCTCCGAATCTGTTTTGCTGACACCAAAGTCACCTTATGTGTCGGTTACTGCCTCTCCTTGTTAAATGTTACAGTTTAGAGTCGTTAATAGTTACATTTAGTTACACATTTCCACTGGAGATAGTTGGTTTTTACTTACATGCAGAAAAGAAGGTGTGAACATAACACCCTATTTGCATACCAAATGTAACTATAATCAATTTTCTACGGGAAGGGTTATATGAGCACCCTCGGTCATCTGTCTTAGTGGCCCCAACCCTCTACGGGAGAAGGCCTCATGACAGGAGGAAATACACATGAAAACAACCAGAATCAGAGAGAAAATCAAGAAATTCTTAGGAGACCGACCGCGTAACACCGCCGAGATTCTGGAGCACATCAACAGCACCATGCGACACGGCACCACCAGCCAACAGCTCGGTAACGTGCTCTCCAAGGACAAAGACATCGTCAAGGTCGGTTACATCAAGCGCTCAGGTATTCTTTCTGGCGGATACGACATCTGCGAATGGGCAACCCGTAACTGGGTCTCTTCGAACTGCCCTGGATGGCAAGAAGGCACTCCAATCATCATCGATAACGACGGTAACGTTACCACCGGTAACAGTACTGACCGTTCCCTCTGATTCGGAAAATTAGTCGAGCCAGTTTACCACCATATCCCTTGGACGAGGGATTCAATAGGAATGAGTATTTGGGCACGGCATGGATAACTTGGATAAGACTGAGAAATACACCGTCCGCGACATCAATTTGGCTGAACAAGGATCACTTCTTGTCGACTGGGCACGAGCCCGTATGCCGGTTATGGCCAAAATCAAGGAAGAAGCTGAGCGCACCAAACCTCTTGCTGGAATGCGCGTTGCAGGATGCCTTCACGTCACCAAAGAGACCGCAGTTCTCATTGAAACAATCCGAGCAGCAGGTGCTGAAATCTCTTGGTCAGGATGCAACCCTCTCTCAACACAAGACGAAGTTGCTGCTTGGTTGGCTACTGAAGGCTACTCTGTCCACGCTTGGCACGGTCAATCCAGTGACGATTTCTATTGGTGCATCGACCGAACACTTGAGTTCAAGCCGACCCTCACACTCGATGACGGAGCAGATTTGATTGTCCGTGTTCACACTGACAAACAGGAATATGCACCTGGTGTCATTGGCGGTACAGAAGAAACAACCACTGGAGTTCACCGACTTCGTGCAATGGCAGCAGCCGGCGACCTTCGTTACCCAGTCATCGCCGTCAACGACGCAGTGACCAAGTGGGATTTCGACAACGTTTACGGTACCGGTCAATCAACCATTGACGGTATTCTTCGAGCAACATCTGTACTGATTGCAGGGAAGACATTCGTCGTCGCCGGATTCGGTCACTGTGGAAGTGGACTTGCTATGCGTGCTCGTGGAATGGGCGCCAATGTCGTCATCACTGAAGTTGACCCTCTCCCAGCACTGCGAGCAGTCATGGAAGGCTACACCGTCATGACAATGGATGAAGCAGCGAAGATTGGAGACATCTTCTGTACTGCAACCGGAATGGAAGACGTCATTACCGGTGTTCACTTCGATTCGATGAAAGACGGAGCAATCATTGCCAACACAGGTCACTACGACTGTGAAATCAAAATTACTGATTTGGAAGAGCGTGCATCTTCCTTCAGAACCATTCGTCCAAACAACGAGGAATTCCTCATGCCCGACGGTCGACGTGTCTTCTTGCTTGCTCGTGGCCGATTGGTCAACCTCGCAGCAGCAGAGGGTCACCCGTCTGAAGTGATGGACATGTCCTTTGCCAACCAATTCCTCTCGCTTTGCCGCTTGGCAAAGGAAGGTTCTTCGATGGGTAAGGAAGTGTATGACATTACGAAAGAACAAGACCAAGATCTCGCAACAACGAAACTTGACACACTCGGTTTCAATATCGATGTCTTGACCGATGCTCAACTTGCCTACCTTGACGACTACACCGTCGGAACATGAGTTTCTACTTCGACCATCTTCCACCAGTGGTCGGTTTTTGGCCTACTTATGCCGCTTCCGGCATTGAGTTTAAGCCGAAAGGGCTCGACGCCTAACTATGGTCTCAGAATTAACTGTCTTTCTGATTGACGTTGTGATAACTCTTGTCAGTGCAGTACTGATTTTGGGCACATTGTATCAATATTTTTTCAAAAACAAAGATTTTATTCAAGCAATCATCGTTCCTTTTGGTAATCGAACTCCCCAGGATTCGGCGGATTCTAAGTCCGTCGAGTCAATTGATCAAGTTACTCTTACGAAACGCAAAAAGCGATGGTTGATTGCCATCATTGTTGTCTTCAACATCCTCTTTTTCTATACTGTATACGCTTACGTTCTTCAGTAATGAGAGTATTCAAATCACCCTCTTCTTCCGGAGAACCGGCATCAACTTGGTCGAATCAGTTTCCTTCGAAGATGGCCATGGCTTGTTCAACCGAGGCGCCTTCACAGATGATGGCATGGCATGCCGCAGTCATTCGCACTGCAGACTCAGTATCCCTTTGGTGAATGTTACGGCCGGTTGCTGCACCCATGCAATCGCCAACACTCATTTGAGCGTGAAGGCGTTCCAAGAATTCCAAAGCCGGAAGAGAACCGCCACCAGAGCAGATAATTCCAGTGCGGCCAGCAGCCTGTGCGGCGATGGCAAGGGATTCTGGTTGGGTCATTCCTTCGAATGCGCGAGGGTAGTTGACCTTTGCAAAGTCAGCACCAATACAGGCAGCAACACCAGCAGCGCCAGCGATAAGTTGAGGGTCTTTTTCATCGGTGACAGCTTGTCCACGTGGGTACATCCACACAACAGCAATCATGCCAAGTTCGTGTGCTTGGCGAATGAATTGAGCAGCCTCGGTCATCATGTCGTGTTCGTATTCGCTACCAATGTAAATGGTATAGCCAATGCCAACAACGTTGATGCCGTTGTGGGTCAAAGCCATGACATCGTCCATTTCCCACATTGCCTGAGACACAGGGTCGCGTTGACTGGTTTTGACCATGTGTGATTTGGAATTGAGTTTCACCAAGTACGGCAAATCAGGATAATCTCGAGCATACTGTGAGATGAGGCCAAGTTGGCCAGCAAGAACACCAATGGTTCCAGCATCGTGACAGCGTTGACCGATTTCAAACAAATGTCCAGGGTCGTTTGAAGTGATTGGTATTTTGTTGCCACCGTCGTAGAAATCATCGTTGAGGTGTTCGATTTTTTGGTCGCATGCAAACAGGTTCATTTTGCCCGTTCCAGCCGTTGCAGCATCCATATTTTGGATGTAAATGTCAATCAAATCGTTGGGGACGTCTGCCGGGACATTGTACTTCAAATCGTTCACCTTGGTTGGGCGAAACGCACCGAGGATTTCAAGACTACGGCCGAAGATTTCCAGAAATTATGCAGTAAGGTGTGCATGTGTGTGGAGAATCAATTCACCTCGACAAATCATCCTCCGCCGGTCATTACAGGGGAAGGTTACATGAGTTCAATGATTAAGACACCGCTATGTCCAGCGTACGCCACGCGAATTTCAACCGAGCCGTCGTTTTATCGCTCTTGATGATGATGATGACCCAAGTGGGGTATCTTGAATCCATGAACGCATGGACAAACGACGAAGAAACGCTGGACGAGAGCAACGACGTTCTCGAAACGGGAGGCGCTTCTCAGAGCAATTTCACCGCCAGCATCGAAGGTGCGGATCTCATTATCGATGAGGCCATGGCCATGGCCAACATCACATTCCAATACAACACCAGTGCGGCAAGCGGCTCAGGCAGCGGCTCGGGAAGCACCACAACC
>JABIWF010000142.1 GCA_018701175.1 Methanobacteriota archaeon
CTGGTATCTTGCTGAAACCGAGCGTATCAGCGTGTCACTTTCTCACGAGCACCGCGGCCATATGTGGTTGGACTGGGAACAAGCCATGGATCAGTTGTCGCATAAAGAAACTAAGCGAGTTCTCAAAAATGCGCATGAACACATGCGTTCAATCGGGAAAGAATAATTCACAAGTGATCGAAATCATCGTCACTTCTACTCAATTTACGTATCAAGTCAGCAGCGCCGTTCTCAGGGCCACGCCGACCGAGCGGCATCCAAAGAGACTCGTCGTTACCAAGTCCTAGGCAAACCCATCGCCCAAGAACAAACAGCCAGTCAGAAAGTCGATTGATGTAGACCAGAACAAGAGGTCGAACTGACCCCTCGCCCTCAGCTTCGCTCAATCTCAAAACCGTTCTCTCAAGACGTCTGGTCACTGTACGAGTGAGGTGCATTACCGCCTCTGGGCCGTTACCCGATGGTAAAATGAAACTCGTCAATGGCTCAAGCTGTTCAAGCCAAGCATCCATTTCTTCAACCAATACATCAGCTTGTTTATCGCTCAAAACAGCCATTCCTTCAGGCAATTGTTCTGGCGGGCAAGCAAGTTCAGCACCGAGGTCAAACAATTCGTTTTGTACCCTTGGAAGCACTTGAGTAACGATGCTTTGTACCCGCTGAACGGTTGAACGACTTCCCCCATCTTCATGCGAGGGGAGACGTTGTATTTCCATCAAACACATTCCAAACAAGGCATTCAGTTCATCGCAGGTCCCAACCGCTTCAAGCCTTGGATCGGCCTTAGAACGACGTGAGCCATCTACCAACGAAGTGTTTCCTTCATCTCCAGTGCCTGTGTAAACGCGTGTAATACGAACCATGAGTCTGCCCCAAACCTTCCGAAGTCATGCTTCTATGAGTGGTTTTCGGGCAAGGAAACTGGTGTCAATTGGGTGATACCATTCGATATCTTCTTCACCAAATCGCCATGAGTACAGCGCTAAATGTTGATCAACAACCCCGTACCATTCAAGCCTACCTGGCTCTAAACAAGCAATTCGGGTACCGGTTGCCTCCACATTTGCGGTGATGGATTGCCAGTGAGTGACGAGTTGAGCAAGTTGTTCAGCTACTTCGACCACATGCTCACTTTCCGCCTCAAGCGTTTCAAGAAGAACTTCCAACTCTTCGGTCAAATCGTGTGCCTCATCACTCATGGCCTGTAATTCTGCAAGCCAGCGGGTTACTTTGGGCAAGTTTTCTCTCGCCTCTTCGATGGAAACGATTCGAGCACCTTTCGGTAGTGTTCGCATTGCGCTCTCTTCGTCAACCAAGGAACAGACTTCCATAGGTCGACCAGAAAAGAACGGTACGTCTGAATGTTCTTTCACATGTGCCCCTTTACTTGACAGACCATGAAGTCATCGGACGGAATCCATGATTTTCGGCTGTTTTGCGGGTTTACAGAAATGACGGTTGCGGCGTTAAGCCGACCCCAAAGGCTGTTGAGGAGTGTTCGAAAATTTACGAACTGCCTTCATGACAACGACCGAGCCGATACCAATCCAAATGAAGAGTTCGATAGCAAACACGATGTAGTATGCGGGGCCAAATTGCTTGAGCAGTGTAACGGCGTCGTAAGGTACACCATACAATGCCATGTACAACGATTGCGAGAGAAGACTCGAAGAAAACCAGACGACGACTGCGTACCAGAAAATAGTACCCAAATCCCAATCATCTTGTCGTGCAAAGAGGTTCTCCATGTTTATATATCGTCTTTCTTCCTCTTAAGTACTTTGTATTCCTGCATAATAAAATGCTCATTACTTCTTGAAAAGATACGAAAGCGGAAGAAAACTTCCACTTTCCGACTCATTCCTGTTCCTTATGCCCCATAGGTGGAAGGTTGAGAGATGCTGCTTTATCGATGCTTTCAAGAGCAGAATGGATCGCTTCAACCCATTCAATTGCTACAGCTTCTTCACCGCCTGCATCAAGCAAAGAGTCTTGCCATTCATTCGCAGTGGCTTCATCCCCGATAAACAAGTGAATGCGGTGCAGCGCGAGATAAGCCATCGGATTAAGATGCTCTTCATCTGCATCCCAGCCTTTCTCGAAGCACGATATTGCCCCATCAAGCCCAGAAATATTGCCTCTCTGGAGGGCCACCATGCCCGCCTGACTCCATGCAAGAGGGAGTCGCCCGATGAGCAGGCCTCGGAACACCAACCAGGTTTGTCCACCGCCCAACACAACCAGTGCAAGGAATCCTGACCACTGTTCAAACTGATTTAAGGAGGCCCATGTTTGTATCATGAGTCCACCGACTCCTACGCAGAAAAAGAATCCGGAAAAGGGTGCGATAAGAACTTCACGTCGAGTACGAACCAAGTGATGAATACCTGCGAGAAGGCCGAATGAACCAATGCCAGTCAAGAACACTAGGTGGCCGGTCACAGTGACCGGTTTAGGTGCCAATTGTCCTACTGCGACGAGAAAAGTAAGACTCAAAATGAGCAATCCAAATCGGCGAGAGGGTTGTGGGAAAGGCTGGCTTTTAGAGCCTAAGACCAGAAGTAACCCAATGGCGGCCTCAAATCCAATGAGAAGCCACTGGAGTGTATTTGTCTCGAATGTCAACATACGACTCCTCGTTATCCCCGAAGAAACGGCACTTCTTGACCCTTTGCTCAAGCCTTGTGGTATTCACTGCCCCTCAGAATCTCGGTTGCACGGTACAGTTGCTCGACCAACATTGAGCTGGCCATCTCATGCGGGAAAGTGAGCGGCGAAAGGGAAAGACGGTTGCGGTGGACTGAAACGTCCGCTTTTGGCCAACCATCTGCTGGGCCGATGGCAAGATGTGTTTCATCGGCTTCCATTTTCCAAAGACCTACGCGCTTTGAGAACTCCATGGAATTCATCATTTCCCCACCTTCGTCAAGGAAAATCAGTGTACCTTTGAGTTTGTCCAACTGCTCAACATAAGCGTTCATTGAAAGTTTATCGGAATGGTACTCAATCTTCACACCCCTCTTTCTTAATCGCTTAGCGTACATGTCAATGAGTTCACGATGTGCCTTTTCTCTCGGGATTCCGTGGAAGTGGACGGTCACTCTTGCCATGCTTTGGCGAAAGCGTCCTCCTTGATGAAGACCCAACACGAAGCAAAATATCATAGGGAAGGGGTGCGAAGGCATTTCATGGGTTGGTGGCCGTTTGGAAGCAAAAAGAAAACACATCGATCTCCGATAGATGACCCGTTGCTCAAAGACAACCGTACTATGATTTCCGAACTGCGTGACACATGTGAAATGAACTTCGACAATCCCGAAGAAGCACGTCGACAGATTCGAAGGATGCAGGTCGAATGGACAGATGCCTCACGAGAAGGCATGATTTCGGATGTGAATCGCAGTGGACTTGAAGCACGGGCGTTTCGCCTCTTGACTTGCAGCGACAAAGAATGGGTCACATGGCTCGATGACCTTGAATTTTGGAAGCCTGGTTGGAGGCCCGAGGTTGATGACGAGGATTGAAGAAGGGGGGGCTACAGGCTCTAATCATGGGTCAAACCCCTACACTCCACATGCTTTACACGTGTCCATTTTGTTGGAAGGTTCGTGGCCTCATTGAATACATCGGGCTTGATGTAGAATACATCAGTGTAAACGGTATGAAAATCAAAAAAGAAGTCGCTTTTGCTGGCGATTGGGGCAAAGTACCTGTTTTCACTGATGAGAACGGCGAATACCATACTGATTCCACACCACTGCTCAAGCACATAGATGCGACATATAACGGCGGAAAATTGGCTTCGTTAGGTGACGCTGAACGGCAACAACAATGGCTTGAATGGGCGGATTCAAAGATGTCAAAAGCAACCATCCCAATCCTCTACGGCAGTATAGGCTCGGCCCTCAAGACGACGGTTCGTATCTCCAAAATTGAAAAATTCGGATTCTTCTCAAAGCGCCTCTATGCTTGGGCAGGCTTCCCGATCATGTGGGGCATTATTGCCCGTAAGCGCGTCAAGAAAGATGGTCGAACGCCGAAGCAATTGTGGCACGACCTACTCACAGAATTCACAGATGAACACGGGTCAAAATCATACTTTGGTGGAGACGAACCAGACCTCGTAGACTTTGCCGCATTCGGCTACATGCGTTCCATCTCTCCGTTCCCACAATTTAACGTCTTAGAAGACCACGCAAAAGGCATCGCTTGGTACAAAAGAATGGAAGCCAGTGTACAATGAGGTGGCGGCATGGGTGTTCAATATCGAGGTATTGAATTTCAGAAAATTTCCGCTGGCAGTGCTTATCTCGGTACCGAGAAAGGTGGGTGGATTTACGCAAGTCAACGACCTCGTCACGAGGTGAAATGCCCCGACTTTTACATCATGCAGTCGGTTCTGTCCGAACAACAGATCAATGACATCCTCCAATCAGAGAACCAAGATACCAAATTGGATGGCGGTAGTATCAACGAAATTTGCCGTCGCTTTTCCGATGGAGTTGCCGGTGCAGAGTTCCTTACATATTCCGAACATACCTGGGAGGTCCGCAGTCCAAGTGAGGGTGAATGGCGGCACGCTCATGAAAAAATTGGACTTGAGTTAAATCCAAAGAAAATAGAAATCCTTGCTGATGGCGTAGCTGACAATTATCGGGGAGCGATGATGGATGGTCGGCCACGTCCCTTCCACGGCATTGGACCGATGGCATCACATCGAACCGCCATTGAAACCCACCCCTCGCAAGAGGGAGTTACTGCGCTTTCCAGCGCCCCAATGGACCGGCCGTTGGATGGAATCGTAACCCGTTTAGTCATCACTCCAATACGGTCTGGCGAAGGGAAAAAAGTACCATTAAACGCTGATTTCTTTGCTAACATTCGAGGTGAAGTGTTTTGGACATTCCTTCTCGGTGTCGTCCCCTCGTTCGTCATTCCTATCGCCCGAGGTATGGGCAGTTACGCAGTAAGTGGATGGGCCAACCTGTTGTTTGGTGGCCTGTGTGCGGGATTTGTGACCGGTGCACTTTGGAGGCCACGTCGACCTACTCTGCAGTACGATGATATCGAAGACTCAACGCTCATCCGGGGGTGAAACCAACGACTCCCAGTAAGAGTCTTGCCGAATGGCATCGGCTGCACAAATTGCTGCCATATTGACAATATGACGCACTCCGTCTCTTCGAGCTACAAGTTGTACCGGCTTGTCCATACCTTCCAAAATCGGACCGGTCATCTCGGCATCACCTAATTCTTCAAGCAGTTTGTATGCGATATTTGCGGCTGCCAAGTTCGGCAACACCAATACATTCGCTGGGCCATTGAAATCCATGAATGGGTACTCTTCTTGCACTTCGCCATTCAATGCGGTATCGGCTTGCATTGGTCCATCGATAATTAAAGATGGGTCGAGTTCGCGAGCAAATTCAATCGCATCTTCAATACGCTCAGAACGTTGAGCACGGCTTGAACCAAAGTTCGAGAACGACAGCATTGCCACCTTGGGAGCAACACCGAATCGGCGAGCCACCTTCGCCGTTTGCACTGCGATTTCAGCCAGCGTTCGGCTGTCAGGATAAACATTGACAGTGGCATCGGCAAGGAAAATGGTTCTTCCTTTGACATTGACCATGTAGCACCCCACGACACAGTGGGTCTTGTCATTCGGACCAATGAGTTCCAAAGTTGGGCGTAAAACATCGCCATAATTCCGACTCACTCCACCCACGAATCCATCAGCGTCACCGTTGATGACCATTTGGCTTGCAAAATACGGTCTTGACTTGAGAAGGCGGCGGGCATCGACATGCGTCATTCCTTTCCTGCTCCTCTTCGACATCATCGCCTCAGAATAAATTCCCTTTCTGCGAGGGTCTTTTCTTGGGTCGAAAACTTCGTACTCAAAATGCAATCCAAGTTCATCCACCATTCGATGAATTCGCTCTTCAGGGCCGAGAAGAATCGGGTAGCATATTTTTTGCTCGGCGAGTTGTGCTGCTGCCCTCAAAACTTTCTCGTGGTCTCCTTCAGGGAAGACAATTCGCTTGCCCTTGCCGCTAACTTGATTGATGACATGCCTCATAATTGAGTACGACAATCCCAATCTGGCTTCGAGTTGTTCGCGATATGCAACGAGCGAGAAATCTTCCGGCTGGACTGCTGCTACGCCCTCTTGAACAGCCGCTTGAGCAACTGCCGATGCTTCCCAAATGAGAACACGGCGGTCAAACGGTTTTGGAATAATGTAATCCGGCCCGTACTGCATTGTTGCACCATCGTATGCTGCTGAAATGTAATCGGGGACCGGTTCCTTGGCTAATGCTGCTAGTGCTTTTGTTGCTGCCATTTTCATTCCCTGAGTAATGTCACGGGCGCGCACATCCAGCGCTCCACGGAAAATATACGGGAAACCAAGGACATTGTTCACTTGGTTTGAGTAATCTGAACGGCCTGTAGCAATAATTGCATCAGTTCGGACTTCCAAAATTTCTTCCGGTGTAATCTCTGGCGTAGGATTCGCAAGTGCAAAAATGATTGGTTTAGCGGCCATAGAGGCAACCATTTCTTTGTTGACAAGGCCTCCTCGTGACAAACCGAGCATTACATCAGCACCGTTTAGGGCGTCAGCCAAATCACCGGCTTCACGATCGTGTGCGAAAGGCGCCTTGTATTCGTTCAGTTCTCCTGCCTCAAGGCGGGCCTTGGTTACAATTCCTTTGCTGTCAACCATAGAGATGTTTTCTCGCGTTACACCAATGGCAACATAATGATTGGCGCATGCAATTGCGCTCGCTCCAGCGCCGATGACGACAACCTTGACTGTTGAAAGTTCCTTTTCTTGGAGTTCGACTGCGTTCAGAAGGGCTGCTGCGGAAATAATGGCGGTACCATGCTGGTCATCGTGCATGACTGGGATGTCGGTTGATTCTGCAATTCGCCTCTCTATTTCGAAGCATTCCGGAGCCTTGATGTCTTCCAGATTTATTCCACCAAAGGTTTTCGAAATATTGACCACGGTTTCAATAAAAGACTCCGGGTCTTCTGTGTCGACCTCGATATCGAATACATCGATGTCGGCGAAAGTCTTCAACAGAAGTCCTTTGCCTTCCATAACAGGTTTGCTTGCCAGTGCACCGATGTTGCCTAAACCAAGAACTGCTGTTCCGTTCGAAATGACAGCAACCAAGTTCCCCTTTGAAGTGTATCGATACGCATCTTTAGGGCGTTCCGCAATTTCGAGGCACGGGTATGCAACTCCTGGAGAGTAGGCGAGACTTAACTCGTGTGCAGTCGAATGGGGTTTGGTTGGAACAACCTTGATTTTCCCCCGTGGTTCAGATTCGTGGTATTCCAACGCTTCTTTCTTGAGCAGACGCTCCTTTTTTTCGCGATTCATGGTAAGACCTTATGCAACGAAGGGGGTCTTAGGTTTGAGTGTTGCGTGGCATGAGGCTCTACGACCTTGTTTCAAACAGGTAATACTGTTTTTCGAAGCCATGTCTTTTTGCGAGGCCTATGCTGGTAAAAAAGACTTAAACATGCTAAAAAACCTCATTATGATACAGATTTAAGAGGTTCTTTTCACACGATAAAGGGGCGCGTTCAAATACCCCAAAATACCGAAGGAAACCTATGAGGAGCAGTGCGAACGCTAAGTCCCCCAAGCGCGACGCTCGAAGAGCGCTTCTGTTGGTCCTTCTCATGCTTCTTTCTTCAGCGGCTCCAATACTCTCCTTTTCCGCAGTTTCAGCCCATGAATCATCCGTGGACACCGTGTGGCCACAGGAGGGTAGCAACGATACGGGTTGGGTACAGTTGGATGCTACAGGAGCATCACCAGGTAGCCCTACTCAAGCCAGTGCGCCTTGGACACTTGAATTCGCACCGGGCGCAGAGTTGTCGAACGTGTCCTTCCAAGTGAGAGTAAACGGAAGCGATGGACTCATGATCGAAGAACCGATGCTTATTGCAAGCGATATTGGCGTGAACTTGTTGGACTGGAGAGGACTTGGAATGCTTGGTTCACAAGACAGTTTCACAGGCCCTAACCCTTACTCTGGACGTATGAGTCCGAACAGTGACTCAGGTGCAACGTGGACTCTTCCGTCAGAAGCAGAGATTACCGAACTCGTCATAGAAGCTCTTGCACCAGTTGACCCATTCGTGGCGCTGGCACCACTTGAACTCAACATAGCGGCGACTGCATTCCACCCAGTTGATGGCCGAATGTATATGGCAATCGACAACACGCTCATGACTTTGGATTACTCAAATGATCCAATCGCCATCGATATTATTGAAACAAACTCAAACATCCTAGACATCGTAATCGATACGACCAACAATCTACTCCATCTCCTAACTGAAGATGGTTTCTCCGCTTATTCTCTGGGAGACACAAGTGAACAAAATGGCCTAACAGCCCCAACCTTTTGGCCTGAGTCTTCATCTGAACCGATGTACGATGTGTTTCACCTTGCCACAAACGGTTTTGTTTACGCTGCCTATGATGGCGGAATTGCACAATGGGATGGCGGAAACTGGAGTTTTCCGGTGACCAAACTTACTTCAGGTAAAGCCCTTGATATCCTCGAAGCAAACGGCGTGCTGTATGTTGCCTTCGATGATGAAGGGGTTGCTCGATGGGACCTCAATTCAGGTTCCGCTCTTTCGACTTGGTCATCAGCGAATTCACTTCACTCTGACGAGATCGTGGAAATGATGATTTCCGGAAATCAAATCCTATTCGCCTCACTGGACAGCGGTTTAGCCCGATACGACTGGAATTCCGGATTTTGGCTCTCTACGTGGACCGATGGGAATTGGCTTGCCAGTAACTCAATCAACGGTATCGCTCGCTCAGGTTCAGATTTATTCATCCTTAGTGGCGACACATTGCATATTTATGACACAACAAGTGGCGTATTTACCAGTTCACAAGTGATTTCCAATTTCGGCCTAACCGGAGACGGAAGCGACTTGATTGTCTGGCCTGCTAACGGCGTAAGAGCGCCAACATCCGAACTGCTGTTGCTCGGAAACGGCTTCGGTTCATTTGCCGAACTCACCCCCAGTCCAACCCTTACTCAAACTGGAACACTCCTGATTGGAAGCGGCCCTACTTCCTCAAGCATGCAAGATGCAACAGAACTTGATGGTGTGGTCTTTGTTGCCGCAGATGAGTGGATGAACAGATTTGACACCCAAGCCTCAAGATGGCTTCAGCCAGTATACTTAGGAACGACAGTAAACCAGTTGATGAACGATGGTTCCCATGTATTCATTGCCTCTGAAAGTGGACTTCACAAGATGCACAGCAACGGTAGCCTTCTCCAAACCTGGAACGCTGCAAATACGGACCTGAACAAGGACGAGGTGCTGCGTGTAGATTCGGATGGAACGCACGCTGTTGCCATCACGGGCGAAGGAGAAATGCTCGTCGTTGAGTTAAACGGCGCCAACCCTCCTACAGTTGAACAATACGATTCTGCTGCCGTCGACCTTACCCTCTTCAGCAACACTGTTCATCTCGCCACCGATAACAGTGGAATCCTTCGGTATGAACTCACCAATGAATCATGGCTAACGCCGTGGATTTCGACGGGCATCAATGGTGCAGATGATGTTCCAGTCGCTGTAAACGGCGACATCCTCTACTTCGGAATACCGGGATACGGGGTTGCACGAAAAGACATGGCAACTGATGAATTGATGGCGCCGCTGACCACTCCATCGAATTCCCCGGGCCAAAGCAATCCGAACAGCATACTTCCGTCCGACACCATCTATTCACTCGAATCAAACGGAAATGACCTTTACATCGGGACTGCAAATGGCGCTATTGTCTGGGATGGATCAACATCTTCCACTTTCAAAACAGGTGGGCAATGGAACACTCGCCCACAACGATACTACGACTTCACCGCTACTGGCGGCAATGTCTATGCAGGCACGAACATAGGCGTGTGTAAGTGGCCAGCGAGCCAAATAGCCTCGGCAAACCCTGATTGTTTGAACGTCTACGATGGAATGCCGAACTGGGCTACATATTCTGTTGAATCTGATTCTTACGGCTATATCTACGGCGGTACAACCTCAGGTGTTGGCATCATTACCGCATCGCCTTACGACGTCGTCGGAGAATGGGAGGCTGGAGAACAAACACAAAACGCCCCAGTTGCCGTTATAGGAGATGTCGCTTTTATTGCACTCGATGGAATCGGTATTGCTCGGTATGACATGCCCAATAACGCTTGGCTCACGCTGTGGACCGATGACAACTACCTTGACGACGGAAATGAGGATGCAACATCTCTCTCTGTTGATATCGATCCCAATCTTATATGGATTGGTGGCTCTGACGGATTACAATTACTGAACGCAACCACTGGAGCTGAAGTGTATGATATCGAAAAGTCGAGCAGCCTATTTACTGGAAATGGTGACCCTCTCGACATGATTTTGAAAGGTGATACGATGTACTACCACGACGGTGCAAGCAGCGACAACCTGTATCGGTTCAACGCCCAAAATTTCACTGCTTTGCCGTCTCTCGATGTTGGCACCCAAATTGGTCAAAACAACGGCGACATCAATGGAATGAGTCTCGTTGGCGACATGATAATGATCAGCATCGCCTCTCAAAATTGGTGGCAAGTTGATGGATCCGGCGGAATTGCACAGTGGGACACAATCAACAACTCATGGAGCGATAATATTCTCCCTATCGGTCAAGTCGACCGTGTAACAGCCTACCAATCCTCGAGCGGTAACATGTGGGTTGCATGGGGTGAAAACTCTCTACAATACATGGCAGCAGACGGAACTATGCTCGGTGAATGGGATGACGATGACTTCAATTTCCCAATTCGAGAAATTCTGGAATACGACGGAGAAGTTCTGTTCGCCACAGAAGATGGTGTTGCTCGATACAACGAGACAAGCGATCAGTGGCTTTCGTTATGGGAAGAAGGAAACGGACTCCCCAACAATGCTGGCTCCCAAATCTATGAACTGTGGACCGACGGGACAAACCTTGTTGTTGGCGGTGGAGATGTCAGTGGATTTGGACAATTCCAAGGCGGTTCTGTTTCCCATTGGGACGGAAATGTATGGTCTCAGTATTCTATGGGGAGCAGTGGAACGCCAGGTGGATATCCACTCTCCATGGCTGAATGCGGTGGATTGCTTCACATTGGAATCTATGCCAATAACGGCGGCGTTGCTCGCCTAGATATGGCGAATGATACCTTCGCAGGTTCGTTCACACGGACGGTGTTAGGAGAAGGTGAAGTTGCAGGAGTTGCATGTGACGCAACAGACACGCTCTATGTCGCCTTTTACGAAGACGATGCGAACATCATGAAGTACGGATATTCATCCGGAACTTGGCTAACGCCAATTACGACAGCAACAAACAACCTGCCAAGCGATCGGGTGTGGTGGGATGCCATCGACTACGCCAATGGACAACTTGTTCTTGGACATGGACTTGGAACCAGTGGCGACAATGTCATCGGCGGAGGTTACACTACCATTGCGACCTCGGGTAATTCGAATGCACAAGCCAGCGTTAACGGGGCTGGTTCTTCAGTTACATCTTTCCAACGAGTCAACAACCAGTGGCTCCTTGGCCAAGCAGGTAGTTCATCAGGATTCAGTAAGGTGCTCACCATTAGCCCTCTGGGCCAAAATACCATTGCTTCGCTTCCAGGCTTGGCCAGTGGGCAAGTCACCACAATGTCCGGCAACAGCACACACCTGTGGGTGACGACTGCTGGAACAATCGCAACCTCCACTGGCTTTGGACAACCCAGCGGAGCTGGGCTTCTCCAAGGGGAACGTCAGTCAGACGGTTCAATTCTATGGCAAGACGGATGGATAATGGCTGCAAACAGCAAAGCGCAAGACGCTGAACTCATTGGTACAGACTTGTACATTACCACAACTCCAACCGGCCTGTACAAACTGGATACGCTGACTGGAACAGTTACACGGCTGAACGGCGGATTGCACAACAACCTCGATGGAATGGTTCGTGTCGGAACAACTCTGGTCCTTGGATTGATGGGGAGCGGAGGTTCTGCACCTGGCGTTCAACTTTATGACATTCAAACGGGATACGGTAACGGAAAACTCATTGGAGGCCTTCCTTCAAACGCAATCAATAATTTCGCTGCAACTTCAGATGTGCTTTACATCGCCACGAACGGCGGCATAGGAAGATGGAATTATTCTGCTGCTGATTGGATGAACCCTCTCACTGCTGCAGACGGCCTTCCAACAAACATCATTGAAGACGTTCTGGTGGAAGGAAACTATCTGTGGATGGCAACACCTGCAGGACTTGCTCGAAGAGACATTACAACAAGCAACACGATTGTTTACACTTCAGCATCTGGACTTATGGGGACTTCGACAATGTCACTGACCTCTGCTGTGAACACCATTACCAACAGCGACGGAACCGTGTTCAGTGAAACCACCCTCTTCATCGGACACGACGGCGCCGGTAACGAACGTCCTGCTGTAACGACCATTGGATTGACTACAGGTGATGTTATAGGTCACGAATTTGACCAACTGCCTTCAAACAATGTCGACGCTTTAACGAGCGATTATTGGGGCATACATGTAGCGACTGATATAGGACCCATGGTGCACTGGAACAGCAGTTCCAACTTTTTCGAAAGCGGAATCCCGTCCTACCAAATCTTTGGCTGGCCCGTTGAAAAGATGGTAAGTGATGGCGAACATGTTTTGATCTTCGGCGGGAACGGTGTATCCATAATCGAAGCCAGAACAAGCACCCATCAAAACATCAAGATGTTTTCAATGCCGCAACTCACTGGCGGCACCCTCTCAACTGATTACATATGGTTGACAACGGATGGAGACGGATTGTTTGGATACCAAAACAATGCACAATACTCAGAGGTTGACCGGATTTCTGTTCGATACGCCAACCCACTTAGCGTCGGATTCAATCTCGCTGCCCAAGACATTACGGACATGACAAACCCTGGCATGAACATCACATTGGCTGACCTCGATTCTACGGTTGCCTTGGATTCAACCCAAGGCGTTGTTGGAACGAATGGAATTCTGTTCCAAACCGTTCCGCTTGCGTTCACTTCCCCGGTGAAAAACGCTGCCACTTGGGCTCATTCGAAGAGCCTCAAGTACAACGCAACCATTGAACTCAATAACAATCCAGACTTTGAAACAAGCCTACAGCTTGCTGTTCAAAATGGCGTCATCATCAACGGCACCCAGTTCTTGCAACTGTCGTTGTACTCACCCTCAAACGGCTCAATGCAGGTTCGACTCATCTACGACTATGTTCGTACTGAGACACCGATTACAATGACCGATTTGATTGACCGGCCGGACGACGGCGGAAGTGCATTGCTCGCGAATTGGACGCTTGTTCACGACGAGAATTTCGCACGCTACCTGGTTTATGTTAACGACGGACCGTTCGAGACCACATCTGGACTCGCACTCACTGCTGACGATTTGGCTGGACGAACGGTGGATAAAGCCGTCTCCCTCCACAGCAGACTTTCGAGCGAAGTAACAACGGCCAACGGACAACCGCTTGTTGATGGAGAAGAATACTATGCTGTTGTCGTCGTCGAATACGATGATGGCCACCTCGGCACACCTTCTCCGGTGATGGGCCCAGCCTCTTCAAGCAACGAAATCCCACTCTCACCAATATGGGCAAATGCTGGACCTCATGAAGGTGGAGCAGATGGCGACTTGGAGGTTGAATGGGCACGTTGTACTGCTCTCGACCTCGCGAGCACGATTATCTACACTTCAACGAGTCCAATGACGGACCTCCTTGGATTGCCTGTGGAAGCAGAGATTGCGAAAGAAGAGGGGAACACAACCGTTCTCGCTCTTGACGCTGGACAGCCATACTGGCTTGGTTTGACCTGTTCTGATGAATCCGGACAAGAAGATTTGATGAAGCCGCTCATCATTGGACCTGTGGTCCCAACTGGTGGCCTGAACGATAACACAGCCCCACCGAAAATGACGAATGTCGAAGCCATTGATACACCGGACGACGACGGTGGCCGAATATCAGTTACTTGGGATGAAAACCCTGCTGAAGATTGCACATTCTATGCTGTCTTCATCCAGATGTCGACTGGAAACTTCGATGGTGATACCGTGTTATCTGCTTCTGTCGAAAGTGATGAATTTAGCCAAGCGAAAATCATTGATGATTGCACCGAAACTTCGACCACTGTAACAAGCATTGACGGTGTAGCGCTTCAGGACGGTCAGGCGTACTATGTTGGCGTCGTTGCCTATGACGATTGGCTTAATGCAAACCTTGCAGATGTCGACCTGGTCAAAGTCACTCCACTCCGTAATACTGCAGGAACTGGTTCAGTCCCCGATAGAGTTGGAACGGTCAATGCCTTTGATCATCCCGACGATGATGGAACGGCAATTGACGTCATATGGTCGATTTCCGATGCTGACGACTTCTCTCATTACATCGTTTGGGCTGCTGACAGGCCTCTGGCTGACCTTTCGGTTGCATGGGCTGCATTTGGTGATGATGAAACCAAGTGTGCCTGTTTGAAAATTAACAAACAATGGATTGACGAAGATTACAACCCCATCGAACTCTCAATCTCTACTGCTTTGTATGGTGGCAATTCCATTGTTGATGCCACCCCGCAAATTATCAAACCTGGAGTCGAACTCTATGTTGTTGTGACCGTTCACGACCTTGCTGGAAATGTTCATCTCACCGAACTTCCGCAAGCAACGGTCGTTCCAATCAATAACCTGCAAGATGTTACTGCACCTGCAGCACTTGACGCACTCGAACTTTATGACCGTCCAAACGATGCCGGTGGAGCACTTCTCCTCGACTTCGAGCTGAGCAATGAAAGCGATGTCGCTAACTATGAAGTCTATGCTGCCACATGGTCGTTTGACGCTATCGGAATGGGAAGCACCGGTCCTGCAACACCAATTGCTATCCTTTCCCGACTACCCGATTTGCCGCTCACCATCGAAGTTGTCGCTGGCGATACCCCAGTGATAGCAGGCCAGGAAATTTGGGCTGCTGTTGTAGTAAGAGACACTGCAGGAAACGCTCAGGAAATCAACCTCGTAAGCGTGTCAGCCCAATCGGTCGATGATGGCGTAGATGACCTCGGCGGATATCTAGAAGAAATCGAAGACATTTCGCTCACCTGGAACGATGAAAACAATATTCTGGTTGAATGGACGCATTCAGCAGAGTCATCCGTTCGCGGTTACCGTATTTACATCTCAGATGTGGACTTTGAAACAACCAGCAACGGCGATTTTGTTGTTGAAGTCAAGGCTTCAAACTCGTTCCTCATCACGCAAGGCAATTACCAACCTCTCAAGAACAGTTCTGCCTGGTACGTCGCAGTAACACCGTTTGATGACCTGTTTGAGCGAGAAGAAGTGAAGACGGTCATGCTCGACGTGTACGGTAAAGAGCCCCAAGGCAGCGACGGACAAGATTCTACGAACGAGAATGACTTCTCATCACTCCTCACCACACCAAATCTACTGGCTGCAGGATTGTTAGCCGTGGCACTTCTCCTGCTTGTGGCAATTGTCCGCTCACGAAGTGGGCAAAAGAACCGTAATAGAAGCCTGGAGTTGCAAGAAGCAACCTGGGGCATCCAGAACGATGACTGGGATACATTTGGGACTCCAGTAGCACCACCTCCAATGCCATCGGCCCCAATGCCGAGTGTCAGTCAAGGACAAGCAAACGATATGTATGCTGCAGCACAGAGAATCGAAAATCAAGATCTCTATGGAAGACCGGCATACCAAGCGCCACAACCGGTCATGCGACCTGCACAGAACAACGCACTACTGAATGACCTGGCTGAACCGAACACTCCGAAACTGCCTCAAGCAAGCATTGATACCTCATTCTTGGATGATTTACTTTGAGGCGTGCCGATGAGTCTGGAACGGTTGAATGGTCCACGCAGCGAGGTGTTTACCACCGCATTGTGGGATGGAGCGTTTGCCATTGCAGACTGGCCACATCATCTGAAGCGACTTTCTGAACACGCAAAATTACTGCGCATCAAGCTGCCAGAAAATCTATCGCAGCAGATGGAATCTCTACTCCAACAAGAGAGTGCATCAAAACAGACAACTCAAAATCATAATCCTGGACTTTTGCTAAAAATAAAATGCTCTAAGTCCGGTGAAGTAAGTGTTGATTCACGCCCCATTGATTTTCGCAATGAAGAAATCGATGCCGTTACCGTGGAAGCACCGCGCTGGTCAGCAAAAGTGAACGGTACCAAGCATGGGGATTGGCAAGCATACATCGACGCTCGAAGCAATGCTGAAGAGAAAGGCGTAGACGTCGCTTTCTTGGTACACGATTACGCCATCGTCGATGCCGATCGTGCCTTACCTGTTGTTCTCGATGAAGACGGCGTGGCATGGGTGGCTGCACACAATGAAGGAGGTGTCAGAAGCATCACGTTTGAGATATTGTCGCAAAAGTTGCAAGACGCAGGAATACCAATTCAATTTGGAAGACTCAATGAAAGGCTCGTAGCCCGTGCTGCTGAAATCATAACATTGGGTAGCGGAACCGGTGCATGCAGAATACTTTCTCTGGACGACGAATTACTTGGCAGTGGAGATATGCTCTCTTCGCTTTGCCAAGCTCTTCTGCAACAGCACTATCAAAACAACGAAACATGGTCTGATGTGAGGTCGTTCAAATGAGCCTTGGCATCCTAGCGTTGCAGAGCCATTTGCAAGAGGTCGGACTGTTGGGTCCAAAGGCGGTCCACTACGGAGGGCCGGATGAAGTACTGTTGTGCTCATCAGGGCCACACTCGCACCTTGCAGAATATTCGATCTTATGCGGACCATCACGTCGGCGCGTCTTGGTTCGTCAACCGGGAAATATGGATTCAGCCCAACCACATAGCCCACTGCGTGGCGAAATATTCTTGCACCAAGAAAAGAAGTCATTCACTGCACAAGTCGAAGAATGGAAGCATGGATGTTGGTATCATTCAACATCCATCTTTGCAACCGGTTTGGATGAATTAATGGAGAAATTACGAGACTTAACTCCGAATGAGCCCTTCGCCCAATCTCCCCATTCAAAACTCCCTCAAGGGCCGTTTTGGAGCGGCTCATTTGCATACGATATGGTTCAGTGGACGCAACCACTGCGTTTACAGCATCAACCCGAAGATGGTGAACTTCTAACCATCTTATGGCTGGTTGAACGGATGGTTGTGCAAAATCGAGACGACGAGACGATGAGGGTTTATGCTCTGGAAAACGATACTTGGGCTAATGAAGCCAACTTGAACCTCAATAAGTATCCAACGTTGAAACCCCTTAATGCGCCTCAGCAATCTCAAGAGACGAGTTCGTTAACCGATGAAGACCATGAACGCATCATCGATAATATTCGTGAAAGCATACGGGATGGGCAGATGTATCAAGTCAATGTTGGGCGATGGTGGGATGGAAAGTTAAACGAACATCCTAGGCATATATTTCAACGGCTCAGCGAGAAAAATCCTGCTCCTTTTTCAGCCTTCATACTCGCCCCTGACCTCGGATTTTCACTTGTGTGTTCATCACCCGAATCACTGATCAGATGCGATGGATCGAAGGTATTCACCGCGCCAATCAAAGGAACACGGCCACGTGGTGAAGATGCCGAAAAAGAAGAAATGCTCCGAGAAGAAATGATTCGGGACGAAAAAGAACGTGCTGAACACCGTATGCTGGTTGACTTGATGAGAAATGATATCGCAACGGTATCCAAAGTCGGGAGCATACAAGTCGAACGTTTTGATGTCGAGGCATACACACATGTACAGCACCTCGTCACTCACCTCTCAGGAGAATTAGAGGATGGAAAAAACGGTATTGATGCAGTTCAAAGTGTGTTCCCTGGCGGGAGCATTACCGGGTGTCCACGCACGGTGGTATGTGCCGCCATCGATGAGATTGAGCAACGCCCACGCTCGTTTTGGACCGGCTCGATAGGTTGGATAGATGTACATTCTGGAGCGTGTTCACTGAATATTGCTATTCGTACTTTGATTGCTAAAAAGCAGCGCAGACAGTGGCTCGGAAGTATTGCCGCCGGGGGAGGGATTACCATCGGCTCTGACCCAAAAACAGAGGTTGAGGAAGCAAAGTGGAAAGCTGCGGCACTTCGCAAAGCATGCGGCTGGATGGAACGTGAACAATCTTCGCTGCCTGTAGGAAAACTTGCAACACATCCACTGCGTATCGAAGCGCCACCCAAAACAATACGTGCTGGGAAGGTTGAATTTATCGACGGGAATGAGGATTGTTCCGATGGAATTCTTCTCATCGATAACCTCGACTCGTTCACATTGAACATTGCACACGCAGTGTCCGGTCTAGGTCGAAATGTTAGCGTCCTCAAATCGAGAAACAGTCACTCTCATTCCAATTGGAGTACTGAAGATGTAAAACAACTCATAGAACGCATCAACCCTACGCACATTATCCTTGGTCCTGGGCCCGGTAAACCAACGAACTCGCCACTTACCATGGCCATTGCGTCAGCGGCCCTTTCCGGAGAGATATCCATTCCCTTACTCGGTATTTGCTTGGGCCATCAAGCCATAGGGATGGCTGCAGGCATGGAAATTCTCCGCCCCGAAAACGGACCTGTTCACGGCTCACCTCGGCAATGTGTACACGATGGAGTAGGGTTGTTTTCCGGTATTGAATCTCCAACACCTTTTACGCGCTATAATTCTCTATGTGTAATACAATCCCACCCAAGTCAACTGGTTGAAACAGCAGTTGAAGAAGGCAGTCAGATGATTATGGGGTTGCATCATGAGACTTTGCCAATCCACAGTGTCCAATTCCATCCTGAATCAGTTGGCTCCCGTCATGGTTTACAATTGCTGCAAAATTTCCTCTCGATTGAAGCGGATGCTTGAAGAATCGGGAGCGATTGGAGAGATTTGAGGGAGTACCATGCCGACTTGCCGACATTGTTCAAGCACCTATTCTCGAGAGCAGTTCATTCACGGAAATGGACCGAACTCACAAGTTTGTGTCCGGTGTGGCCTTGAGAAAGGACTGATTACGAAAGATCAAGCCACAAACATGTATGATGATTCTTTGCGCAGTTCTAGACTCCAAGCAATGGCAAGGAGATACAGCGTTTTCATGTACATTCCTCTGCTGTGGACGCTGTGGATTATGGTCCTCAGCGATGTTAGCCCATGGGGATGGTATTTCCTTGGATTGCTGGTCGTATTGACTCTTCTCGCACCGGTTTGGTTCATTTACCGCGGTGGCCAATATTCGGGAGATATGGCTCGACTCACTCCAGCCTATGAGCGCCCTAAGGGTCACTGATCACGACTTAGCGTGTATCTTGAGAACGTCTCCGTCGTTCATTTCATGTTCAGAGCCAACGACTCGACGGGTTCTTCCATCAACGCCCCGAATGAACCCATCACCAAGATCACTGTGAACCTTGTATGCAAGTTGTTTGGCTTGAATACCGGAGGGTACGACCAAGGCATCAGGCAAAACTTTGCCATCACCGTCGGTCCAATGCGATTCATCTTGAACAGGATAGACGACAATGTGGTCGAGTTCATCGAACAAGACTGTGTCAATCATCGGCGCTACACCAGTGCCGTTGTTGGTCGAGAGGCGTTCAAGCATATGGTCCAAAGCCCTAGTTTGAGCCGCTGAGAGCGATTCCGGGTTTGTATATTCGAACGTTGATTCACCAGGCACATAACCAATCAAATCGGCAGAACTTGCACGGCGCAATGCAAGTTCTACATCCGCCATACACGAGACCAAGCAGCCGTTGGATTCGATGCCTTGTAGCACTCCTTCAGGCGCAATATCAAACTTGTTTGCAGCAATATGAATCGGGAACAAGATTCTGCGAACTTCAACTGCAAGTGCAGTAATAATCGAAGCATCCCAATCCCATGGGCTGCCTAGGGAAGTGTGTTCTTTTTTGAAGGATTCAAAAGCAACTGAAATCGATTGTGGCGTTGCTCCCAGCCCGGTCAGTTGATCATTGATATACGTGATCAAGCCTTTCTCACCTTCCGCTTGTACGCGTCGAACGCCTCTGATCCAGCCGTCGTTAAGAAGGCCTGAAATCCAAGCATCAAGTTCGACTCCAAGAAATTCTATTTCATCACGAATGCGTTGCTGAGCCACCTCTTTGCTCTGATTGGCACCTTGTGGATTGCCTTCAAGGTCCGTCGTTCCAGCAGCGTCAACAACTTGAATCAAAGCATCGCAATTTGCTAAGTCTGCTAAGAATGCGTTTCCCCGACCCTTTCCTTCACTCGCACCCGGGACGAGACCTGCTATATCGACTAAGAAACAAGGGACGAGGCGGCGGTGACCAACACAAGAGCCCGTTCGCGGTTCACATAGGCTCCCTTGGCGCGGGTCGTCGCCTCGAGTTGTCTCGAGGCGCCCTTCGGATTCTAATCGCTCCCGAATATCCTTGCAAGGGCACGGCAAACGAGCAGCTACGAAAGCAACACCGACGTTCGGCTCAATAGTACAAAACGGGTAATTCGCAATATCCACTTTAGCAAGGGTTGCTGCACTGAAGAAGGTTGACTTTCCGACGTTCGGTTTACCAACCAATCCGATTTTCACAGTGATTCCGCCTTGAGGGATGATCACTCTTCTTCCGAGTCGAGAATCTCGTTACGGATTTTGGAAATCATAATGTCAAGTTCGGGGAGATTCAAGCGGCCATCACCATCGAGGTCAACTGCGTTGACAAGTCGGCCCATTTCCCATGGAGGCAAGTCTGCAATGTTAGCCTTGGATAAGGCTTCTCGGAATTCGTAGCCGTCTACCTCTCCAGACCCATCAAGGTCGATTGAACTGAAGAATTCAAAGATGGATTGCTTGGACTGCTTGAGGTATTGTGCAAGCATGACGAGTTCTTCTGGCATAGGGTACTCTGCGACTTCATCGTTGTGAAGTTGAGCTGAGACGCGAATCAAAGATGAGCCGCCTTCGTCTTCTTCGACCTCTCCAATGGTGAGGTTCGTATCGATACCGACGCCACGGCCGAGCAAAGTGCGAATGGTGGTTGAGCCTTCGACCAGTGTGTAAGAGTGGATATCGCTTTGAACTGCCAAGTCAGCGTATGCTGCGTTGTTTGGACGACCGGTGTGAATCATTGAAAGTGCAGCCAAAATTGTTCCAAGTGTAACGAAGTAGAACATTGCTGCAGAAACGAGGAAGAATCCGTCGGTTGATGCCACAGAATCTTCGATGCCAGAGTTCACTACAGCGTATTCAGTAAAGTCTCCAATGAGCGCTGATACCGTTGCAGTCACGCCACCAATGACGGTGAACCAAACTGCAAGTTGTGCATTGCTTGCCTTAGCAAGTTGCTTCTGTGCAGCGAGTGGGTAGGAGGAGAAAATTGCAGCGAGCATCATCAATCCGCCGATGGTTGACATAAATCCTGTATCAACGGTGTGAGCCATCGAACCGAGTTTGTCCATTCCAACGAATGTGTCCATTCCAGTGAAGAACCCACCAACGGCATAGATTGGAAGAAGCATCATTGCAGCAGTTGCGGCAAATGCACCTGGACTCTTAACGATGCGTTCTGGGCTTGATGCGGCTGTCGCAACCATGTTTACTGAACCTGCAAACAATGGAAGGAGGCCAATCGCCATGAGGATGGCGCCGATGTTCTGCAACAATTCGCCGCCATCAGCAGCAGAAAGGAAGAACGGAGGAACGGTGAGGAAAAGGAACATCATGTTTGTCTTCTGCATTGAAGCGGACCATACTGGTTTGCCTGCAGTGAATGGAATGATGTGGTATGCTGCAGCAAAGATAAGTGCAAGAGGAACCCATCCATTCAAGACTCTCTCTGCCAACCAAACGGTTTGGGTTGAGTCGACGACATCGCCAAAGAAAGCCAGGAACATGCTCATGATCTTTGCAACCAAAGCAAGTACGAGGAACCAGGTTGTAGGAGACAGGTCGTCATGCTCCCGCTCCCCGATGGTGATGAAGACGTTGATGAGAAGTGCAATGTGAAGCATTGCTCCAACCAAAAGCAGGGAGATGTTCTGAATTGTTTCCAGCACTTCGGCTCCGTTCGAAACATCGATGAGAGAGAAGACCGCTGGAAGCAAGAGAACAACGGTGGTTGATGCCGTAAGAAGAACTGCAACCATCGAAGCACTGGCTTCACTGGCCAGACGGCCGTTGGAAGAGCGTGAAACAGCGACAAGTGCGGCACCAATCAACAAATAATTCAAAGCGGTAGAAAAGAAAATTGCTGTGTAATCGGTCAACATTGAACCGTCATCATAACTCCACCCAACGCTGGATAACGAGTTCAGAGCGGCCGGGTCGTACCGATGCCAGATTCCCAAGAACATGCTAAGAGCAGCCATGAAGAACCAAGCCATACCGAAGCGCATCCAAGTCTTTGTCCCACTGCCCGCTTTATCGCTAAACAAGTCAATAAGACCTGCTGGGGCTTTGTTAAGCAAGAACAAACCAACTTGTCGCAGTGGTTTTGCCATTCCGCCAATTCCCTTGACCATGTAATTAGCAACAACGATGAGTGTTGCCAGAAGAAGACCTGCTGTAATGAATACTGTTTCCATACATCACACCTCCTAATCGACAATGACCTCGCTGAGAAGTGAGGCGACAATAGCGCCGACACCGATGAGAATACCGATCAAATAGTACCAGATTCCACTGCCACCTAGGTTTCCGATAAGTGGCACCAGTTCTCCGAGAAGAGGAATATTATCCCACCCGAATACGTTTGAAAATAAGGCGAGGAGACCAAGGAGGGCAACGCTGAACAAGGTCAAGAAGACACGGCTGCTCGATGGTTCTCCTGTTCCAACGGTAACATCTGGTAGAGTAGTAGCGCTTGACATTCTTCATCACCCATACATGACCCCGTAGGGGTCAATCCGTCCACTCGCATTGCGGTGATAAACGTTCACTCCTTGCGAAGAGGTTTTTTTCGATTAAAAAAGGGACTTACAGTGAACGAAGGCGGTCCAACACATTCCCTCGTCGATGCTTCGAAATCCCAAGAGGAACTGGTAAGGTTTGTTCGAGCAAAATCTCTTCTTTCCATGCCTTTTCACATTCACAAGAAAGACCTTCAAATTCTTCAAGTTCGCCCGAAACTGCATACCGTTCAATGGCCGCCACGACAACAGAATCGCACGCACCGCAATTGTGTGCACCACGAATTTTACCGCCAGCTGTAGGGTGGATAATGAGGCGGCAAACTTGGTCAGCGTCGCCGTTCTTTCCACCTTCCGGGTGGATAGTAGGGTGAGCTCTACGAATCATTTCAACCAGAGACCAAAGCCATGGTGGGCGGTACTCGTTGTTACGGTGAAGTCGGTCAATGATGGTGCCACGCTGGATATTCATCGGATTGACTGAAATCTCATCACTGCGGTCTGCAACTTGTTCAATCCATCGAACGCCATGAATCAAAGCATCCGCCTCACTCATAAACGGCGGTTTGAACATCAAATAAGTCTTCACTCGAATGTCGAATTTCTTTAAATTCTCTACTGCTCTGTCCCACGATTTCGTCGTGAAGCCCTTGTTCACGTGGAAACGAAGCACCTCATCATCGTAAGCCTCGAGTCCGATGGCTACTGCAAAGCTTTGATTCAATTGAGATGCCCAAGCCAGTTTCTCCTCAGTCAGTTGTTCACATCGGCTCTCAACAATGAGTTCCTTACCGAGTTCTTGGCAATCCCTCAATACAGTTTCTTGGAATTCCACTGGTATTTCTCTGTCCTCGAGCAGTGAACCACTCGTGTACACCTTAACCATGGCATGGTCTTTAAAATCCTCAAATTTCTTCTTAGCATAAGCCCATTGCGAGTGGAGATCTTCGTTGGTGACATCATCTCGAGTATCGTTGAAGTATCCACAGAAAGTACAGCCACTGGACCACCACCAATGGCATCCTTTGGTCCTTAAGATTACAGTTACAGCACTGCATGGAGTGCCGTCTGCTAATGTTTCAGGCGTGTAATAGACTGTTGCTGGCTCACTTGCATCCCACGACTGTTGACGGGCAACAGCCCATGGAGTATTTGCTGGTGCTTTGACGAGGTCGTGAATACGTGAACCTTTGGCTCCGTCTCCAACAAGTGTCAACGACTTCGGCCCGGTCATGGTATCCCTCAATGTCAAGTCGCATGGCTATGCCGTTTCAATCCACCGCTTCAAGAACGGTTATTCCTCGTGAGGTGTGAACAGAATTGTAGAACCTGCCCGGACAAATTCTCCCTTTGGATGCGCCGAATTCTGTTCCTCGGCAGAGACCACGTTTGGCATGAAAGAGTGAGCCGGTACACGGATATCGACTCGGGAGCCGAGACGAATCATGCCATACCGCTGACCTCGACGGACCTCGGTGTCGATCGCGAGCCATGGCACAATTGTTCGAGCCAATGCACCCGATATTTGCGTCACTTCTACCATGAGTTTGGACTCTCCTTTGAACACACTACGCACCCTCTCGTTGTATTGGCTTTCCTTCTTGTAAGCAGCCAGAAAAGGACCACGGCGTAGTCCCTTTCCTGCTCTGTGCTCCATCCGATGAAGCGTTCCTGCAAGCGGAGAACGATTGACATGGACATCAAGTGGAGACATGAATATGGCGATTCGATAGACATCCTTCTTCGATTCTTCACCCTTTTTCACCGGCTCAAATCGCTGCTCAGTTTCGAAATGGAGGGGGTTTTCTAAAGGAACAGGATACCAGTCTCCAGTAAGTGAATTCGATTCGCAATCACCTGAGTCCATCTCGTCTTTGTTTGGGCGCCGGCCTGTTGCCCGTTCTCGGCGGATGAACATAACATGCCCGTCAGCAGGACTTACCAAAACGCCCTCGTCACGAGGGATTGGGCGGTCTGGGTCTCGCCAAAAATTAGCGAAGAAAGCGGAGAGCATAAGGCAAAAAATCCCAAACAATGGAATCAATCCATACAGAGAATCAATTGTTGCCCCGATAATAAGGGCGCTTCCTCCCATCATCAGAGGGATAAGAACTGGAGCGTGGCCGCCATGGGCCAGTCCACCCATAAAATCGCCTCACTCAGCCCAAGGGTCGTCGCCATCAGCCCAAGTAGCAGCAGCGGTGGTTTCAGGAGCAGCAGTTTCCACAACTTCCTCAGTTGCCTCCTCTGCGATCTCTTCGACGGCTTCCTCTGGTGATGCTTCTACAACTTCCACGGATTCTGTCGATTCTTCAGCCGCCTTACCCTCAGTGTCGGCCTCAGCCAAGTCGGACGCTCGCGCCTCGACCATGTCTTCCATACGTTCAGTGAATGCACGGGCCATGTGTTGTGATTTTCGCTCTGCTTCGATTGCTCGCTCAATCATTTCATAACGGACCTTAATTGCCTTGTTGAGGTCTTCGAAAATTTGCATGTGGTCGACATACCAGTCGTCACGTGCTTTCATTTCGACAACAGCGTGTTTCAAATCGTTGTCAAGTTCCTCAGCAATGCTGAACACAGTACTCACACGGTTCTTTTCACGGGAGTACTTTTCCTCCATCTTTTCCAATTCAGGTTCAAGGTGTTCAACCTTCTTTGAGGCTTTGACAGCACGAAGTTCAAGTTCGCGGATTCGGACTTCTTTCTCGGAAAGAAGTGCCTCTTGAGTTTCCTTTTCGATTTCTCGTTCGATGATTTCCTTTTCCAAGACTTCAATGGTTGCCACAGCATCCTCAAGATCAGACTGGGCAGAGGTGAACGCTTCATACAGGACCTTGATTTGGTCTTCGTATTCTTCAGCGGTCAATTTCTTCACAGCTGGTTCAAAATCCGCTGGTGTAATGGTTCCATCTTCGGTCATTCCTTCACCCGGAGGCAAGCCTCCGTGAACACCCACACACCTCCACCCTATCAAGCCGACGCTTAGTAGGACTGATTCCATGGGCCAATTGAGCCGCAATCAACAGTACGAATCGGTTACCGAAACAAGTTCCCGAGCGATACTTACCTCGCCCATCGAATGACCAGCATCAGGGACCAGAACCAATTGGCTTGAGGGGACTGCTTTATGCAATTCCCACGCACTACGAGCCGGGCAAACTACATCGTACCGACCTTGGACAATGTGCATAGGAAGGTGTTGAATAGAGTCAACGTGGTTGAGAATATGTGCTTCTTCAAGGAAAATAGCATTGATGAAGTAATGACATTCAATACGGGCGAACGCAACTGCAAAATCCAAATCTTCGGCTTTTTCAAGGTATGAATCATCAGGGAACAATCGACTTGTTGCCATTTCCCATCGCGTCCACTCTTTCGCCGCAGCGCGGCGAACATCGACATCATCACTGGTTAGGCGAGTGTAGTAGGCTTTGATGAGATCGTTTTGCTCCTCGAGTGGAATATGTTCGCGATATCCTTCAAATGCATCTGGGAAAATGTGACTTGCTCCGTCTTGGTAAAACCAGTGCAATTCACTTTTGCGACACATGAAGATGCCCCGCAGCATTAGACTTAGGGCGCGTTCGGGGTATTGTTGTGCGTAGACAAGGGAGAGAGTAGAACCCCATGAACCGCCGAAAACATGCCACTCATCAATTCCAAATGTTTCTCGCAGCAGTTCAATATCATGAACGGACGCTTGTGTCGTGTTGTCTTCTAATTCAGCGTAAGGAGTTGATTTCCCACAACCGCGCTGGTCGAATTGAATGATGTTGTAGGCACTTGGATCGAAGTATCTACGGTACGCTGGTTGGCCGCCGCCACCTGGGCCGCCGTGAATCACAATGACCGGCATACCGTCAGGGTTTCCGCTCTTCTCCCAAGCAATGGTATGTACATCTGAAACCGGCAACATACCGGTTTCATAGGGTTCAATAAGCGGGTACAATACATCATCTATGGTTGTCGTAACATCGAGCATGAACACTTCGTTAAGCCGGCGAATATTGTTCTTATCGGAATGGACATCTTCTTGGAATGGGTCGGCTCGACTGTTTCTATGAGCCGAAGAGAAGCGACCGAAGTATTCAGTGAATGGGCTGAAAAAGGCAAGGATAAAGGCATGGAAAATGGACATGCTGCATCGGTCCACGCCATGCTAGAACTTGGCGGAATTCCCCGTTCAGATAACTATTCGGCCGTCGACATTGGATGCGGCAACGGGTGGGTTTGCAGATTGCTTGCCCAAGATGAATCATGCACTCGAGTTCTCGGTGTTGATGGCTCAGAGGCAATGATTTCCAAAGCACGACAGATTGATTCCAACGGCGAGTATAAGGTTACAAAGTTGCCCGAATGGATGCCATCTGAAAAATTTGATTTTATCCACAGCATGGAGTTCCTGTATTACCTCCATGACCCACAATCCATGCTCAAGCAACTGCATGAAAACTGGCTAAACAGCGGTGGAATGTTGGTTGCGGGTATTGATCACTACCGTGAAAACGATGACAGCCACGATTGGCCCGACGCCCTGAATGTTCACATGACCACACTCAGCATCGATGAATGGAAAGCAGCCATGATTGAAGCTGGCTTTATTGATGTAGAAATGCACCAAGTTGCTGCAAGTGAATCATTCCTCGGAACGCTTGTCATGTGCGGCAAAAAAAACTAATCTTCATCAGCCGAAACTGGGCCAAGTGATGAGCCTTCTGGGCCACACAACCGTATTTGCCCTCGGGCAAACGGGCACTGTGAACACACTTCAGATTTCTCTTCTGGCAAGCGTGGAGGTTCATCCAATGCACCGGGAGTTGCAGAAAGTTGTGCCATCCATTCAAGATGGTCGGCCAAGGTCGAAGTTGCGGATTCGTACTCGGTTTGCGTCAACTGAACCATTCGTCCCGACGCCCCGATAAGCAGGGCAGGAGGTAGGATTCTGCGGCGCTCGTCGGCTGGCTTCTGTTGTTCAAGAACTTCCAATGCAAGGGAATAGAGCGTCAACTGCAGACGGTGTTCATCCAGTATCGAGCGTTCCTCCAAGGTCGAAGGGAAAGGTACCAACGCATCTCCTTTGTACCTCTGAAGTCTACTTCCTTGGTTCGGGTTTTCAGAATTAAATTCATCCCTGCATCCCTTGGTTTTAAGGTCCACAACCTGAAGGCATCCGTTGCCTTCTGTATCACGTAACGCAAGCACCAAATCTGCTCGTCCGTCAAAGATAACATCAACATGGTCAATTTGGGCAATGTTCTGTTCTCCTTCGACCGAAAAACTGGTTCGCATCAGACCATCAAATCCAACTTTATGTCGGAAAAAGAACGGGAGTTCTGTTCGTAATCCTTCAACACTGAAACCAAAGTGTTGCTCACCTGCAGCATATCGTCCAAGCAATCCTTCCCGTACGAGTTTACCGAGTTGAGCCAAGCGGCTCAATGTTGCCTCGAATGCATCTGAGCCGGAAGAAGTAATGCCTTCTTCAGCCAAAACGCGCTCGATGGTTTCCTTATCATCGAGCAAATCCTCTCCATCAAAAACCCATGCTGGCGGCAGAGGAATGGACGGTGGTGCATTCTTGACGCATGGATTTTCCAAACCAATTTCTACCAATCGATGCATGAGCGTTCCAAAAACAGTTGCAGGAGGATAGATTGTGGCTGAAAATTCAGAAGAAGGGCGGTTCAAAAACAAGTTCAATGGTTCCGGATTCCAACCCTTCACCTCAGAAAGCCAATGACGGCGAGGGCAGGCGAAACTGGTATCCAGTCCATGGGCGGTCATCCGCATCATTTCACTCACCAAAGGAAGAGGTTGTTCTGAAGTTACTACAGGTTGGAGACCGTTGAGGTGGGCCTCTAGGTTCATCCATCTCTGCAAAGGAGTGGCTGTCGTAAGGCCAGGGAAACAGTCCGGCGAGTGGTAGATGTACAGCGATTGAACAGAATGAGGGCCTAAGCAAGCATCGTGAATCAAGGACCGTGGATTGATCGAAAGAGTTGTTTCCTTGTATTGCGGGAGTTGTTCACCAAAGACGTCGTTTTCTTGAAGCCATGGTGAATTTTCTATGTGATGTTGGTGGGATAAACTACGCAATCCATCAAGCCACATCGCACCCATAGTCTTCATCGAAGGTTTACTCTTGAATCCAATACAATGGGTTTCTTCATCAATTGTAGCCGAATCACTCGGAGAACCGACGACGATCAGTCTGTCCTTTACCCGGGTTAATGCCACATAGAACTCTCGCCTACGTTCTGCTTGACGCTGAGCATGATCCATTCGCTTAGCGAACTCCCAAAGTCCATCATCAGGTCGGTCGCGTGAGGACCAAGGATTGATTCTGCCTGCCACCACTTGGGGTGTGACCAAGACATTGTTTCGAACTGCCAATGATGCGTCTGATTTCCCAGCGTGGAACATTCCTGCGACGACAACAACAGGAGCCTGGAGACCTTTTGCACCGTGAATCGTCATTACTTGCACTGCTCCGCCTGATGGAGTAATAATGGCTGATGGACCTTTTCCTCCCAGCGACTGGAGAGATTTCATTCGATTGAAAATAGCGGAAGCCTCGTGACCCAATTCATTTCCAATTGAGGTTGCGAGAGCACACCATGCCTCAGCATTCTGACGTGAAGTGTCGTCTGAATACGCCAAAAGCAAGTCCGAGTGGTCAAGGATCGTGTCAAACACATCGTGTACGGCACCCTGTTGTACGAGAGATTCCATGTGGGCTACAAGCCGTTGAACTGACTCATTTGGAGCATATTCGTGTATTTTCTGCCACCAAGTTTTATCTTTGTCTGACGACATCATGGCATGGGCTTGAACATCGTTGAAACCGAAGACTGGAGAACGAGCAAGAGACAATGCAGCATGGCGAGAATGAGGGAAAGCAATCAATTCAAGGCATGCCAGGAGAGGGGAGACAACCGGTCGTTGAAGAAGTGCCCCCTGTCGATCGGCCATAACTGGAATCCCTCGTGATTGAAGCCGCTGTATGAGATCTGGAATGTACTTTCGAGAGTGAACCAGTATGATGACATCTTCTGGAAGTACGGAAGTTTGAGTCGATGCTACTCGATGATAGCCGTTCACCGAAGCATCCCAAACTTGAGTTGGGCTTTGTGTAACGAGCGCTTGCAAACGTGCGGCAATCAATTCATTCTCGAGATGGGCTCTTTTTGCTTCGGGGTCTGCAAATGTATCTATCCTCTGTTCAAGGTCAAGACTTGGCGGCTCAACGCCAATCTGCAGTGGTAATAACCACTCCAATACGCCTTCATCATCAATATCTCGTGCAGGATGGAGCGATTGCGATTCAGCATGCCAATCTCCCGGAAGAACATAATGCCGTTCATCGAAGACGTCGTCAAACATACCGTTCATCGTTCGCATCAAATTGTGCAAAGTTCGATGGTTTGAAGTTAAATCAATATGGCCGAGAAGTCGACGTTCTCGCCGTTCATCTGAAACCAAACGAGAATGTTCCTCTCCGTCTTCAAAACCGACCTCGATATGCTCCCACAACTGCGATTTGACGACCGAGCCCTCAATTTGAGAACCTTGAATGAAAGAATTTCCTGCACCAACTGGGCGTGGATCTCTGCCGCAACCATCAGCGTGCAAATGCTGCAACCTTGGTTCAGACTGTTCGATTGAATTAGCGGTTTGAATCGCCGCAACTGTTCGACGCATCACCGTAACCTCTGCTTGACGGAATCTGTAGATACTTTGCTTCATGTCACCAACAATGCAAACAGTCGGATCCCATGGGCCCAGTGGATTCTGTGGCTCATCTGCCTCAAGTCTACGACGACCCCACAGACGAGCGAGTAATCGGAAGTGAGCTGGATTCGTGTCTTGGTATTCATCGATGATGAAGGCTCGATATTGGCGGCGTATTGTTTGCAGAGTGTAGAAACGACGTTGAAGGTCTTCATAGCATGCCTGATCGTTTTCAGCCAAACGCATTGCGCGCGAAACATGTTGATCCGACCAAGGTTCGTCGCCGAGTCTTTCTAGGGTTTGAACCACTTCGGGGGGATACACGTGGCGAACCATGTCTGGGCATCGAGCCAGCAACAAGTCAGCCACAAGGCGCTGAATATCGTCGTAATCATGCACACCTTCGTGGGCTTTTCGAAGTGACAGAATATCTTGGCAGCCCCGATGAACGACGAGTAAATCATTGAGAACATTGGTTTGGAGTTCATGTGAAATTCGGAGGCGTCCTTCGGGCGCAAGGTCACTGAACGACAAAGTTACTTCTTGACAACGAATCTTTGAATCCTCGGGCAAAAACGGTAGTTCCGAAGAGGGATTGAGTAAGAAAGCACTGCGACCAAGGAGACAAACCAACCTACCAAGACGACTTGTCAAGAGTTTTTTCAATTCTGTTCCAGCTTCAAGCGCATCTTCGACCACCGCTTCTTTTTGAGTTTTTGAAACGCCCCGGGCACCAGATTTCGATAGAAGACCGGAATGCCACCCCTCTGAATGATTCGCTTGAGGTAGGCCTCCTTTGGGGAAGAAATTCGGCTCATCTTCAGACAATTGACTTGTTGTTGTTGCGGCAATAGCCACCTGCCAAACCCATTGCAGGCATTCGCCTTGGTCTTCAGGAAGAGCTTGGCGAGCCAGTGCGGTAAGATGGTTAAATCGTGTAAGAGTTGTTCCAATGCCTGCCTCGCAAGCGTGGACGTAACTTGCTGCATGAGCCATGTAAACATCGACCCATTCTGAAAGGGTGTTTTGTAAGGTTTGAGCGAATTCAACAACGGTGTGCCGAACGGGTTCAAGGAACATATCCATGAGGACTTCGTGAGGCATTGGCCCGACTCCAGTCCAATCGAACCCGAGTGTTTGAGCTCGTGTGAGCATGGCTTGATACGCCTCTTCAACAAACAGAGATTTACCAAGCATTCCACTCAAGACCACGGCGGAACGTTCCTGTCCCCCAAGGAGTACGGCGAGCCGGTTCCTCGATTCGAGGAATGCTCCAATGTGTCCACGTACTCCTGCCTCGTGTGCATCATCAATGGTTCGAATTCGCCAAGCTGAATGGAGTGCCTCTTGAATGAGAAGTGGGGCGCGTTCTTCAGAAATTTGTTCTCGACTTGGATGAACTGCGACCAAGTCAAGATGCGGTGATACAAGTTGCGAGAGGAAAGCATCGATGGTCGAGATTGGTGCTTCATCGAGAGCCGACATCAATGTCTCGATGTCACCCTCACGAATTCGAGGATCAAAAATACCCTCATAGTCTCCTTTTTCAAGCGGTGAAGCACGGCTTTGACCGACCCTATGACGGATTCTTGCTTTCAACTCAGCAGCGGCTTTCTTGGTGAATGTAATGGCGACAACTTCGCTTGGCAGCAGCCCTTTCCATTCCTTGGGTGGAGTTCGTTGTCGAGGTGGTGCTCGCAAAAACCCACTTGCCTGAATCGATTCTCGAGGACCGGTAGGGAGCAAGTGAGTCGCACGTTGTTCCGAAGAGAGAAGATGTTGCACATAGCGCTCAGCCATAACAGTCGTTTTTCCAGTACCTGCGCCGGCATCTAACGCAATGTGCTTGTCGAGGTCAAGCCCAAGACGCTGACTCCGATTAAATCGAATAATCAATTCACTTCACCCCCAAGCGTTGCTGAAGGACAAATTTGTCGTACTGTGCAATATGAACAATGCTTACCAGGCGTTGGATTAACCGCTCCATTTGAAGCAGCCTTGATAGCACGGTTCGCTGTACGGATTCGTTCCTGAATCCACGCCCTAAATCCATTGACTGCAGTATATTCTGTACCCGGTTCTCGGTGATGGTTTTGCGTATACATGGTCCGTTCGCCGATCTCTTCAGCGCCAAGGTATTTCAAAATCGACGAGTCGATTTCGACGTAATGGGTCGTCGATTCACCGACCTCAGAAACGCCAACACCGACCACACGGTCACCCGGATGGCTCTGTTCCCAAGCACGAGCATATAATCCCAGTTGAACTTCGTCAAACAGCGACTTTCTGTGTCTGTCGCCCTTGTCGGTGGCCTTCGGCCCGTTCACTGTCTTCAGATCACGAATGATGACAAAACGATTCGCAGAACCGGGTTGTTCCAGGGAGACGATTTCGCCCAATGTAGAGGAGGACAAAACCCCGTCTTTGACGGCAAGATCATTCATCTCCGGGGTCAGCAATAGGGTGTCAACACGATCGACTCTCCCTGACAAATTGAACGAAGATGATTGCCCAGCGTCGTCTTTTCCATCAACCTGAACATGCCTATTTTTGCCAGATGCAAACTCCCACTCGCACGCAAGTGGAGCAACTCCAGTGAGGGAGAAATCCGATTCAATCATTCGCCCAATCCGCCCACTGGGTTCGAGTTCGTTTTCTCCCTCAAGGTATAATCTCCATTCAGTAGGAGTAACGCCGATCATCTCTCTGCAACGATGAACGGCAACTGCGTCGTATCGTGTCAGCCACGGGACTTCATCGGAGAGGTATGTGAGAACTGCCCCCCATAACGCATCAACTGAATTCTTTGGGCCAAGATGAAGAGGAAGTGGAGAAGAGACTGCGTCCTCGGCGGTTGGAACTCCGTGGCTTCGCAGTAAAGCTGCCTCCGCATCGTGAATAAGTGTCCCGCGGGTACGCGATTCCAGATCTTCACTCAGTGTCTCCTCTGCCCTTGCCTTCAATTGCGTATCCATCCACGCTTTGCGAGGGCATTGTAGCCAAGATTGTAAACGGCTTTGAGACCACTTTTCCCGTTCAACCGAAGATGAATGCGTACCAAGCGTCGAATTGAGAATCTCACTCGGAAACGAATACCCTGGCAATGGCCTCGGGTCAATCGCTGGACCTCTGGATCTGCTGTTCTTTTTCATTCCAAGGTGCGGCCAATGTTCTTGCTGGCTTGAACCAACTCCCACTTGAGATTTCGTTGGTTGAAGGATGATACCGTCAACACTCAAGAGATACTGTCGGTTCTCCCAAGAAAAATATTCATTGTTGTCAAGGTTCTTCATGACAGGTTGGCGAAGGTGACGGTCGTTTTGAAGAGGCAATTCGTTAGCAAG
>JABIWF010000092.1 GCA_018701175.1 Methanobacteriota archaeon
AGAGGAACTTGTTCAACTCTCTGTGCACGCTTTTCATCCGTATCACCAGCAAGGATTGCCGTATCGACAAAACCTGGTGCAAGTACATTCACTCTCTTTCCTTCAGGTCCAACAGCCTGTGCTAAAGATCGGGCCCAAGTTGAGAGTGCAGCTTTGGAAGCAGAGTAATCGGCACCATGCGGCGAACCTCGAGTGCCGAGTTGAGAGCCGACAACGACCATCCTTGCATTTGCGGTGAGGTGCGGTTGTACCGCTTTCCATACAGATACAGCACCTTCAAAATTGGTGGTCATGGTTTGACGCAGTGTTGCAAGAGTGAGTTCATCTGCAGGGACTCTTTCGTACGAGCCGTGGTTAAGCACCAAGACATCTATTCCTCGAGCCATCCATGGATGGATTCCAAGTAATCCTACTTCTCCTCCATCCGAGCAGTCTACCTTTACTGCCAGAGCATCGTTCCCTGCTGAACGAATTTCTGCAACAACCATTTCAGCAGGCTTTGACGAGGTATTGTAGGTGAGCAGAACATCATAGCCGTCTTCAGCGAGCCGTTTTGAGGTTGCAGCACCGATGCCGCGTCCGCCACCAGTGATGAGTGCAACTGGGCGGGACATGTTGTGGCCTGTCGGACAAACATCATGAAACCTCCATCTGCGTTGGTTTGGATTCATGACTTGAGTTTCTCTAATTCTGCTGGGTGAAGTGTCAAACCCTCATCCAGTTGCTTACGGACGTATTCAACCACTTTGCGGCTTTTCTCTATTTTTGATATATCTCGCTTAGCGAGACTCCGCATTGGCATAAACATCCGGTGGTTTTTACTGAAATGATCTTTGTTGACTTCGAGGAAATCCCAATACATGTCCGAGACGGGGCAGGATTTTTTGTGATGCAGTGAGCAATCACCGCAATAATCCCCCATCTTCTTGATGTACGGTGTACCACAAACGTACGGTTTTGTCGTCATGACCTCTCCGACGGCGTATGTTCCCATCGCCAATACATTGGGTTCAACCACCCAATCGTATGCATCGGTAAACATGGCCCAGAACCAATCGGTGAGTTCACGAGGGTTGACTCCGAGCAGAGTACCAATGTTTGCGAGCACCATCAACCGAGGGATGTGGTGCGTATACCCCGTGTTCACAACCTGTTCGACGGCCGAATCAAGGCATAACATGCCACTCTTTTCGCCCCAGAACGCTTTGGGCAGTGGATGCCTTGCTTCCAACACATTTTGTGTACTTCGTGGATGTGCCCAATCGCCTTCCCATCCTGCTCCGGGGCGTATGAATGCTGAATCTTCAGGAATTTCCGATTGGAATCCGTCGGTGAGCGTGTGTACGTGCCTTACAAACTCTCTCCACCCGATGATTTGACGGACAAATCCTTCTTTCGAATTGAGAGGGATCTCAAGCGCAATGGCCTCATGCACCACCGTTGTCGCTTGTAATCGGTTGAGGTTGAGCAGCGATGAAACAGTCGTATGGAACAGTGTCGTGTGTTCAGTCGTCATAGCATCCTCATAGGGTCCAAACCAATACATAACCGAGGATTTAGCCCAATCCCAGAGTGCCTGGGCATCTTCAAGTGTTGATGGGAGTGTATCTATGCTCAATACGCCGGGATGATGACTGAATTTTTGCTCAATCATCCGAACCACTTCTTCAGTCACGGCGTTTGGTTTGAATGTTGGAAGTGTAGGGAGTTCGACGGCACCGTCCCACGGCAATCGGTTTTCGCTGTCGTACGACCAATCACCTCCCAAGGGCTTTTGATTCTTGTCAACAAGAATATTTTTGTTCTTGCGAATGTATCGGTAAAACTTGTCCATTCTCCATGGGGGTTTATCTCCAACTGCCTCAATAAAATCTGCTTTCGTGGTCATCCAACCACGGTGTGGTAGTGTTTCAATGACGCCATCACCAATGGAGTCTAATGCAGTGCGAATCCCATATTCTGCAGGCTCAGTCACTGATATCGAGCCGAGTTGCGCCGACAAGTTTTGAAGGACATTGGCATAAGATTCAGTACTAAACTCATACCGCACAATGAATCCTTTTCGCTTCATCTCGAGAGCGAAATTACGTTGATTTGAAAGAAGTAAAGCCAACTTCTGCTTGTGATAGGGCAATTGACGGGTTTTCCATGTTGTTTCGATGAATAGCAGTCCAGTTTCTTTTGGATGAATTCCTTCAGGTAACAGTTGCTCATGAAGTTGATCGTAGAGCACCAAGTGCCAGGAGTCAGCGCTTTGAGACTCACTACCGAGCAATTCGAGGAAGATTGACACAATGCTTCATTTTTTGAATTGCTTTTGAAGCGTTGTCATCTCTCATGGAGAGCAGTATTTTTTACTTCCAACGGCATCAATAATTTATACGATACCATCGTGCTAAATCCATGTCAGTTCAACAGAAGTGCTATTCATTATCTGAAAGTTCACGGTTTCAGAATGCGATTTTAGCTTTGATTGTTCTAAACGCAATCACGATTGGTATTGAGACGTTCAGTTTGCCCGAATCCATAGAAACAGTCCTTTTTGCCCTCGACTCTGTCATACTGTGGGTCTTTATTTTGGAGATTATCATCCGATTGTATGGGAACAGTTGGAGGTTCTTCAAGGACCCATGGAATAACTTTGACTTCCTGGTCATATTTTTCTCTGTGGCTCCAGCGACAGGTCCTCTCAGCGTACTACGTGTATTCAGAGTGTTCCGCGCTTTGCGTTTGGTTTCGAGTATGCCTGAGATGCAGCGTATGGTTGAAGCAATGCTGCGTTCATTACGTGGCATCATGGCAATCAGCTGGTTGCTTGTGATTGTCATGTATGTTTATTCAGTAATGGGGACAATGTTGTTCCGTGATGGCGGTGAAGTAGGTGAAATGTACTTTGGAACGCTCGGTGATTCCCTCTACTCATTGTTCCAAATCATGACGCTTGAATCATGGTCAAACGGAATTGCGAGACTCATTATCGAAGAGCAGGGCTGGTGGGCTTCCATTTTCTTCGTGACCTATATCATCAGCACCTCGTTCACTTTCCTCAACATGTTCATTGCGGTTTTCACCAACACAATGGCCGCCATAGATATTGAGGATGAGGACGATGAGGGGTTCTCAAGAATCCTCAAAGAACTGAAAACGGAAATACGCGAACTGAAGGAATTGGTTGTTCATTCTGCTGACCTTGAGGGCACTGATGAATAGTCGTCAAATGGGAAAATTTACGCCTTCTTGTTTGAGCAGCCGACGCTTTTCCTCAATTCCGCCTGGTCCGCTGTAGCCCCCTAGTCCTCCATCGGAGCGGATGACCCTGTGGCAAGGTATTTTCACGATGTACGGGTTTTTACCGCAAGCATTTGCTACCGCTCGAATGGATTGAGGGTGTCCAATCTGGGCGGCGAGTTGTTTGTATGTTCGAACTTCTCCTCTCGGGATCTCTTTCAGAGCCTTCCAAACCAAAAGTTGGAACGGCGTACCTGTGAGTGGAGGATGTTCATCCATCAATCATCACCTCTATGTTCGTCATCCCTGTTCTCAGCGGTTCAATGATCCATCACTCATCGGTGAGAAACTGTGCCAGTTGAGGGGGTTGCCACCCTTCTGGCTTCAGCACTTTCCCGTCTTCACGTCGAATGACCTTTCCATCAACTAATTTAGCCATGTTTGAACGGTGAACTTCATTGAAGGCGTGATCGTATATGTTCTGCATGCCATGATTGATGATCGTTCCAGCGAGAATATATCCAATATCAGCAAGTGCGTCAAGGACTTCGACCAAATCACCCGCCCGTGCGGCTTCAGCGTATTCTTCGACTTCTTCACGCAGGAGTTTGATTCTCAACTCAATCATATCTTCTGCACCGAGTCCGGGGGAGTCGAGTTTTGGTATCTCAAAGGCTTCGTTGAATTCAAGCAGGGATTTCACAAGAGGGTTCATGGTCCGGGGTGGACGATTGAGGCACATCAACTTTCCACCTGGCAGTTGAGGCGTTCTGTTGCATCACAGGCCAATGGCGATGGCTGCAAGGAGGACCCATCCTGTGAGCATCGAAGCACGGAACAATACGGTTTGAAAATCCTCAAATTTCTCTTTCGCTAAGACGACCCAAATATTCAGTACGGCCATCAAGCCAGCAGCTGCAAGAAACCAGAGTTCATCCATGGGGTCGCTCACAGCAAAGCATGCAAACCAGACGAGTGTCAATTGAACCGTTGTTCGGGTGGTTGTTTCTTCGCCAAAACGCGAAGGGAACGAGTAAATGCCACTTTCTTTATCGCTTTCAAGGTCCATGCGAGCGTAATTGATGTCGAACGCTGTAATCCAAATTGCCACACCAAGCGATATTGGGAGGATTGTGGGCATCCAAAGGAGTTCAGTACCTCCATCAAAGGCTCCTGTAATGGCTGCCCATCCGTGAACATCCGCTGCAACAGCAACCCACGCGCCAGCTGGTGCAAGGCCTAAGCACAGACCGAGCCAAAAATGGCACAGCCAAGTGAAGCGTTTCATGTAAGGATAGATGACGAACACGAGGACCGGTAGCCATGCCATCATGAGGGCAACTTGATTGAGTAATCCTGCCCCAATAAGCAGCATAACAAGAAATACTGCAGAAAGAGTCCAAGCTGTTTGCAGGCTCATTTCACCTGAGGCAAGGTGACGACCTTCAGTTCGAGGATTGGCAGCATCAATCTCGCGGTCGATAATACGATTCAACGCCATTGCGAGTCCCCGAGCCCCAACTGCGGCCAGAAGTATCCACACCAATTCGATTCGTAGCCAGCCGTATTCAGAGGAAGGTAGTTCTCCTGAAAACTGGCCATGGGCGATGAAATAACCGATAAAAACGAAGGGAAGCGAGAAAAGTGTGTGTTCAATTTTGATGAAGGATAGAATCTGTTTTAGATCCATTACTCATTCCCTCCGAACGACAGATGTGGTGGCCAACTGTACTGCTTCAATTCAGGGTGCTGGCTCACCTTCTCAAGTGTTTCTGGGGAATGTAGGGTTATGGAGGGCCATCTGCGGACGCCGTGCTCAACCGAAGGGATGGGCGTCGTAGCATCCCAGCAGAGGCGCGATTTTTGTTCATCAAATGTGAGACCTCGACCTACATCAAAACGTGAAGTGAGTTGCCACAGCAATCTCCGTCGTGCTTTTTCGCAATGCAAGTCTAAATCGTCGTTGGTAATAAATAACCATCGAAGTGATGATGAATTATCCAATTGCCAAATTGATTTTCTTAATTGAGATATCTGCTCTCTCCTTTTGGTTTCGGCAACGTCGTTTGATTCCTCTTGTCCATCCCTAGGCGTTGGAGAGTTCTCGATGTTGGTCGTAACGACCATGATGCTGTCTCGAAGCATTCGGGCATCGGATACATGCTTCATCTTGAGCACTTCTTCAATCTTTGAGAATCCGGGGGCTTCGCCGTTCCCCTGTCGCCATTCAGGCGTCGGCTGAGCATACGAGCCTTCGAGTGGTTTTGAGTCCGAGCGTGGATCACGTTGTGCGAGTGTTGTTGCATCTATGAGCAATTTACTGTGAACGTTTTCGTAAGGGCTTGCAGCCTCAAGGGAATCCGCTACCATGCCTTCAAGCACCAGAACGTCGGTTGCAATGTCAACTTTTGAGTTCATGGCATCGAGCAACGCATCCAAGTCTTTCGGATCTTGATGCTCGTCGATAGCGATGATGGTTTTCAGGAACATCATTTGCCCAGCCCCAAGCAAGCCAAGAGCAGTTTTGCGCCCTTGGCGTGGGTAGCGTTGTTTTGAGGCGACGATGGCAAGGTTATGGAAACCAGTCTCCATCGGGAGATGAACACTACGAACATCTCTGTGCTGGAAATTGAGAACGGGCGAGAATTGTCGTCCGATGGCTTCCCCGAGGTGTCCGTCCTCCATTGGCGGCAAGCCAACAATGGTAGCAGCAAGTACAGCATCTTTGCGGCAGGTAATCGCCGTGACATGCATGACCGGGTATTGTCCAGTGAGGGAGTAGAATCCGAAATGGTCGCCGAACGGCCCTTCCAGACGTGTTTCTCCTGGGATGCAATATCCTTCAATGACAATGTCTGCTTCAGCGGGTACCATCAAGTCTTGAGTGAGTGCTTTGGTAATCGGGAGGGACTTTCTACCAAGAATTCCAGCAAATTGGTATTCGCTGAGGTTATCCGGGAGCGGTGAAATAGCAGAAAAAATCAGTTCAGGTGGCCCACCCATACAGATTGCCACCGGCATCCGACCGTCTCCGCCGGCTTCTTTGATGGCAGCAGCGTGGTCAGCAGCGTGTTTGTGAATTTGCCAGTGGAGTCCAATTTCTTTCGGGCCGAAAACTTGAGCTCGGTACATGCCCAAGTTGTGTTCGCCGTTTTTTGGGTTCTTGGTAACGACCAACGGAAGCGTGACAAATGGCCCGCCATCTTTTGGCCATGTCGTCGGTATAGGTAAACGGGTGAGGTCAAGCGGGAGTTCGATTCGTTGACAGTTACCTTTCCGTTTTTTGCGAGGTGGCATGGCAAGTGCGTCGCGCACGAGCGGCAATCCTTTCCACGGTTTGCGCATGTAGAGCCCAATGTCCGGCTTCATCATAGCAACCATACGGTCGCCGATTTCGGTTTCATGACTCGCTCCCAGAGCACGAAGTGTCCGGTCTTGACCACCAAACAGGTTCATTGCCAGCGGGATATCGCTGATGGTGCCGTCTGGGAGTCTTGGTTTCTCAAAAAGTACCGCAGGTCCGTCGTTCTTGACAAGCAGGTCAGCGATTGCCCCAGCCTCAAATTGGACGTCAACGGGGCGGGATATACGAAGGAGTTCATCTCCTTGCTCAAGATGCTCGAGCCACCGCTTTGAAGTTCTCCACGCCACAACCATGCGTGATAGACCCCACCTTTGAACCGTCGTATTCTCTCATGGCGGCCTGTAAGGAATACAATACATGTATTGAAAACCTCGGCCCGCTACAGTCCGGACATGAGAACAGCAATTGTAGCCCTGCTTTTTTTGCTGGCCGGTTGCAGTGTTGCTTCGGCCGAGATAACCACCCAAGATGACGTAATCGTCACAGTGGACAGTACGAGTCTAAGATTCAGCCCGTCAGAGGTCACCGTTCAGGAGGGGCAGGCAGTTCGGTTTGTTTGGAGCGGTCAGGCACTCGGCCACAATGCAGTTGCTGACGATGGGTTGTTTGATTCCGGTGAGCCTGAGCGCGACGTCGACTATCGCTTTGTTTTCGAAAGGGGTACTGCGGGGGTGCATCAGTTTGTATGCGAACCGCACGAATCTGTCGGCATGGTCGGAACGGTTACCGTCGAAGCAGCACCGGATGTTGTTGAGGAAGAAGAGCCAGAGCCTGAGACGGTCGAAACACCATCGGTCTCGTTAATTTCGTCTCTTTGTCTACTTGCAGTGGTTGCGGTAATGCGTCGGCCTTTAGAAGAGTGAACGACCGTTTTCTTCATGGACTTGATTCTCCACTTGGTATCCATGGCGGAGGCCGAGAAGATGCTGGATGTCTTGGTTATAGGTGCCGGTCCAGGCGGCGGCTCTGCTGCACTGCATGCTGCACGTGCTGGTTTATCGACGCTTATCGTCGAGGCTGACCCTGAAGTTGGCACCCCAGTTCATTGCGGCGAATGTTTGAGTCAACTTGCTGTTGACAATCTCGACCTCGAAATACCTGATCACGTCAAAGCATTGGATGTAAAGGGAATCCGTGTCATCTTTCCTGACGGGACGGAGAAGCTCCTAACGGAGAAAGGATATGTGCTGGAAAAGCACCTCTTTGAGCGCTGGTTGTGCGATGAGGCCATCAAGGAAGGAGCGGAACTGCACCTCCATCACCGAGTGACTTCCATGGAACGAGTTTTCAACAGTGAAAATGAATTTTCCTATTGGGAAATTGGCGGGAAAGGTGAACAATTCCCATTGCAATGCAAATCTGTTATCGACGCCTCTGGAGTTTCCGGTGCAGCATCGAAACTTCTTGATATGGGCAGTGAAGTAGAAGTCATCGCTGGTTTCCAATACGAAGTGCTTGATGTTGAGAACGATGGTTATCTTGATTTCTATCTCTGGCCAAAATATTCTCCACATGGCTATGTTTGGATGATTCCAAAGAAAGGCGGAAGAGCGAACGTCGGATTGGTTACGACAGATAAAAAAGGCGCTATCAAATATCTCAACTCCTTTATCGAAGACACCTATCTTGATGGTAAGCCAACCGTAAACCCTCCTTGGCGGGCTGAAGGAATCAAAGTTCGGCCGTTTGGAGGTACGATCCCAATCTCTGGTCCACGCTCTGTTACAGTTGGTGACGGTTTGATTTTGGTCGGAGACGCTGCAGGATTCACATCGCCTCTGTTTGAAGGAGGTTCGCATCTCGCATTGTGGTCTGGTCGACAAGCTGCTCAAACGATTGCATCGGTTCTAAAATCGGATGCTATCCTCTCCAAACAACATCTGATGAAATACGAGAATGAATGGAAGAAAGCCTTCCCTCCGTATTCTAAAATCCTCAAAGGGAAGACCGCGCTGTACGAACTCAGCGACGATGAAATGTCGATTATGGCTCGGTGCTTGCCTGAAGAACTCGGCAACATGTCACCCTTGCAGAAGGTAGGCATAGGTCTCAAAATCCTTGTTCGTAAGCCAATGCTGTTTACCAAGAGCGTGATTCATGTTTTGCTCTCGTTTGGATATTCGAGAGCGAAGTTCTTTGGTTGGTAAGTTCGTTTAACTCCACCAGTCATCGCGCAACCTCCTTGAAGGAGCATCACGAGCATTGCCCATGTGGGGTGTGACGATGTGGCTGGCTTTGCTGGCTGCTGCAACTTTGTTGCTGCGACCATTCCTGCATCAACAAACCAAAGCAGGTTCTCTAGCATGTCACTTCTTGATGGCTTTGCCGTTCTTAGCCCTCGCTAGCCGCTTCCTTGCAAACGATACATCGTATGCACACGTGGTGTCCTACGGTGGCGAAGCGCTTCCGCTCAAATACAGATTTGCAGCAACGTGGGCTGCTCGTGAAGGACCGCTTCTCTTGTGGGTGATGTGGATGACTGTTCTGGCGTTTGTTTGGCGCAGGCGAATGCCAGGTGAGGCTGATGAGTTTACGCATTCTACGCGGCTCCGTTTGGTGTACGGTTTCAATCTCCTGTTGTTGCTTTTGGCTTGGAACTTAGATCCGTTCAAGGCCAGTACTGGCAACGGCGCCGGCCAGGGACTCAATGAACTCCTGCAGACGGACCTTATGGTCATACACCCCCCCTTGATATTCCTTGCCTATTCGCTGTGTTTGCACATCAGTGCAGTCGCTCTTTCATCGATGTTTGGAGATTCTGACGGTATCAAACAACGCATGCTTCACATTGTCCGGCCTGGATTATTTGTATCTACACTTGGCATCGGGTTAGGTGGTCTCTGGGCTTACCTCATCCTCGACTGGGGCGGTTACTGGGCTTGGGACCCGGTTGAGACTGGTTCATTGCTGCCTTGGCTCGCCCTCGTGCTGATGTCGCATTTGAGGACTCGACCGGGAAAAACTTCTGATTCCACATGGATTGGCGCAGGACTGGCAGCGGGTGGTCTTGCATTGTTCGCTACACTGGTAACTCGCGCTGGGGGAGTATGGGCTTCATCGGTACATACCTTTGTGACCAATTCTGACGGAAGTGCTCCAACAGATGCATTTTCCAGAATGCTGGTTCTCAAGAACGATTCAACAGCGGGCGTCGAAGTCATGACCTACCTCATCGTACTTCTTCTCTTGATGGGTTTTTGGCTGCAACTTCAACGCCACCCATCGGTTCAATGGAAACCTTCTCCTCGATCTCAGTGGCTTTTTGCACTACCGATTCTCGGTGTGATAAGTGCGCTGGCAATGCGCGCATACATTGAACAAACCTGTGACTCAACAATACTTTCTGCATGTTCCTCATCGTTCGAGCCAACCCTCTATGCGTATACTCCAAGCATCGTTTTCGCCTCCGTTCTCCTGGCTCCGTTGGCCGTTGAAACATTGATTTCATCGTCGAAAACCGCTCATTCTGGCGAAGGGTGGAGTTTCTCAGGACTCTTTTCAAGCGAGCAAAACGACCGTTCGTATCTTCAGTTCCCTCTGTTGATTGGGATTGCTGTTCTGATTTTTGGCTCGACAGATAATTTCCTGTACACTGCTTTCTTTTTGGTACTCTTTACCCCGCTGTTTTACTCTGTAGATGCTTCTAAGGAATGGGCAGTAGGTTCAAGCGGTGTTGTCCTCGGCCTTGCAGGTGCTTGGTCAGGTATGATCGAAGTGTTCCCAGCAGCATTGATTATGTTCTTCTTTATCCTTCCATGGTTGGCGGCACCGGAAAAGGAAGGAAGTTCCAAATTCTCTCTTTTTGAACGCAAGAGCCAGCAAAAAATAGCATTGTGGTCGTCGGTTTTGGTCGTCGGGACGTATCTAATTTTGACATTAGTTCTGCTTCTTTCCAGCATTGATTCTATCCATTTTGAGGGTCATGAGTTGTACGGGGCGCCGTTTATCATGGCTCTCGCAGGAGCGATGTTTTTGTACACCAATCGACGTCATGAGGCTCAACGTACTGCTATTCTGCTCATCGTAACCTTGGTACTCTCAGTGGTTTTTGCACTGTGGCAGCCTACTGCCTTTGGTATGGATTCCAGTACGGCAATGTCTTCGCTCATTGTCCGAGGTGTTCTTGCATGGCTCACCTTGCCGATTGTACTCCTTGTCATCGTCCCCATGGTGAAAGAAGTCGTTGTTACGCAAGGCATCCAGCGTTCAAAAGAGCCGTGGTGGCGTAGAATACCGCTTGGTGCGCACATTGTTCATCTTGGTCTTCTCCTTCTTTTGGTAGGCCATGTTTACACAACCGTCCTTGTTGATCGTGGGGATGCCAGTCACCGAGTGACGATGGTGAAAGGGGAGACGGTGATTCATGGTGACTATGGGTATGAATTTACTGGATTGCGTATGACATCTGAGAACCTTGAAGTCGGCGACGGATATGTTGGTATTCAAATCGATGTTTACGAACTTGAGGGCGGAACAGTTGGAGACAAGATTGGTTCAGTTGAACCTGGCATGATGCGTTTTGACACAACAACTGACTCAGGCTTTGTTTTACAATCTAAATCGCGTTCTGAAGTCGATACACTTTCACGCTGGAGTGGAGACATTGTGTTCATCTTTGACGGCAGTCAAGCCAACGGTTTGATGCAGCAAACCGCTCAGAACGGTTCTGATTCCATCGAACTTGTACGCGTAACCGTTTACGATTTGCCAGCATCTCATTTCGTGTGGCTCGGCTGGACGACGATGCTGTTTGGAATGGGAATGATTGTTTTGGGCGATATCAGTAAAAACGGCACACTGAGGCAACAGCATGCCCTCCCAAGCGAAGAAGAGTGAACAACACTCCCGCCAATGCAATTATCAAGGGGGCGACGGTCGCCGGACTACCCGAAAGGGAGGTAATACTATGGAAGACGGAACTATTGTCCACGTTGATTATGAACTCTACAACAATGAAACAGGCGATCTCATCGAGACCACCCGTGAAGCAGTCGCGAAAGAACACGATGCTCATCAAGAGAACCGCTCCTACGAGCCAATGGTTTGCATCGTTGGCGGTGGACAACTTATTCCTGGATTTGAAGAAGCACTTGCTGGAGCAAAAAAAGGTAAGGAAACTGAAGTTGTAATCGCACCTGTAGACGCATACGGCGAGAAAGACGCAGAACAAGTCGAAACCATCAGTATTGACAAACTCATTCGTGCAGTACAAGACCCAAACGCACTCTACATCGGAGCACCAGTGACCATCAACGGCCGTCAAGGCCAACTCTCCTACCTCGCAGCAGGTCGAGCTCGTATTGACTACAACCATCCAATGGCTGGAAAGTCCCTCAAGTACTCGTTCAACATCGTTGATGTTGTCGAAGGAAAGGAAGACCAAGTCACTGCTCTTCTGCAAGCAAACACTGGACACTCAGGTTTCGAAGTCAGTTTCTCTGGCGATGACCTCTCAATCGTTCTTCCACAAACCATGCTTTTCGATACCAACGCAGCCATGCTCAAGTTCCGATTGGTAACCACAATTCGAGACGCAGTTGAATGTGGCAAGGTATCCTTCATCGAAGTTCACGAGCCTCGTGGATTCGGCGTTGAAAACAACGACGAAGAAGAAACACAAGACGAAGGCGAAGACCTTTCCTCACTTTCCGTTGCTGAACTCAAAGAGCGATGCAAGGCAGCCGGCCTTCCAGTTGGCGGCAAGAAAGCAGATCTAATTGCTCGTCTTTCCGAAGAAGAAGAGTGAACTCACGGATTGAACAATTTACAGTCAACCGTCCCGAAAGGATATTGATGAGAGTCCACAGGCGTGTACAGTGATAGCCATGTCAAGTCTTGAACAACTTGAAGAACAACTCATTGGCGATAATCCTGCACTTCCATGTGAAGAGTATTCACCTCTTGAGAAAGCAGCGCTATGGCTTGCAATGTTGACCTTTGGAGCGATGTTTGTCGGTTTCTTTGTAGCGAACGACGTTATCTGGACTGACGGCCTCAAACCCGTAGTTTGGGATCCAATCGTTGAGGATGCGGGTTCGGCTGGTGATGCTGATTACAACCCGATGAACACACTTCTTTACACATTCAGCATGCTTGGTAGCGTGGTAGTTCTACAAGCTATTTTCCGAAAAATCAAGGTTCCAGCCGATGACCGGATGCTCATCGCTTTACTTGCATGGGTTTGTCTTGCTCCAGTTTTGCGTGTTCTTGAAGATGCTGATTTCTTTAATTCCGACATGGACTGGTTGTTTATTTCTCCAATTATCCATCTGCATTTGGCGGCCTGGTTGGTTGTTGTAGCCGGAATTTCACACTACGTTGCTTCACAATGGGAGAATGACCACAACGACAAATCGGAAAACAAGATGCGCCGTTCATTGATTCCTATCCTCTCCTTAGGCTTGTTTTTCCACTGGAGTTTCCTGTACCAACCTGCTTACTCAGGCCACGAATCGATGGGGATGCTGTGGGTTTGGCTTGGTGTATTCGCCTCATATGCAGTGCTGTTTTCAGTGCTTATCAATACCCGTGGATGGCCTGCAATGACTCGCGGGCTCCTTTCTTTCGGAAGTGCAGCCAGTACGCTTGGTCTCTTTCACTGGTTCCAGTTTCTTTCTACCCCATGGGCACAAGAGAGTTCTCGAGTTTCCGAATCGATTGAGTGGTGGCCTTTATTTGTCGTTCTCGGCATTCCTGGGTTGGTATGCTATGCAATGCACCGCATGGGTCGTGACGACGCTCTTCAAATGAAACTTACAGGATATGAGGCTGGTGTTTTACCCGATGGCATTCGTATCAAATCATGGGAGTCCGCTGGGGATGAAATCGACAATCACCCTGTTGAAATGCTTTCTCGACGTGCTTTACTCGCCAGTCCAATGGTGTTGGCAATGGTCTACGGGCAACTGTGCGATGGTTTTGCGACCATGGTTGGAATCGATTTCTTTGGTTACGGCGAGAAACACGTGGTTAGCAATCAAGTGATTGTTTACGGTGGAGAAATCAACAACATGCTTGGAATCAATTTTGGAGAAGGGGCTTGGTTATTTGTCCTCATTAAAGCAGGTCTCATCGCTGCAATCACCATGATGTTCATCGAAATGAAGGTCGAGACTCGGCAAAGGCACATTAGAATTCTCATTGTTTTGGCCGTACTCATTGTTGGATTAGCGCCCGGTTTGCGAGATATTGGACGCCTAATGCTGGGCGTTTGATGCCCAACCATTCGATACATTGGTTGTAGTAGTGTTAAAGACGGCATCCACCTCCCTTGGTTTGAGGGGTGAAGATGGACCGATTACCTACCCGTGTGAATCGAAGTGACCCAGAGTTTGGGGAGCGAAAAGCGTTCAATTTGGCTCTCATTGAAACACTGCAGGAGCGACTTGCTGTTGCATCAAACGGTGGCGGTGGTAAGTACGTCGAACGTCACCGCAGCCGTGACAAGATGCTTGCAAGGGAACGTATTGAACGAATCATTGACCCTGGAACTGCATTCCTTGAATTATCTCCACTGGCAGCGTTTAATCTGTACGATGGAAAGGCGCATTCAGCAGGAATTGTGACCGGCATTGGCATGGTTCATGGACGAGAGTGTCTTTTCGTTGCCAATGATGCAACGGTCAAAGGCGGTTCATACTATCCAATGACGGTTAAAAAGCACATTCGAGCACAAACAGTGGCTCATGAGAATCATCTCCCTTGTATCTACTTGGTTGACTCTGGGGGGGCTTTCTTACCAATGCAGGATGAAGTATTTCCTGACATCGGGCACTTTGGTCGAATCTTCCGCAATCAGGCTCGAATGTCCGGAGACAAGATTCCACAAGTTGCAGCAGTCCTCGGATCATGCACCGCCGGCGGCGCTTATGTGCCTGCTATGAGTGATGAATCAATTATTGTCAAGGGCAACGGCACGATTTTCCTAGCAGGTCCGCCGCTCGTCAAAGCAGCAACCGGTGAGGAAGTATCTGCGGAAGAGCTCGGGGGTGCAGATGTACACACCTCTCAATCTGGTGTTGCAGACCATTTCGCTGAAGAC
>JABIWF010000143.1 GCA_018701175.1 Methanobacteriota archaeon
GGTATAGACATCAAATCTGGTGCGATTCTTGGCATCGTTGGCGGAGGGGGGGCTGCACGATCAACAGCGGATGCTTGGATTAAGGCGGGTGGGAAAATCTCTGCTCTTCCGGGGCGACGCCCCCTTGAATTGCCGTACAAGTTCGAATCGCAACCATCGATCGGAACAGTTGATTTCTCTGTGAACTTTGAAGGCAGCGACTCAGATGATTTACAGTTTCCAAAGAGTAGGCTGCGGCTAAACCCTACATACGGCCTTCAATCCGGAGACCTTGAAGCCCGCTTCTCAGCGTTAATGACTCAACCTCTCGATGGCCGATGGATGCTCGCCGCTCAGCATCTAGAAGCGTGGAAACGGCTCTGGACGCCTCAGTATGCTAATTTTCTTCCATCGTTAGAACTTCTCCTCACACAATTGGTTCATGCTGAAAATCTGCTTGCCAAATACGCATGAAGCCCAAAGCGATTAGAATGAGGAAGTGAAGGAGAGAACGGTTCACATGGATTTGAGGTTGCGCACAATGTGCTTGTTGGTCCTCCTCGGACTTTTGTTCCCGAGTCTAACCGGACTCGTGTCTGCGAATCATCCTGCCGAAGACCAATCGTTCACAACACCTCACTCAGGTATTGATTTTCCAGTAGGTTGGGAAGATCTCACCTACTTTACTGGATCTGGATTCACGACCGTACAGCGTGACTACAGGCTGCTCTATCCGGCTATGACGTCCGGCGAAGGGGCTGACATGGCAGGGAATGGTCCATTCCCAAACGTACAGTTTCTCATAGATACGGGTGAATCTTCCTCTTCTTACATGGATTTCGCATCGCGTCTCGCCCAAAGAGGATTCATGGTGGCAGTTCACGGTGACGTTTTGGACTCCACTAACTTCCCTACAATTCTTCGGCATGTGACAGGTGTACAAAGTGAATTGGAACAACTAAACAACACCAGCAGCAGTTCAATCGCAGGCACCTTTGGCCAATTTGATCTCAACCATTGGGGTGTTGGCGGGCATGGTGTTGGTGCCGCTGCAGCCTACGGTGTCTATCCATATTGGATGAATTCCACACTTGTAGGTCAAGTTCAACCTCCAAGAGCCGTTTTTGGGTTAGGGGCTGATTTCGAAGATTGGGATGATGATCATTGGGATGAATTGGCACCTGAGGATTGGATACATTCTCCGGCATCGCCTGCGGCAGGTCTGTTTCTCACCGGTTCTGCAGACGAAGTGTTTTCCTCGTCAGAGGTCGTAGACACATTGTCCGCCGGGAGTGGATTCGGCTGGCAGTTGATGGAAGTGCTGGGTGCAGACCATTACCAATATCAGGAATCAACTTCTCTCATTGAAGGGTTTAATGACGGTGATGCATCGATCTCTCAAGAAGAACAAAATGCAATTGCTGCTGAACATATCAATGATTATTTGGATGTTACATTGCGTGGTTCACATGAACATTTCCGAGACGCTTTCAATCGGCCTATTGGTCCTCATGTTGTGAGTGACTCAGATGCCTACATCGTTGAAAACCTCCTTGAGAGTGATTTCCTTTTGGTTCAAGAAACAACTCTCTCTCCAAACGGAACAACGACTTTCGGACCCCAAGTTACGGTGAATTTCTTTGCCGAATGGACCATGAGAGACGGACGTAATTACTCGGATTTGCCCGGGGGATGGGATTTGAACATTGAATGCTCTGTTTCTGGCATGGAACTCACGGAAGGTCAGTTCAATACCAATGGTACGGCAACCTGTTTGTTCCCAATGCAAGATGTTGCGCCTGGATTCCACACGGCTACCATTCGAATATTTGTTGAAGGTGCATCAACTACTCTCTCCTTTTCTTTCATTCGTACCGATGCCCCATTGGTCTTGATCTCTCCACCGCCAATGATTGATGTCGAACAACGCAGCAGTATTCACATCGATGCCGCTTCTTACGCTTACGACCCTGACGGTCAAGAGGTGTTTGTTGAGTCGGCAGAATTTTCCGCAGGCTCAACTGAAGACTTCACCTTCACCATTGACCAAGACCAAAAAGGAATCCAAATCTATCACAATGTCGCCGGTGAAGAAGTCAATGGTACTGAAATTACCATGGTGCTGAGGGCCGGCGGTGAAGGCGTAGTCGATGAAGCAAACACGACCGCAGTGATACGCGTGGTTCCTGTTGATGACCCTGTTAGCAAGATTTCTGATGTACCCATGCAGAATCTGGTTGAGGACGGTTCTTCTGTTACGGTCAATCTCTCGCAGTATGTGAGTGACCCCGAAGGCGAAGTCTTGTTCGGAACTGTTGGAGGTGATGCTGAAGGTGTGTACGGGCCAGTGAGTTTCTCGATCTCCAACGGCTTGCTCAGTATATCTCCTCTTCCAGATCAAAACGGTGCTACAGTCATGCACTTACTGGTGAGCGACGGAACGACCCTCCCCGTCGAACTTGACGTGCCGTTGTATGTTGAGCCCGTCAATGATGACATCATCGTCAATGAATCCAATTGGGAAATCACTGTGGCAGAGGATGAAAGCGTTTCAGTCAACCTTTCGGATTTAGCATGGGATTTGGACGGTGACAATTTGTTTTGGACAATAGACAGTTCATCCCAGTCGGTCAGTGTTGTGCGCTCTACCGGGCAACTCATCGTAACACCAATTCTCGATTACTCCGGTCAAGACGCTCTTACATCGATCAATGTTACAGACCAGACGATGACCGTGAACCGAGTATTAACCATCAACGTAACCTCTATCCCCGATGCACCTGTTTTGTCATTGCAAGAATTGAACCTCATCGATTCAACGGCCGGCAGTTTACAGTGGTGGGTTTACGATGCCGATGGCGTTATTCCTGAGCAAACCGAAGTTCAAGTGAACGGAACTACAATTGAGAATCTCACTCACTCATGCGTCTACGACAGCACAGATTTGACCAACCGATGCCTCTCTATGCTTCCACTTCCAAGTTCCCATAACGGGAGTGTTGAAGTGCGCGTATCGGTGTTTGACGCCGAGATTGGAGCCAATACGGTTGCTTTCATCACCGTTAACATGACTCCATCTGCAAATGAACCGGTGGTTACGGTCGATTCTGAGGAGTCAAATTTGGAAAGTTTGAGTTTCTACATTCTTGGATTCAGCGCAGTGGCTTTGGTGATTCTCATCGTCCTGTTTGTCGTTCTGCGCGATGCGACTTCACCGTCGAAACCGACTAAGGAAACGGACGTGATTCCCGAAGTAGAACTCGAAGGACCTGCACCAGCTTCCGTAGGCTTACTTGCTCGTGCTAAACAGCAGTAGCGATGCTCACAGAGGTATGTTACCGTGCTTCTTAGGCGGACTCCATTCCCGCTTTGATTGGAGAATGTTGAGGGCGCGGCAAAGGCGTAGTCGACTTTCACTCGGTTCGATGACATCATCGAGCCATCCGTTCCGAGCGGCGACGTATGGGTCACCGAATTTTGCTTTGTATTCTGCGATGAGTTGCTGGCGAATCTCTTCACGCTTTTCTTCAGGCGCCTTTTTGATTTCTGTTCTGTGAATGACATTCACTGCACCTTCAGCACCCATCACAGCCAACTCTGCGGTAGGCCAAGCAATGTTGTAATCGCTTTGCAAGTGTTTGCATGACATTGCCAAATAAGCACCACCGTATGCTTTACGAGTCACAAGAGTGAGTTTTGGGACGGTTGCTTCAGCATAGGCAAACAGTAACTTTGCACCGTGGCGGATAATTCCACCCCATTCCTGTACTACACCAGGAAGGAATCCAGGTACATCCTCAAATGTGACCAAGGGGATGTTGAATGAATCACAGGTCCGGATGAAACGTGCTGCCTTTATCGAGGCGTCGATATCAAGGCAACCTGCCAGAACTTTTGGTTGGTTGCCAACGACTCCAATGGTCTTGCCTTCGAGTCGGGCAAATCCGATAATGATGTTATCGGCATACGATTCGAAGAGTTCCATGAAGATACCGTCGTCTACAATTTCTTCAACCACTTTGACCATGTCGTATGGCTTGTTTGGGTTGTCGGGTACGAATGTCTCCAAGTCTGGGTTCAGTCTATTCGCAGGATCTGCAGTTTCTTCGAACGGGGCATCAGCCATATTGTGGTCGGGTAGATAGGACAGGATTTCTGTTGCCAATGTGCATGCGTCTTCTTCGTCTTCTGCGATGAGGCAAGCGATTCCAGAGCGCGATGCGTGAAGTGAGGCGCCGCCGAGACCTGCAGCGTCGATTTCGCCTTCGATAACTTCCGGAGTTTCAAGAGGTGATGAGAGGAAGAGTTGTCCATGGTCTTCGCCAAGGATTGTGAAATCCGCTAGGCTTGCTGCGAGTGCTGAAACGCCGACGACCGGTCCAAGGACCAAACTAATCATTGGTATTCTTCCACTGCATTGGACCAACCTGTCGAGGAGTTCCCCCGTACCTGCAAGTGCTGAAATGCCGTCATGTGCTCGCTGCCCTCCGCCATCCCACATACAGATGATTGGAACTTTTGCTCTCTCAGCCATTTCAATGATCTTGGAGATTTTCTTCGCATGCATTTCACCCATGCTGCCCCCGTGGACACTGAAATCTTGTGCGAAACAGTAGATTCGTCGGCCATTGACTGTGCCGTGTCCTGCAACGACTCCGTCCCCAAGCGTATGGTGGAGGAACATTCCATTGTCGGTTGAACGATGGGTGACAAAAGAATCGATTTCGATGAATGAATTCTCATCGAGTAACATTCCGATTCGGTCACGGGCAGTGCCTCTCCCGCTGCTGCGAATGGCTTCTTGGCGCTTCAAGCCACCCCCAAGGCGAGCCTGCTCACGCTTGTATTGGAGTTCCTCGAGACGTTCACTCGAATTGCCTGCCATAACTTCTCCACCACTTCTCGGTTTTTGATTCAAACGCTTAATTCATGAGGAGATTGTTACCTTCTCCACAAAGATTCATTCCGATTGCATCCTCGAGTTTCACATTGTTCGATAGCGCCCAATGGACCTTGACCACAACCGTGTCTGGAGCAGCCACACTTCCATGGCCCATGATCCCCATTTCCATTTGCTTTCGGCCTTTTGAGTAGACGTTCATGTCGACTGGGCCATGAATACATTGGTTGGTGACAATGATTGGAATCTCTCTGTTGATGCAACGCGTGAGAGCTCGCCAAACTTTGGTGTTTTCAGGTGCGTCCTTACCTGGGTCATCGATTGGTAAATGTCCCAGTCCAGTTCCTTGGATCACAATGGCTTGGACACCGGTTTGAACAATGGCTTCAATTTCTTCTGAGTGAAGCCAAGGGCCAGCAATAAATTGAGCAATTCTCGTACTTCTTTCGTAGGTTGTTGGGCGCATGCAAACCGGGCGAGTGGAACTGCTGAGGCGGAGTGCATCGTAATGTTCGGTGGTGGCATGACTTAATTCACCGTTGTCGATGGTGATGTGGGCCAAGGCTTCACAATTAACCGGTTGGAATGCGTCGCGTCGAGACGAGTGCAGTTTGCGAACTCCAGTGCCGGGATAGACGGCACATTCTCCATCGTTATTGGTCGAATGCATCACGAGAACAACTCCATCACCTGCATCGCCACATGGCTCTGGACCATAGGCTGCCCAGTGGACGGCAGAGAGTAGGTTTTCCGCAGCGTCAGAAGAGCCTCTGTCGGAAGAGCGTTGAGAGCCGACAAAAGCAATACGCCCTGGAGGGATTTCACCCTTGCCGCCCCATGCGAAGCTCATTGCCGCAGAAGAGATGTGCAATGTGTCGGTTCCATGCGTGACGATTACGCCATCGCATCCGTCATCGAATGCTTGCTTTGATGCTTGAATCATGGTATTCCAGTGCTGTGGGCGAATGTCGTCGCTGAACATATTGCCAAGTTTGACCGCTTCAATGTTAGCGATGTGAGCCAATTCTGGTAGGCTTGCAATCATTTCTTCGGGCTCAAATCGAGCTACTACTGCGCCAGTGGTGTAGTCGACTTTGGATGCGATAGTCCCTCCGGTGTGGAGTATTCGCACACGTGGGAGTGATTCGTTTGTCTCAATTTCTTGTTGTACAGATTCAGTCGTATTCTGGACTGCTTTACTTGGAAGCAACTCAATGGAAGTGACTTCATCGAGAGGATAACTTGCGTTGTATCCGTTGACAAGTTTGACAGTCAAGTGATTTTTTGCGGCAGGATGCAGCACTACGCCTTCGATGAGTGTTTTCCCGTTACGGGATTCCACTTCGATTTTGACCCTCTGGCCTGCTGGGGGGACATCAACCATGACTCGGCTAAAAGAGGGCGGCACATCAAGGGTTCGCCATCTTGGTGTGAACAAAACTCGTTCGTGCCGACGCCATGTGAATTGTATGGTGCCGGGAGCGGGGCTTGAACCCGCGACCTTCGGATGTCTCAGACACCGCAAGGGGTTTGCACGTCATACGATTGCCTTGTAGGCTGCCCTATGAGTCCGACGCGCCACCAACTACGCCACCCCGGCTTATCTCTCGCCTGTCGCGTTCCCCATTTCAACCATACGGATGAAAAGTGATGTAA
>JABIWF010000047.1 GCA_018701175.1 Methanobacteriota archaeon
CGTTCGTGAAGGCATTCAGGCGGTGTAAAGTAGATTTTATCGGCAGGCACGAATGTATCCATTTGGAGCGTCGAGGATTCACCTTCTTGAACAAACACGACAGATGAGGTGCTTGCTGGCAAGTAATCTTCACCCGTTGAAAGTAAACTCAGTCGAAGTGTATGGCCTTCGAGAATCTCGGCACCGAGAGGCATGAACTCCATCTTTGCATTGATCGTTTCAACAACAGGCGTCCATGACTGAATATCATCGCCGCCTGCATGGTATCGCAAATCCATAATGGCATGACCGATGTGAATGCAATTATCCGAATCATCACATTCTTCGAGCAGAGCATACAGTTGCCCGCCGACGGCTGCAGTGGTGACATCAACGTGCAGTCGAGGTGTGCCTGCAACATACATGGTCTCTGAAAGTGGAGCAGATTGCCAAACTGGTCCAGTATTCGCATCAGGGAATACCGTCGTCCCGCCTCCTATGTTCTCCATTGAACCACCTAAATCAAAGGTGATTTCGACCGTGTCGCTTGGAGGATACCGGTCTTCGAGTCTCCATGAGCCTTGATTGGACTGAATCTCGATGTAAAGGCCCGGTTGTTCGCCAACATCTCGCAGATAGAAATCGAACCATTCGAGGAGGTCTTGCATCCAATCATAGCGAATCATTTCGGGGAACGCTTCCCCGCCACGGCCGCCTAAATCCGACCGGTCATCCAACTGAACTGGACGGTCAGGATAGTCATGGTCCCACTGACCAAACAATCCCTTCGCATCGATTCCAGCGTCTTTGAGAGCATTCATTGTCGGCACCGCCATGTGTGGGTCGACATTCCAATCATGCATGCCTTGAATCAGATAAACGCTGCCTTGGTAATTGTTCAAAACCCGTTCAAGGAAGTACCGTTCAGCCCAGTAATCGCCGGCCACTTCCGAGCCGAACATGTACGCAGCAACGCCTGTACCTGGGCCGAGGATGTAATCCGGGCAGAGGTTTTGGTAATCCTCTTCATCGCCATCCAATCCGTATGAACCGTAAACGCCGTTGTGCATAATCGGAGCTCTCGCTTCGGAAGAACCGTTGCGCCACATCAATTCCTTGACACCAATCAATCCAGAAATAGGTACGATGGTCTTGAGGTAATCGTGCTCAGCACCAAACATGGCTGCTTGCCAAGGTGTGCTACCGTCGTATGATTTTCCAATCATTCCAACTGCGCCGTTCGACCAATTTTGTTCCGCCAGCCATCGCACTGCAGCATCGTTGCCAAGTTGTTCAGCATTACCCATCAAATCCATGCAATGGTTCGAGCGTCCTGTTCCTGAAACTGAGACTTGGGCGAAGGCAAAGCCATGAGGAAGGATCTGGTCAATAATCATCTGACCAAGCCATGTCCCTGGAACTTCAATGGTGGGCGTCTCAACCGATGCTTCCTGGAAATAAGGTCCAAATTCCGCAATGACTGGCACTTTGACACCATCAGGTACATTGGGCCGCCATACAGCGAGACTGATGACAGCATCATCAGGGGCAGCTCCACCTTCTTCAATTGGAAGAGCATACTCGACAAAATGGTGTGTTGAACTCCATTCGTTTTCAGTTGGTAACAATTCATACGGCCCGACTTCAAGAGCAACCCCAAATTCGCCATCGGTCTGGTAAGGTAAGGTGTTTCGTTCCCAAACCGGGACACGGAGCGCTGAAAGTTGGTCATCATCTTCAACGATTTCGATAACCGCACCACTGTATACAGCGGAAACAAAAAGGAAGACAAGAGAGACGGCAACGGTTGAACTCAACACAATGTTGAACTCAAACTTCGAGCGACCATGATTCTCTGAGCCGTCTTGATTCAACCCTACGCACCAGTTCTGCCTGTGCCCTGTATCTTTTGAGGTTAACGAGCAGTTGGCCAAAGGTGACGGGTGCTAAGAATTCGATAATCTTGAAGCCATTTGAGCAATATCCTCAAAAGCCCTTGACAAACGATGTTGCGTATGGTTCTCAGTAAACTGCCCGGTGTCGGCGAACGACTGGCACAGAAAATCACCGAACACTTTGGTGGAGAAGAAGAAGCAATTGCATCACTAAAATCGGGTGACATAGCCCGTATTGCCGAAATCGATGGCGTGTCACCAAAAAGGGCTTTGAGTCTTGCCCGAATGATAGCGGGTCAATCCGGTTCTTTTCTCGCAACGAAAGAAGCAGAGAAACTTCACCGTGCGCTGCTGCAAGACATTGTCACCTTCGCATCGTGTGCGGCCACCCGTGAAAGAATGCAACTCTTGATGCCTGTGGAGAATCCTGCCGAACGACGGCTCAAAGTCAGCCATTCCATGCAGTATCAACATCAAAACAGTGAACGTATGTCCACACTGTCGGGTCTGTTTCACAACCTGCGTCAAACACGGTTTGCAAACGAACGGTATGAACGAGTGGTCGTCAGTAAAGAACCGTTGGACTCATTCAAGAAATGGTGCAGGGTCTTGCAACCGGGAGAAGGAGAAACATGGAAAGATTACACCGTCTTCAAATCGGTAACATGGATTGGTTCGGGCGCACCGGACGAAGCACCAGATGGATGGGTCATCCTGCCAAAAACGGCATCAAGCGAATTGATTCTACCTGAGCGAACAATCGACTGGTTTCGTCAAAACCTTCGTACTCTAACCGTCGTAGCGGACGTCGTGAAAATGTCTCGTGAATCGACAGATACTCACCCCTTCATCGATGAATTATTCTCAATTGTGACTGGACTCGAGCACTTACCAGAGATTCTCGAAAGTATAGATGACCAAGGTGATCTCGAAATCATTGCTGATGTGAAGGACACGCTGTGGAAAGTCGCTAAAGGGCTGGAAGGACAAGTCAACGATGAAGTGGCCCAAGCCATGGATGATGCCAAAATGAACTTGAGCGGTGCGGAACTGCTTGAAGCACTTTCAGATGGCGCAGCCTTCCAGAGAAAATTACAGGAAGCAACCAGTGATGTCATCACTGAGGCGATGCAGAAGGCAAAACAATCGATGGTGGAAACATTGGATGGTACGGGAGTCAGGTGCCCATACGATATCTTTGCATCACAATGGCCAGCCAAAATCAACAGGAAAGTCATCGATGAAATAGACCAAGCGCTGGAGCAGAAACTCAAGACTGGAGAGACTGAACACATGCTCATGCTCGCACAGAAACTTGGTCCACTTCGTTCACGATGTGAAGATGCTGTTCGCGCCCTTATCGGATTTGACCAGTGGGTTTGCATCGCCCTATGGGCCAAGGCCAGGGAGTGTGTACTTCCTGATTTTGTGGAACATGGAATCTACATCGAAGAAGGACGACACCTGTTGCTCGGCTGTGAACCAGACCCGGTCACCTATGGATTAGGAGACGCCGGTGAAAACGGTGACCAGCAGTCACTTGCACTTCTCACTGGTGCGAATTCCGGTGGTAAAACAACGCTGCTTGAACTGCTTGCACATACCTGTATTCTTGCACACATGGGACTTCCAGTCCCTGCTAAATCTGCGCGTGTTGGGCAGGTCGATGCAATGCATATTCTTGCCAAGGCCGGTGGAACTCAAAGTGCGGGTGCACTTGAACAAACCCTCGTAGAGCTCGCAAATGTCGTAAGTGATCCCACGCCGAAACTAATTCTTGCTGATGAACTGGAAGCAATCACTGAGCCGGGCGCAGGCGCTCGTATCATTGCAGGCATGCTGCTTGCTGCAGAAGCCCAAAACGACACGACAATGATGCTGGTAACTCACCTTGCTCCTGCAATACTCAAGGCTACGGGACGCAACGATTTGAGAGTCGACGGTATTGAGGCCACAGGTTTAGATGCCAATTTGGAACTGATGGTCGACCGAACACCGAAGCGAAACCACCTTGCACGTTCAACGCCTGAATTGATTGTCAAGAGATTGGTTGAGCGCAGTGAAGGACATGCTCAGACGCTGTTCCGCGATATTCTAACAATGTTCGACTGATCAGCACAACCGTGCTGCATCGACCGAATAATCATGCATTGGAGCTTGGAAGAGATCGGCACATGTCCGATTCACCAACGGCAGGGTGAGCGTAGCGCCCGCCCAATTGACTGAATATCCACCAATCGCACCTGGAGAAGGAACGTAATCCTGACCGGTTTGTGACATTGTAATTTGGATGGATTCGCCCGCAGAGAGGAAGATATCCATTGGCATGAATTCCATGAGGCCAGTCACTGAAACAAATGCACCGAGAGCGACGTCTCCATCACGGCCACCGTCAGCGAATCTGAAATCCATGACGGCATGACCAAGGCGCATTCCTGAATCGTCACTCATCTCCAAATAAGCATGAGCCCCGTTGGTTGTATGCGTCGTAATTGGAATATGGAAGGTAGGCATGCCTGCGATGTAGACATCCTCTTCGAACGGACCGTAGGAAAGTGTGATTGTTTCTGTGGTCGTAACCATCGAAGCCCCGCTTGGGTTCATGTCTGCAGCGCCGATTTCCATGTAGAACGTATCTTCTGCAGGATAGGTGGCCTCAAATCTCCAGCCACCTCGGTTGTCTTGCATTTCAACTCCCAAGGTTGGTGCACGGCCCTCGCCTTTGAGATACCAATCAAACCAGTAGAGCATCTCATCGGCCCAATCCCAGCGGAGCGTGTACGGGTAAGCCTCAGCCCCTTCGCCAGATGGAAGTGCTTCATGCCCGACTTTGCGATCTGGATAATCGTGGGCCCATTGACCTGCGAGCGTTTTGGTTTCAATACCGGCCGCTTCAACCAATTGGTGCGTCGGGAAAGCCATGTGTGGATCAACGTTCCAATCTTGCATGCCTTGAATGATGTAAATCGAACCCTGATAGTTCTCAACAACTCGATCAAGGAACGAACGTTCAGTCCAGTAGGTATTGCCTGCATAGTCTACCATGCCGCCAGAAAGATATGCGGCAGGTCCGTTGACATAGCCTTCAAGATATCCTTCACAGAGATTCTCTGGGTCTTCTGCATCACCATCAACACCAAACGAGCCGTAAACACCGTTATGCATAATCATACCACGGGCTTCCATACTACCGTTACGCCACATGAGTTCGTGAACACCAATGAGTCCAGACATTGGAACAATGGTAGCCAAATGAGGATTGCCAAACGTTGCTGCTTGCCAAGGTGTGGAGCCGTCGTATGATTTTCCAATCATTCCGACTTTACCGTTGGACCATGGTTGAGTTCCGAGCCATGACACAGCTGCGTCGATACCGCGTTGTTCGTCGGTTCCCATGAGGTCCATGCAGTGGTTTGATTCTCCGGTGCCAAACACAGAAACTTGTGCGACTCCGTATCCGTGAGGCACGTAATTTTCGATGAGGAACTTACCAAGTCGGTCTGCTGGAGTGAGAGCGTCAACATCTCCATCGTTGTAGTACGGCCCGACTTCAGCAATGACTGGGATTTGACATTCCGCTGAAAGATTAGCAGCAGTCCAGTCGCATCCGTCAATCACCGGCATCCAAAGTCCAAGGTGGACTTCAGCGCCACCGGTCAAACCGGATCCGCCATCAGCAGCAGTGATGCTTGGAACTGCTACATAGACGGACTGTACTGCATCGATGGGGTACGAGCCGTTTTGTGTCACACGAGAATAAATGTCGGAATCATCGTATTGCATTTGACTGCGATCCCAAGGTTCTGGATAAACATCGTATGATGTGCCTATGCCGCCTTCGTCAATCTGTTGTTCGCCGAAACATCCGGACAAACTGGTTGTCAACATTACGAACAAAATCAGCCACGGGCGGAAGTTCATGATACAATGGGACAGGGTATGTTTCTTGAACACACCGGCTGTTTGAATCGGCCGGTGATTCACTCAGATTGAGATTCTTGTGCCGCTTTTTGCGCTTCCATTTCGGCACGGACTTCATCCATGTCCAGTTCTCCAAGTTTGACGACCAAGTCACGTAGAGCATCTTCCGGGAGGGCTCCTGGCTGCATGAAAACACCGATGCCATCTTTGAAAGCAACAGTAGTTGGAATCGAGCGTATGTTGAACGATTGAGAAAGCATTGGCTCTGCTTCAGTATCAATTTTACCGAAAACGACATCTGGGAACTCTTCGGATACTCGCTCATAGACCGGACCGTAGGCTTTGCATGGCCCACACCATTCCGCCCAAAAGTCGAGCAGTACGAGTGAATTGTTGTCGATAATGTCAGAAAAGTTAGGTTCGAGAATCTCTACTGTGGCCATATATTCCCTTCAAAATCGGCGATACTTCAACATGTTCGTTCCAAACCACCAAAGCGACGAGTTCATGTGCTCACTGTGGAACGCCATTCTATGCGCCTAGCCCAACTGACGACACTGCTTGTCCTCGTTTTGTTTCTTGCACCCTTGATTCCTGCCGATGGAAGTTCACTTGAACAAGCCAACGTCGCCGAAGTTGATGCAAGAAATTCCGACATCGTAGTCTCAGAACTTTTCAGAAGTCCGAACCAACTCAAATCCAACGCAACCAATGCGAACATCTACAACGCCGTTGATTGGAACAACGATGGTGACTATGGCAAGTATTCTGACCAATTTATCGAATTGTGGAACACCGGTTCATCACCAGTGAACGTGTCGGATTGGGTACTCAGCTCAACATCGGGTAGTCCACCATGCCAACTCGCTTGGAATACAGTGATTGACCCTGACCAAAGAATCGTGGTATTCAGTGCTGATTCCGACATTGTACTGAGTTATTTCGAAGAGGAAACGGTATCGATTACCGACACTTCAAACACGCTCGCCAACTCGATGACGATTCCTAAAGAATTCGGGTTTTACGGCAACTCGATCGTGATTGATTCCTCTGGAAACGCAATCGAAGTCGACCCTTCTCCAGGCTGGGGCCCAGGTGACGCTGATTCAACCGTTGCCCTCAACATCGTAAAATGCTTCAAGGTTCCAGAAGCAGGTTCCGACGCCTACATCCTCAAAGGCAGAGTCGTCACCATGGAGAGCGAAAACAGTGTTCTTAACCAAGGAAATGTATTGGTTCGAGACGGTAAGATCGAAGGCGTGTGGTCTTCGAGTTCATCAGTCCCTGTGACCGCTGACCTCACCAATGCGGTCATCATCGAAACCAACGGAACCATCTATCCGGGTCTCATTGACTTGCATAATCACGTTCACTACAACCACATCCCATTGTGGGACTTCAATGTTCACTTGAGTGAAAGTCAACGCTCAGATGAAGGTGGATACACCAACCGATACCAATGGGGCAACAATTACGATTACGGCCCAAGTATCACTTGGATGAAAAACAACATTCAACAAAACAGCCGATGGGGAATGGCAAGTGAACAAATGAAGTATGCCGAAGTTCAAGCCGTTGCCGGTGGAGTGACTGCAATACAAGGCTCACCGGGTTCAGGCACATCAGCATGGGACAGCATGTTGGCTCGCAACGTCGAATTGTACAACTTCGGACAAGATGGCATCTCAACCTGTGCTGTGTGCGGTGCTGCAGATGACGACTATACTGGAAGCCATTTAATTTCTCAAAATGAATCCGGCTCATTGAACGCTTGGTTCGTGCATTTGGCGGAAGGTGTGGACAGCAGCAGTAAGTCCGAATTTGACGCTCTATGGAACAAGGGACTCATCATGGATGAAACCGTTGTCATTCACGGAACAGCACTTGACCGCCCTCAATTCGATAAGATGGCAACCGTCGGAGCAGATTTGGTATGGTCGCCAATTTCGAACCTCCTCCTTTACGGTAACACGACCAATGTCCGAGCCGCAGATGCTGCAGGCGTCACCATCTCTCTAGCGCCAGACTGGGGCCCAAGCGGTTCAAAGAACAACCTGCATGAACTCAAAGTGGCTGACCTATGGAATCAAGACGTCATGGATTCGTATTTCACAAACTACGAACTAGCTGCAATGGTCACAAGCAATCCTGCTAAAGCAGCAAACTGGGATCCCTTTGTTGGACAACTCAAGGCAGGAATGTATGCGGACATCGTCGTGATGGACACCTTCCACGATGACCCTTACCGTAACTTGATTGAAGCTATTGATGCTGATGTCCGACTTACTGTGGTTCAAGGAAAGGCAGTCTTCGGAGATACCGACATCATGACTGCCATCAACCAAGACGATTGGGAACCAATCACTGGTGGAGGCGTCTCGAAGGCGATTGATGTAACCTCGATGTCTGAAGTCGACGGCTCTCAAACTTGGGAAAGCATCGAATCCGGCATGGCCATGGCTATGCGAAACGATGTTTCTGACATTCGCCAACACTGGTCTGCGCCCGATAACGTCGCCTGGGAAACCGATGCTGATGTTCAAGCATACCTCGACACAGAATTCGACGGAAAGAACGCTGCAAACACTGGAGTCTCTCAATTGAAGAACATGACGGTTGACCCAATTTTCACCACCGGAGATGAACGGTACTTCGACGTCATCAACCGTTCGACATGGGCCAATACACACGTCGACTTGTCCAAACTCTACGCCTACTACGACATCTCAATGGATGCAGATGGAGACCGTGACGGCGTCAATGTCGACTTGACAACCGACCCAGCGAACGCTGGCAATACAGGTGGAAACAGTGGCAACAGCGGCGGTACGACCGACGGAACAGACACGACGGATGGCACAGACGCAACCGACGGCACAGACACAACCGACGGAACAGACACAACCGACGGAACAGACACAACCGACGCATCAGGAGACTCCGATGCAGATTCAACCTCCGGAGAATCGGATGAAAGTAATGCCAAGTACCTGCTTGTTGGAGTTCTTGCCGTGATTGCTGCAGGATTGTTTTTCCTCAGTCGAAACGGTGGTGACGAACTGAACTTGAGTCAAGAGGCTCACATCGAAAAGATGTGGGATGACGACGCACTCGATGGTGCTGTGAATACAGAAAAGGAATCGACAGGGTTTGTACCAGCCCCACCTCCAATGGAGTTCAAGTCGAGTTCGACGGCGAACGAAGAAGAGTGAGTTCACTCGAGCTTCCACGAAGGTCCATCTGGTGTATCAACGACAACGACTCCCATCGAGTTGAGTTGATCACGTATCTCATCGGCCTTGCCCCAATCTTTGGATGAACGAGCTTCACTTCTAGCAACAAGTAACTGTTCGACCTGTTCGGCCACCTCTGCTCGACGTGGGTCTTCCACTGGTTCAGCCAGTGCCATCTCACGGCTAGGAAGCACTCCTAAAACTGAACCTGCTGTTTCTTCCAGCCAATCGACAGCATAGTGGGCAAAGGCGTGTCGATCCGTATCGTCAAGGCCACTGTCCATGGTTTTCGCTATTTGACGAACAGCACCAAGCACCTTTCCTATGGCGTCACGGCTGTTGAAATCATCGTCCATGGCCTGCGCAAATCCCTCGCCCATCTTTTCAAGAAGGCCGAGTGAACGGGAGAAAGGCTGTTGGCTTGTGATGTCAGCGTGAGGAAGGTCAACTGGGTTTGGAGAACTTGAAGCAGCTTTCAAGACTTGAACATACGTCTCAAGCAATCGGTTGTAGTTCCTTTCCGCATCTTTCAGTAAGGTTTCGTTCATGTCAATGGGTGAACGGTAGTGGGCATTGATGAGAGAGAAACGAAGCACCATGGCATCGATTTTCTCAAGGATGTCTCGAATGGTCCAAAAGTTACCCAATGATTTGCTCATTTTCTCGCCATCGATATTGACAAATCCGTTGTGCAGCCAGTGATGGACAACTGGACTGCATCCAGTATGACATTCACCCTGAAAAATTTCAGCTTCGTGGTGGGGAAACCGCAAATCATGTCCGCCACCATGAATATCAAATTGCGCACCAAAATAATCCATCGACATTGCGGTACATTCGATGTGCCAACCTGGCCGACCTGGGCCCCAAGGAGATTCCCATGTTGGTTCATCTGGTTTCGCTGATTTCCACAAAGCGAAATCTTTGTGATCTTTCTTTGCAGAACCGGTTGCGCCAACTCTGCCGCCTGCACCTGAGCGGACTGCTTCGATGTTTTGACCGGTAAGCATACCGTATTTCTCTGGTGCAGAATCGATGTGGAAATAGACACCCTCATCGGTTTGGTAAGCATGGCCTTTTTCGATGAGGTCTTGTGTAATTCGAATCATGTCATCGACATAATCGGTACAACGCGGGTAATCGTCTGCCCGTAGAATGTTCAATGCGTCCATGTCTTCGTAGTAGGTCACAATATTTTCGTCAACCAACGCTTTCCAATCACCGCCCGTTTCGTTCGCTCTCTTGATAATTTTGTCATCAATGTCGGTAAAATTTTGAACATAATGAACATCGTAGCCGGATTTTTCAAGCCACCTGTGGATCAAATCGAAGGCGAGGTAACAACGAGCATGCCCTAAGTGACATCGGTCGTAGACGGTTACGCCGCAGACATACATCGAGACTTTTCCAGGCTCCATGGTTGAGAATTCAACTTTGTCTCTCCTCCGAGTGTCGTACAGGCGAATTGGCATGGGATTCAACCAGCGGTGTGAACAACCGCACTTCAAAGTTAAGTCCAAATCTCATGTCCGGGGAGTATGGCAGCAGTCAAGTCCGCACCTTCGAAGAGGATTTTTGTCACCGGGGTGAACGGTCACGTGGGGAATCACATTGTCCGGGATTTACTCGAACATGGCTACAACGTCATCGGCTCAGTTCGAGATTTGAATGACCCGACTAAAGTCAACCATGTCCGCCAACATGCAGTGGATTTGAACTGTGAAGACCGACTTGAGTTGGTTGAGGCTGATGTGTTGGATGCTGACGGATGGAGGGAAGCAATATTCGGTTGTGATGCACTGTTCCACACCGCAACAGTCTACTCCAACTCGGATAAGGCCGACATCATCATCGACACCGCTGTCAAAGGAACGACCCATCTGCTCCATGCTGCCCACGAAGCGAAAATCCCTCGCGTTATCTATACATCGAGTGTTGCCGCAATCGGCAGTACTCCGAAAGGACGTGAAAAAACCGAAAACGATTGGCAATCCGGCAGTTATTCCCCGTATACCGTTGCCAAGACGGAATCTGAAAAACGGGCTTGGGAACTGGCTAAGCAGTTTGGAATTGATTTGCGTGTCATCAACCCAGGAGGTGTTTTGGGTGGTGGATTTGTCAAGCCAACACCAAGTATTGATTACTTCCCCGACGCTATGGCAGGTAAGTTTCCAGTTGTTCCCAAAATACCAATTCCGATTGTTCACGTGCGAGATGTGGCAAAGGCACACCGCCTCGCCTTTGAAATCGATGAAGCAGAAGGGCGATTCATCGTTGCACCACACAAAAACAAAACCATCGCCGAAGTCTGCAAGGCGATCAAAATCCAGTTCCCTCAAACCAAGGCATCTCGACGAGCAATTCCCCGTTCACTGATGTTCATTGTCGTGTTTCAGGATTGGCTAATGGGTCTGTTTGGAGCACAACGCCGCATGACCCGTAAGGCCGTCAAGGGCTATTTCGAAGGCGATGCTAATTTCTCATCAAAGAAGGCCACAGATGTTCTCGGAATTGAGTGGGAATCATTTGAAACCTGTATTCGAGACACTGTGGAGGAATTCTTACAGTGAGTTTGAATACGGAAAACGGAATTCAAGTTGCAGGAATCGAAGTGTCCGATTCAATGCTCATTCGCCTTGGATGGCTTCTCCCACTGGCGACGGTCGTAACTTCAATGTCGATTCACGCATTCAGCGGCAATGCGAGAGCAATCCCCTTCTTCGTATCGGAATCGGATTATCCCGGACCTGAGCGAGTGGTGTTCACCACTGGCTTAGCAATAACGGGCCTTGTGATTTGTATTCTTGCGTACCGATTTAGCCTCATGGTCGAAGAACAAGATTCCAAATGGAACAGAATATCGCTTTCTTCTGGCATCTTGTCGGGTCTATCGCTGTCTGTTCTCGCTTTTGCAAACATATACGATGCACTCCTGCTCCACGTCATCACGACAATTCTCGTGTTTGTTGGCGGGTTTGTTTGGGGAGCATCGATGCACAAGAGGCATTCAA
>JABIWF010000146.1 GCA_018701175.1 Methanobacteriota archaeon
CAATCAAACGGAGGGAATGAATACAGTTCCTCGTAATCATTCAGAGAAAATGACTTCTTTCCGAAGAGAGAATATTGGCTATGTGTTCCAATTTTTCAATCTCCTGCAAGATCTCACGGTTCTTGAGAACATTCTCCTCATCCAAGAATTGGCGGGCAAAAAAGACTCTGACCGGGCGAAAGAATTGTTGAAACTCGTCGGTCTTGAAGCCGAAATTAACCGTTTCCCAGGGGAAATTAGCGGTGGACAACAACAACGTGTAGCGATTGCTCGAAGCATTGCTAAGCGCCCAACACTCTTACTCGGAGACGAACTCACCGGCAATCTTGATACCGAAACTTCGAACAAAGTCATGGAAGCATTGGTGAATGCCTGTAAGCAAGAAAACATCACCTCAGTGTTCGTTACACACGACGAGGGTTTGGTCAAGTATGCAACCCGAGTCATCCGAATCGACAGTGGAAAAATTGTCTCCGATGAACAGACAAACAACGATTCTTCAGAGTGAGGTTTTACCATGTCTGCTCTTCTCAACAAACGTTTAGCACGAAGCCTGTGGCGAACGAAGTTACGACTTTTCGCCGTCGTACTCATGGTTTTTGTCGGCGTTTTTGCCGGCATCACCTTTGGCGGCTATGCTCACAATCTTGGTGGCATGTACGATACCATGCAAGCTGATGATGAAGGTGGTGCGAATCTTGCCGACTTGTGGATTGACAACCGCAGCGCTGCTTGGACGCCGGAACAAGTCAATTCGTTCTGTGCTGCGTTAGCAACTGCTTGGGATTCCTCAACGGTTGCTCAGTCCCTTGACTCATGCGAAGGGCGTACTGTGACCCAAGGTGCGATGTTCTACACCAACGACACCGGTGAACACATCATCAATTCTCTATGGCATGGAATTCCTGACGGCGCCAATGCTGACCGTGTCTGGATGCCTGAAGGGCATTCAGAAGGCCGAACAGCAATTTCTGCTGATGAGATTGTTATCGATGCTCACGTGACCGAGGCGCTTGAACTCAATCTGGGGGATACGGTAAGTATTGGTGCGGGAAATGCGACAGCAGACTTCACTCTTGTCGGAATGGGATACCATCCACTGCATGTACTAATGGCTCCCGAGGGGACATTCCCTCCAGAATCCGGCGAATACGTCGTAGGTTACCTCTCAGACGCTGGAATGGCTCGATTGACGGGCGAGGTCATCGGTACAAGTAATATCATCATGCTGGATGTTGAAGGAACACCGTCGTTTGACTTGCCTGACACCAGTGAGTATGAAGGAGAGGAAATTGATGCTGTGAAGGCGTTGGTTGATGCCAGTCTTTCCGAATCAGAACTGGATGCTCGAGTGCGTGATCGCGGACAGAATGAACCCGTTGAAGTCATGCGCCAAGATCTTGAAGGAACCGAACGAACAACCGTTCCGTTTACCGTCATGATTGCCTCGATTGCAGCGATTACAATTGTACTGAGTTTACAGCGCTTGGTGCAAAGTCAAGCAAAAGAGATTGCAGTGCTACGAACATTGGGTGTCAAACGCTCATCGCTCATGACTGGCTATCTCGCTGCACCACTGGTGATTGGAGGAATCGGTTGTGCACTTGGAGCATTCGCTGGGCCCGTGGGCATGAATGGGATGTTGGATTTCTACCAAGATTTGGTCGGCGTACCGATTGTTGAACGAACGGTACCATCTTCAGTGATTCTATCGGTCATCGGCTCGACCATGCTTGTTGTGTTTTTCTCAGGGGCATTCCCTGCGTGGAAGGCAAGCCGTCTAGACCCGTTGGCAGTTCTCAGCGGTCAGAACGAAATGCGGGTTGGCTCCAATCTTCTTCGAAAATTGACTTCATGGATGCCAACAACGCTCGGTCTTTCGATTCGTTCAAGTGTGCGTAAACCGATTCGTCTCACGATGACTTTTGTGGCTGTAGGAATCTCATTGATGCTTTTTGGCTCGATTCAAATGATGTCTGCTGGACTTCAAGATACGTTCGTTGGGGGTCTAGAAGACGACCAGACTTGGGACACACAGGTCTACATCATGCCTGACGCTGAGGGTCCGGTCGTTGATTGGGCAGACAGCAACGGTGCCTCATATGAGATGATTATCGAAATGCCGCTTGGCTCGGTGGCAGATGGCGATGGAATTGACAGAGTTTTCACCCTTGTTGGCCTTGATTCATATGATGCTGGCATGCGTTCAGTTTCTGTTCTGGATGGAAACACGCCCACTGCAAACTCAGCAATCACGCAAGTGATGATGGATGAGGGGAGCATGAACTTCCTTGACTGGCAGGTTGGAGACCAGCGCACAGTGAATCTCAATGGTGCGCCACTGGATGTCGAAATTGTAGGAATCTCGAACGCAGAATTGGCCCGTACGATGTATTTCATTCGAGATGATCTGAGTGGAATTCTTGGTGTTAACGCTACCTCGATTTATCTTGAATTACCGTCAGGAGTCGAGGTTGACTCGGCATTAGGCGAGGCTTCTACTGGAATTGTTGAACGACAAACGCTCCTCAATGGAATCAACAGTTTACTCGACCAGCAAACACAAATTTTCCAGACAATGATGTATCTGGGACTCCTTTTCACGGTCGTAGTTATGTTCAATACAATGATTATGAATGTGGCTGAGCGAGACTTTGAACTGGCAACTCTCCGGGTTCTTGGCGCATCAACTCGTAGTCTAGGAACGATGCTGTTGTTCGAGAGTCTCTTGATTGGAATCATTGGTGGCATTGTCGGTGTTCTGTTTGCTTACGGTGGGGCTGTTGGACTTGCAGCATCGTTCTCTTCGTGGCAGTTCTTTGTCCCAGTCACGATTGTTCCAAGTGTAGCATGGCAGCTGATGTCAGGCGTTCTTCTTATCGCCGTAGCAATGACACCTTTCGGTGTTTGGCGACTACGTAAAATGGACCTGATTGAGAAAATCAAAGACCTTTCAAACTAATTTGGATTACATGCTTGGGTGTTCAATCGGCCAGTACACTCACCATCGTTCAATATGGCTCACTGAGAACCCACGGATACAGGTTGATCTTGTACACAACATCCCTATTCACAAGGGTACTCGGTGGGCCCTTCACGACGGTACCTTATGGAGAGCCCATAGCGAATCCTTGTGAACGTATAATTCATGCACGAGGGAGTTATGTTGAAGCCCTCGTGAACATATGCTATTCGTTTATCTACTTCGCTAGTTCAATTTATTTTGATGCGTAGGGACAAAAAAAGGCTCCCATTAAACTTTAGATGGCCTCTAAAGTTAGAAGACTTGTGAGTCCCACTTTGTATTTCTTTTTTTTTATGCTGGCAATATTGCTCTTCGTGATCACGGCATTTCTTGTGTTGAGTCTTGATGTATTCAACCTCATCGGAAAGGAAAATCAGGAATACATACGCCATTGGGAACAAATTGCACCCCAGTTAGCATTCGAATTCAACAGCGTTCAAGCTCCCGAGAGTGCTCGCAGTGTCCTTTGCACACTCACCGGGAAAGTTCACCAATTCAATTGCCGTGTGTTGGCAGAGAAGGTGGCGATACGTGATCATCCCATCACCCACTCTGTGAGGCTGGAAGTAGATCTCCCGCAACCCCTTAACATGGATCTAAATATAAGCCATCAAGGAAATGAAGTACCTTTTTTCAAATTTTTAAACAAGAAGGAACTCGTTCTTGACGACGAGTTTTTTGACAATCATTTCTTTGTACAAGGGCGAGATGCAGCCACAGTGAATCAATTCCTCACAGTAGAGCGTAAATCTACAATCTACAACACGAAACAAAGTATTGCTCCATTCGGTTTTGAAATTACCGATTCAATGATTGTCGGAGGCGCTTTCCAAAAAGAAGGAGACCTCCAACAAATCATCCATGTGATGAAGCAACTTGTCGCTGTTGCAAAAATAATATCTGACCATCCTCCCGAAGCAGAAGCCAATTTTTGGAATTCTGCCTCATAGGTCAAGCTATGGTTCTTTTTGAAACGAAGAGTCCTTCTAATTCATGTTTGGCCGCAGGAGTCGCGTTTGAAAAGGCCCATTAGCCAAGCATTCACGACTTAAGGTTAGCAGTGGTTCGTATTGAACGGTATCGACGCGTTCGACTGGTAACTCTACCGTCAATCGACAATGAACTGAGTTGCTTGTATCAAATCATTTTGACAACGCACTTGCCTTTGGCTCGTCCAGAGAACGAACGTGTGAAAGCACCGTTCCAGCCTGCTTGTTCATCCTCAGAATGGAAATCCCATGTGCCATCGAGAACAGCCTTGATGGTGCCGTTGGTGAGGTGATTTGCAAGTTCAGTGAGGTCCTCAGCACTTGGGGAGAGGAACAGGTACGTCCATGAAGCATTGTTTGCAAGTGCTGCTTTGTACTCCTTTCGCTTTACCTTTCGCTTCATAAACAACTTGAGAATCCAGGCTGTGCCTCCGATTCGTCGGATTTCATCAAGCGTAGGCATACCTGCAATCGTTACGATGCTACCACCTTGCTTGACGATTTTGCTCATGTTGAGACTTTCAGCGGTCGTGTCGAAACAGACATCGAATTTTTTGCTGTCTTCCGAATAAAGTTCGGCGAAATTTTGTGATTTATAATCGACAATTTCATCTGCGCCAAGCGCTTTACACATGTCGGCTTTCTCGCCTTTCGAAGCAGTTGTCACCACGCGACTTGCCTTGAACACATGCTTTGCCAATTGAATGGCCATCGTTCCAACACCGCCAGCGCCGCCGGAAATGAAGACAGAATCTCCTTCTTTGAGACCTGCTGTTCTAAGGGACTGGAGAGCAGTCATTCCAACCAATGGAATGGATGCGGCTTCTTCGAAACTGATGTTGTCTGGCTTTGCGACAACATTTGAGGTGTGTACTGCACAGTATTCAGCCATAGCGCCACGATACCAAGGGGTTTTGGCCCCGTCACTGGAATGTCCAAAGATTCGGGCGAAAACGGGTTGCCCAACTTCGAACTCACCCTTTCCGTCTGCTTGTTCAACAACGCCTGCTACATCGTATGAAATTACGTGAGGAAATGCAGCGACTGGGCGAACCATCTTCAGATCTCCACCGAGCAGGGCTTTGTCAACTGGGTTAATTGAGGAGGCATGAACCTTAATGACAACGTTTGAAGACACTTCAAACCCGTGCGGATAGGCCATTTCTTCTTTCTTCAGTTGCATTGGTTTGCCGTATTTTTGGAATGCGATTGCTTTCATCATTTTGCCTTGAGATTCATTGCTCATAGGGCGTGCGAATGTCATCCCGTACATAAGGGCGGAAGTGGCATGAGTGACTTCTTGTAACACTGTTGTAACTTGTCTCTTGATAACAGAATGTTACCACCTCGTTCCATGACCAAAGAGCAGAACGAGCGAATGCAAGGAATGTGTGACTCGGGGAAAGCGCAAGTGGATGAGTTGTTGGTACTCTTGTCGAAGTCAAAGATGCTGAATGTCCTCTACATACTCAACTGCGATCCGGATCCCTTGCGATTTTCAGAAATCAAAATGCGTGCAAGCACTTCTTCCACCACCATTACTCGCCGATTGAGTGAGTTGGAAGGTCACGGTTTAGTGAAGCGAAAGGTCTTCCCAACCGTGCCTGTAACTGTTGAGTATTCTCTGACTGAAGATGCGAAAGCATTAGCTCCGAGCCTTGATTCTCTCTTTGAATGGGTTCTGAACCGGGCCGAGAATGTGGCTTGAATGAGATGCGGGGGGCAGGATTCTCACCTTAGTTCACTGCGTGAACATGGTTCTCACCTGCGTGACTGAATGAGATGCGGGGGGCAGGATTCTCACCTTAGTTCACTGCGTGAACATGGTTCTCACCTGCGTGACTGAATGAGATGCGGG
>JABIWF010000007.1 GCA_018701175.1 Methanobacteriota archaeon
AGCGGGTAGAAAAGGCGGTCTCAGATCAAGGCATCTTGGGTGAATACGGACCAAAGGAAGACAAAGATTCCCGCTGCAATGAACAACAAGATACCGATGATGTACGAGAATGTCATTGAGACATTCTTGCCAACGTTCTTCTCCCATATCCCATACTGGAAACAGTAAACTCCCATAAGAATGAATCCTGCTGCGTTGCCGTTGCATAGAAGGCAGCAGATGAGGTCATCATCGCCCATGAAGGAATCAATGGCTAGAAACGGAAACACGGTTGAAAACAGAATGAGCAGTATTGAAATGCCCAACATCGGAAGAGACGGTTTATTTCCCGCAGCGAGTGGAACTTGGTATCCATGCTGGGGTGCTGCAACATTTTGGAAATGAGATGTTTGGCCTGAGAGTGTGACAGCATCGAATGTTTGATTTGGAGGCTGTGCAGGCTCAGAATCTTGAATAACTACGCTCTGAGGCGGAGCACTTGGGCTTCCACTGAAGAGGTCATCCATGCCTTTACTTTTGAGCGGATGGTCTTAAACAATACTGCGTTCTTTCAGTCAATCAATCCTTTCACAGGATGGAGCATCATTGCTACTGACTTTTCAGCTTGGTTGAAAACGCCAACTTGGCTGAAACCATGCCGCTCATGGAAGCGAATTGAACCTGGATTTGGTGGTGTTAAGTTAACTTCGGCGACAACCGGTGAAGGAATTTGCCGAGCATGCTCTATGACGTATCCGTACAAGATTGAGCCAACCCCCTTATCGCGATGCTTTTCAGCTACAGCAATCCGATCAACGTACAAGAAAGAAGAATACCGTTCATTGAACCAAGCGTAGTTGAGGCTTGCGTAACGGGTCTTGGGTAACAGGCAGAGTACAAAACCGAGCATCTCTTCGTTTTCGAATACGCCTACTGCCACTTCACAGAGACTGAGTAAGTCGGCAAATTCAACTTCTGTGATTTGTCCCGTACCGGGAAGTCCTTGTTCGTTGATTGACCACCCCGATGCTATGTCGTTGAGTTCAAGCCGTCGGATGTCCATTGCTTTCAGCCTCCACATTTGGTGTACGGGCAATCAAGCCTAAAGCCGCAGTGGTAAGAACGAGACTTGCAATGAGGGAAAAGGCAATCATCGCTGCAGAGAAGATGCCGAAATTACTGAACAAGCCCATTGGTGAAAGAGCAATCACGCTGAAACCAGCGATGTCCGATGCGGCACTACCGACCAATGCTAGTCCGCACGCTCCACCGATTCCGATGAGCGCCTCATCATGTGTCTCGCCCGATTCCCGACCTTCGCGGTACCTTTCAGTGACGTGGATACAGTAGTCAATGCCTACGCCTAGAGATATTGTAGCGATGGTTACTGTGACGATGTTGAGCGATGAGCCAGCCATGTACATCAAACCGTACAACCATACAACGACCAAGAGAATCGGAACTAATGTTACACTTGCCTGCTTAAAGGATTTGAAACCAATGGAGAGGGTGATGAAGACGAATAAGGATCCGAGTAACAGAGAGGATTGCATCTCGTTTTGCATCGTAGTCGAGGCAACGAAACGGGTCACTGGTCGCCCGGTTGTCATCACCCACGTCAAGGGCTTGTCATCGCTTTCCTCGCCGGCTTCAAGCCGGTCACCTGTCGAGAGGTTGGTGAACGAAGACAAGTCTCTCCATACTTCTTCCATGCCTCCAGCCATGCCGGGGAAGTCTTCCGGAGCGGTCATGCCAAAACGAATGAGCATACGTTCGTACGCTGCAGGTTCACCGTTGATGTCGAGCCAAGGCTGTGTCGGGTCCAACTCGACAGCGGGTGCGATGTAAAGTGCGACAATACTCGGAGGGATGTCCGGGATTGGACCTACGCCAGGGACGCCGTTAAGTGAGAGGAATCCGTAGAAGAACGACAGGCAATCTCGGTCTGTCAAATCCATCAACGGTCCATTACCGGCGTCGGAACAATTCATTCCGTGTCCAGTTTCGTTGACAAGCCACCCAGCCTCTTCGAACGGTGTAGAATCAAGAACAAGCGAACCTTGTGCAGCAAGAACCATCTCGTCAAGAGCTAGAATATCGATTGTACCGTCGGGTTGACGAGTGATCTTATCCGGAACACCCTCGGGTAAATCATCCATATCTTGGCGGAATATATCGATGGCTGCAAAGACATCAGGGTCGAGAACATCGCCTTCAATCAGCAAGTTTGCAGGCTCTCCTTCATCGGCAAACCGTTGTGATATTTCTTGAACGCCAATAGCAAAGTCTGAACGCTCGTCGAGGAAATCTTCGACAGCAAAATCACCTTCCAGTTGAGCCATGCCCCAAGCAGCAGGAACAGTCAGGAGGAATGCGACACCAGCAATGATTACAGAGTTCTTGAATGTTCCAGATTTGAGCGAGATTTTCTTCAACCAGCGCTCTGGTACGAGGTGCGTCGTATCACCTGATTCATCGATGTTCATGTCCCGCTTCTGCATCCAATTATCGACCGAAAGGCGAATCAACGGGACCCAAAGGCCAGTGAGAATGAACGCTGAGAGTATGCCAAGTGCGGCTTCGATTCCGAACGACCGCAGCACTGCTATGTCGCTAAACACGTTCGCTGCAAACGCAGCCATCGTTGTTACAGACGTCAGCATAATCGCTCGACCGACTCTTTGGAGGGTTGTTTCAGCAGCCTCTTCAGGTGTCGCCGAGTTACCTCGCTCCTCTTTGTAGCGATGAAGTGCATGCAACGAATCGTCAATACCTAACGCAAGAATGAGAATCGGGAGTAGATTTGAGAATTGAGAACGAGCAATGAGGGAGAGGCCAAACCAAGAGGTAATGCTCGAGAAGTGACCAATCAATCCTTGCATCCAAAGCAACGCAGTTCCGAGCGCAAACATGACGATGACAACATCTGACACTCTTCGCAAGCTAACGTAGAGCAGTCCGACGATTGCAAGCCCCATCAGTATCACGAGGCCGGCGCTCGCCTGCAGTTCTCTGTTGACTTCAACGTTGACACCTTGGCCAAGGAGAAGGGTAATTGTGGTTCGGTCGTTGGAGCGCAAGTGCCCTTCCAAGTCCATATACGACCATTCCGTGGAGCATCCAGTCCCCTCTTTTTGCATCTCAAGACAGTATTCTTCAGTGTATTGTGGGGGGTGGAGGACAAGAGAACGGTCGGCTATTCTGTACCCACCGATTTTGACACCATCGTCAGAAAAGTCGAGGCTTTTTTCTTGGAGTGAATCTTTCCAAATAACTTCCCAACCCATCTCTTCAAGCATTCCACGGTCGAATTGAACGAGCAACCACGTCGATGAAGCAGACCAACGGCCGGTTGCATAGAATGCATTCTCCCATGTGCCGTCGCTGTTTAGAGAGCCACCAACAGGGCCGGTTTGAAGGGCATTCATGTCGGCAACAAATCCTCTGTCAAGCGATAACCATCGTAGAAAATTGTTGTTGGATGCTTCTGCCATTCGTGACGCTGCCAAATCAATGTGCTGCTGTGTGACGTTTTCATCATCAAACTCGAGGCATTCCAACACGCCGCAATCGGTCCAGTTGGTCGGCGGCTCTGTGACGACACCCAGTGTAGTGAGGCCGGGTTGAGTAAGAATGGATGAGCCGTTCATGAAACCTCGGAAGTGATCCGACAATGAGATTGCCCCAGGAGCTTGATTACCGGTGACATCGTTCACCAATGGTTTCATTGCCTTGCTGAGCGGATGATCTTGAACCAGGTTAACCTTTGAATCGATTTCCTGCAACAATGTGAGGTTCATGATACCCGCTGTTGGAGCGTTGATTCCACCCCACGGCTCTCCTGCTTCAAGCATCTGATTGGCACTAGGCAACGATGCATAATCGGGTGCTCCGTCGCTCATCCGCGGCACGGGCGTCCATTCTTCCATAGGCGGTACATTGGCAGGGTCTCGGGCTGAAACGAGGAAACCAAGAATAATTTCTGAGTTGGAGAACTCATTATCGATGATGGATTGTGCCTCAAGTTCTGGAGAATCCATTTCATACGATTCCATATCGATGGGTTGAAGCGCGGTGAGTACACCTGGAATCATCAGTAGCGTGAGGAAGAATACGGCAACGTGAACCCTTTTCCGATGGGGAATGAGCCATTTCGCAAATGCTTCAAATGACACCTTCATAGACGTGGCTTCGGTCTTCACCTTTTGAAGGCATGTTTAACCTAGCCTTGCACGATTTCATCGTTGGTTTCAAACACCGAGTTGTTATCCGCTGCTTATGGCAATTCTGAT
>JABIWF010000011.1 GCA_018701175.1 Methanobacteriota archaeon
ATTGGATCATACCTGAACAGCAGAAAACAGCGGTTGGTCTTTCCGGGATATCATCAAAGTCAATTCGAGACAACGCCTGCAAACGAGAGCTGGGTTCTCGTCGATTCATCAGGACACATAATGAGGCATTCAGTAACTGAGCACATGCAGCCCTCCATGCCACCATCTTGGTTGTCTGCATCATCAGACAAAGCAATTCCCCTTCCAATTCAGCCTTTGAGAGCACTCGTATTTGCAATGTTATTGCACTCCTTTTGGAACGGTTCGATATGGGCATTGTCTCTTGTTCTCGTAGATGCCCACATTTTCATTGGCCTGTTGGTTTCGATCGTATGGCTGTCTGTACTCATCTTAGCACTCTGGCAATTCACGCGCCACATATTACCAACTGCTCTCGCATTGGAATCGGGTTTTACCGGACAACGGAAGGAAAGCACCTTTCAAGGAGAAGATTACCCGAGTGACTGAGGGATATCTATGGATGTGCTTACCGGAGGTCTCAATCAGGGCAACTTGCTCGTGACTTCTGTCCTCCTCATCGGCTTGGTTCTGGTATCAGGACGAGCGAAAATGCTCGATAAGCCAGGAATCATCGCAGCAGCAGCCCTTGGGTTTGTGGTGGGAGGCATGGGCCACTGGACTTGGTTGCTTATTTTACTCGGATTTCTACTCGCATCCCACAAAGCCACGAAATGGCGGTTTGACGAAAAAATGCAACGAGGAATGTCTGAATCAGAAGATGGACACCGAAGTTATGGAAACGTCATTGCCAATGGAGGACTACCTGGCCTCGTCGCCATCTTCGCATTCGTCACGGAAGACTGGTACAATGGAATTTGGATGTTTAGCGCAGCCGTTGCCGTAGCAGCATCCGACACTTTTGCTAGCGAAATTGGTTGCCTCGATGATAACGTACGAATGATCACCACGTTGAAACCATGTGAAGCAGGGCTTAACGGTGGTTTCTCTCCATCGGGACAGAAGGCAGCGTTTTTCGGTTCAAGCATGATTGCAATTCTAGCCTTTGCCGCATGGATGGTAGCCAACAACGGTGACGACAGCATGCAAATCGGTTTGATGAAAACTGCAATTGTGGCCATAATTGGATGGCTGGGTTGTCAAATGGACAGTTTGCTTGGCGCAGTCTTTGAGAACAGAGGCTACTTGACCAAAGGCGGAGTCAACGGGATTTCAATCACCTTTGGAATGCTTGCCATGTGGGCGATTCTCTCCTTAGAATTACTTCTGTGAGGTTGACTCATCTTTCTCATGACGCCATTGCCTTCATGAACCAAAACCATGTGGTGATGTTAATGCGACAGCGGAAACTCGTACTGGTCATGTTGGCACTCCTTGTCGGAGTGATGGCATCTGGAGCGGTGAAAGCAGCAAATGACCCGGTTTACGAACCCGGCTTTGTGGAATGGGACATCGAACCATTGGAACGTCTCTTCGTCGAAGGGCTTGATGCTGAAGAAGCAGTTCTGCAACGCCAACGCACAGACAATGCCGTTGGGAGTCAGGCTGTCAATTCATTCGGCGGCTTGAATCAGGTTTTCTCAATAAGCAGTCCGCCACTCGAAAATCCTGTCAATGCTACAGTCAACATGACCGTGTTTATGTCGGCATACCTCGACAGTGTGGGTGGGCCGCAATATTGCGAAAGAACAGCCTTTGGCACAGATAACAGTTTTACGATGGTCTATTCGGTTGATGCAGGTGGTGTGCCCGTCTATGATTCCGTCGTGTCCCAAGTGGTCAATACCGGCACCTCAAACTCCGCCATGAACTTCTCAGGAGAACGCATAGAGGTCTTCCTTTCGATGAAAGCAGGTGATGTATTCACTCTTACCGTTTCAGCGCAAAACAATTGTGAAGGAAGCACGATTCAAGTCCAATGGGGCGCATTTGAACAAAACAGTGGAGGCATTGTCATGGAAGGCCAACTGTATGAGCCTAAGGCTCGTGTCGTAGTCGACGCTGAGCGAAGAGCCCACATTGAATTTGAACCTCTGTTCCCATGGGGTGTGGATGATGTCAAGTCTGCAAAATGGGAACTATGGGGGCCACTCGCATACGATGAAAAATTCGTTAAAGATGAAGACTTCATTGTTGAAACATCAACCGGTAGAATGCGCATTGACCGTCCGATTGAAGGTAATCAAACCGTTTGGGCGTGGTCTGGTATTGCTAAAATGAAACCGGGAGATGCCAATCTCGAGTTTTGCGTCCAAACCGTTTCTGGCGACCTCAACAGCGATTGCCATGCCTTCGGAATTATACGATTTGGAGTCGAAAAAGCAGATGAAGGGATTCTCAGTTCATCGGTTGTGTTGTCATTGACCACCGTTTCATCTCTAGTTGGATTCCTCTATCTTTGCATTCGCAAGGACGAATTGCCACCGCCCCCTGTTCTCATCGCATTGCTGTTGATGACAATTGCATTCCTTCCAACTGCTATGGATCAACCGAATCTTGGTTCAAACGATTTGATTGATGACCACGCTCTCGTGTTTGATACTGAACTGTACGACGAGAATATGCAACCGGTCCTCATCTCAGAGATGTTTGATGGGAAGGATGCACTCGTACTCGCAGTTGCTTTACCCGGTACTCAGAATGTGGTGGAACAATCCGTCGAATTGAACAAAACGGTAGACCTCATTGGCGGTGATATCGCAGTGGCTCATGTTCTTGCGGGCATGGATGCGACCACGACTGATGTTGCTGCTTTGAAAAACAACTACAACATGACCTGGCCCACCTATGTGGACCTTGATGAATCGTTCACTGCTAGCACTCCGAATGGAACTTCCGATTCGATTATCGTCTTGGATAAGACCATGCGAGTTGTGTTCTCAAGCGCACCCTCTGCCTCATCAGAAGACATCATCGCTGCTGTTGAGAGCATCAACAACGGTGGCAGCACAAGTGTTTGGTCCTATTTTTCTCTTGTTTTCGGGCCCGGACTGTTCCTTTTCTTCTTGACGCTGCCACGAGATGAATATGAGGCACTGGAAGACCCACTTCCCCTTGGCCTTCACATGGGGGCAATCGTCGGTGCAGGTGGAGCTGGTATCGTTTTGGTAAATCTACCGCTGTTAATTGCAACCTTGGCGCCAATTCCGACCAATTCCTTGTACTGGGTCGATGTTGCAATGTTTGCTTGGCTCGTAGAAATGTGCATCGTTACCGCCCGCAGGGGAAGCCCGTACGAAGCTGACCTCGTTGCCAAAGTCATGCACAAATTTTACCCTGAAAAATTCCGTAATTGGAGAGGAGTCGAGGAAATGCAACGAGATGTCACGGTTGGTGTTTGGCTCGGATGGTTTGGCTGGTTTGCTTTCCCGTCGCTGTTCCCACAGGGAATATCTGCAGCACTACTGAGTGGAATATCAGGTATTTTCTTCGGTGTGTTAGGATTGATTTTCATCATCATATTGGGAGGTGCCGTCGTGCTCTTACTGCGGACGGTCGGTACTTTCGGAGGTTGGATTACACTGATGGTTGGTGAACTCGGCAACGAGGATTACACACGATTTGCCGGATGGTGCATTCTGCCAGTGGCCATTTGGGCAACCGCCAATGCAATTATTTCAATGATGAATATTGGTGTCATTTGACGACCGAATCTTTGACAACCGTTGAGCAGAATGTTCAACGCATGGAATCAAAAATCGAATGGAGTCGAACCCGTAAAAGCCTGTTTTTCAAATGCCCACGTGCTTGGTATTTGAGATATGGAATGAGGAGAAAGTCCTCGAACAGAAAGGCAGCATCGTTCCAACGACCATGGGATTTGATGCTGAGAGCAATGAAAGAAACACTTCTGGACCAACTTGAAGACCTTAAAGAAGGGAAAGAATGGTCCATGTTGTTGACAGAGAATCAACTCAAATATTCTCTAGAGAATCAATTGAGCGAGTCTGTACATCATATATCCGAACATACAAAAGAAGCTTTACTCAAGTTTGCTCGAAGCAGATATCGGTTGCTTTGGAGAACAAGAATTCTACAGCAACTTTTGAAAAGAAGGCATGCCCAATGGTATGTATTGGACAGGAGCGAACCCATTCTACATGGGATTCGCAAACTCTATGTTTCTCCAGATCTAGCAATTCGTATCCAGAACCGTTGGCATCTTGTACGCTTTGACATGCAAAAGTCTCCAACCAAAGCACACGATGAACATGAGGCAAATGCCATGGTGTTTTGGGCGCTTAATCATGAAGGGTTCAACGCACCCAGTGAGACATACAGACTGCATACAATTGGATGGAGGCAAGGGTTTTGGAAGTGTGACACTTTCCAGCCAACCTCTCAATCGATACATCTGTCGCAACAATTACTGGAACACGACATGAAAGCGATGGAGGAAATCGTTCAGTGTGGAAAAAGGAATCTAGCACTCCTACCTCTTGCCAAGAACAAAAGAACCTGTAATTCTTGCTTCTTCCGCAAGTTTTGCCCTGGAGGAGAGAATCTCGAGTTAGGAAAAAAGGAACAAGCCCTTCTTGAATTGTCAGCAAACTCATTCAAGGCTGGCTACTAAGTCTGCAAGAACTGCTTGAACATCGCTCGCTTTGGTTACACCGCTTGCGAGAAGAACACCCTCTGCCCCCAATTCAACGGCTTTGGCTACATCAGCACCGTTTTTGACGCCTGCTCCACAAAGAACACGCACATTGGCGTTGACTGATTTAACAACAGCCACAGTATCGCTGACAATTGCTGGGTCTGCAGTGGTAACTGAGATATCGCCACCAATCAGTTCAGGAGGTTCTACTGCAATGAATGTTGGACCGATTTCAGCGAGGCTCTTTGCTTCATCGACATCAGCTGCACAGCCACACATAGGAAAATCAGAAGGAAGTTGATCTTTCAAGGCAGCGACATGTTCCATCGAAACTTTGTGTTCTGCATGATTGATAATTGTTCCATGAGCGCCACGGTGAAGCGCAGTTTGAGGCTCAAGCCAGCCGGTGAAGCCACCTTGCCCAACTGGATCCAAGTGCTGAGTCCATACCTCCAAAGAGGGAGCAACTCTACGGACTGCTTCAAGGTCAAAAGCGGAAACAACAGCAATCATTCGCGCAGGTCCATTTGAATGCGCCTCCATAGCGAGAGCCAAATGCTCAGCAGTCTCTCCGCTGGCAGATGCGTAAGTCTTAAAATTTACAACAATCAGTGGTTTGTTCATGTATTAGGCAAGAACAAAACGCATTTGAGCCCTTCTGTCAAACCGAACTGATTCAGACCGTTTGAGGCCACTGGCCGTCAGTCATCGAGGTACCATCAGGAATAATACTCCCGTGATCGATCACCATATTACGAAGTTCCACGTTCGAACCAATCAGAACATCACGGCCAACAAGACATGATTCAACAACAGAATTCTGGCCAACTATCGCTCCTGACAAGAGCGTTGAACGGTGAACTGTACTGTTGGAAACGACAACGTTTGAGTCAATCATTGATTCTGAAACACGATCTGATGTGGTAGTTTCCGATGAGCCATACCATGAACTTCCATTGATGAGTCCTCGCCGAAAGCGGCCTTCTTTGATACAACGGTTCACTGCATCCGACCACGCACTTGGAGTGCCAGCATCAATGAAATATCCTTCAAATTGTTGTCCGTTCAAGACACCTTGGGAAGCGAGTTGAGGAAAAACGTCCCTTTCTATAGAATGCTTCCCATTAGGCATGAAATCAAAGATATCATCCTCAAGGATGTATGAACCAGCATTGATGAGGTTGGAGAACACTTCCTCGGGCGTTGGTTTCTCCTTGAATTGGGTAATACGTGACTCTTCGTCAAGACCAACTATTCCAAATCGAGTTGGGTCTTCAACCTCCCACAATGCGAGCGTTCCAATTCCTCCGTTTTTCTTGTGTAAATCGAGCAAAGGATTAATTTGCAAAGATGAAACGATATCGCCATTGAAACAAGCAAAAGTTCCACTGACGACATCACGACAGTTTCCAAGAGCGCCGCCCGTACCGAGAGGTTTGTCTTCAGGAACGATTCGAACATCAAAATCAACATCTGCTTTTGCAAAATATTGTTGAATCATGTCCACTTTATACCCACCTGCAACGACTACTTCGTCAACCAAGTCTTCGGGAACGCCCTCTACAACCCGTTCAAGAAGTGAAAGGTCTAGCATTGGAAGCAAGGGCTTAGGCACCGAATTTGTCCATGGGCGTAAGCGAGAACCAACTCCACCGGCCAAGACTACTACTTGCATGGCTGGGCCTTCTACCGATTACCTATCAATACATCTCAACACTGCACCTCAACGAGACTGGTTCGATGAATTGGCCCGAATGCCGCGTCAAAGTATTCAAAGACGGCCTTACTTTGGAAGGATTGGAGAGCACCATGAACATCCACGAATATCAAGGAAAAACCCTACTGCGAGAAAACAACGTCGCTGTACTTGAAGGAGTCCACTGCACCACCGTAGAACAGGCGCTAAGTGCCTATGACTCCCTCGGTAGCAAAGTGGTAGCTGTCAAGTCACAAATCCATGCTGGCGGACGAGGAAAAGGTACGCTCTACCATCCAGAGACACGAGAACATGTCATGGACGGCGGTGTAAAAATCGCTTTCTCGAGAGATGAAGTGGAATCTTACGCCACCAATATTCTTGGCAACATTCTGGTCACCATCCAAACCGGTGATGAAGGGAAACTTGTCAGCAACCTGTACATTGAAGCAGGCTGTGACATTGCTCATGAGTACTATCTGGCACTTCTTGTCGACAGAGATAACAAATCTGTTCTTATTATGGCTTCAACAGAAGGTGGAATGGACATCGAAGATGTTGCTCACAACACACCAGAACTCATTCACAAAGTCGTAGTCGACCCGAATGCAGGCCTTCTAGGATTCCAAAAGAGGGACCTTGGAATGTCCCTTGGACTGTCTGGCGCTGCACTGAAATCGTTCGGCAAGATGTTGTCAAACATGTACACTATGTTTGTGCGTGAAGATTGTGTAATGGTCGAAATCAACCCCTTGGTACGGACCGGTGCTGACGAAATTGTAGCACTCGATTCGAAAATTTCATTTGATGAAAATGCCGAATTCCGCCACAAGAATTGGGATGATCTACGGGATCTTTCAGAGGAGGAAGATGTGGAAATTCGTGCAAAAGAAACCGGACTCTCCTATGTCAAACTCGATGGAAACATTGGATGCTTGGTAAACGGTGCTGGTCTCGCAATGGCAACAATGGATGTCATCAAGCTCTACGGTGGAGAACCAGCAAACTTCCTCGATGTTGGCGGTGGCGCAAACGAAGAGCAAGTCCAAACAGCATTTTCCATTATTCTTGAAGACCCGAATGTCAAGGGGATTTTAGTCAACATTTTTGGCGGCATCATGCGTTGTGACATCATTGCACGGGGCGTTATTGCTGCAACAGAAGCACTTTCGCTCGAAGTACCTCTCGTCGTTCGACTTGCCGGTACAAACGTCGACGAAGGGAAGGCCATCCTAGCTGCTTCGACCCTCAATATTCACCCTGCTGATGATTTAGCGGAGGGTGCGCAAAAGATTGTTGCGCTTATTGGAGGCGATGAATAATGTCAATTTGGATTGAAGAAGATGCGAAAGTATTGGTGCAAGGAATCACTGGAAAGCAAGGCATGTTCCATGCAGACAAGATGGTCGAATACGGCACTAACATCGTTGGTGGATGCACTCCTGGTAAAGGCGGCCAAACCGTTGAACTCCAAGGAAAACCGTACCCAGTGTGGCACAGCATGAGTGAAGCCATCGAAGCAACCGATGCTGATGCAACCGTCATTTACGTCCCGCCACCGTTTGCTGCGGAGGCAATTATGGAGGCAGCGGATGCATTTGACACCATCAAAGGTGAAGGAGTCGTCGTCTGTATTACAGAAGGAATCCCAACCCTCGACATGGTGAAGGCGGTTGCATACGTCGAAAACCGACCAGGTGTTCGACTCATTGGACCGAACTGCCCAGGAATTATCACGCCCGGAGAAAAAGGCGGCGCTAAGATTGGAATCATGCCAGGTCATATTCACGCCAAAGGTCGTATCGGGATTGTCAGCAAGTCTGGAACATTAACCTACGAGGCAGTGGCTCAAACGATGAGTATTGACGAAGGACAGTCAACGTGTATCGGTATTGGTGGAGACCCCGTGAACGGCACGGGATTCATCGACTGTTTAGCCGCATTTGAGGCCGACCCGCAAACTGAAGCCATCATTATGATCGGTGAAATTGGCGGTAATGCTGAACAAGAAGCGGCAGCTTGGGCTGCTGGAAACGTGACCAAGCCCATTGTAGGTTTCGTGGCAGGAGCTACTGCTCCACCAGGAAAGCGAATGGGACACGCTGGTGCAATTATATCTGGCGGAAAAGGGACTGCTGAAGAGAAGTTTGAGGCGTTTAGAGCGGCGGGAATTGCTTGTGCAATGGACCCCTCAGAACTCGGCAAAGTCTTGCTGGAATCTCTCAAAGCTGCTGGCTTGCGATGAACCCATTAACCGAAAACAATACTCGACACCATGGCCAAGATGCCTGAGTTCGACCCAAGCATATTGCAGGGGTTTTACGCTCAGGACTTTGAAATAGATTTGTCGTGGATGAAAAAGCCGACACAGCACCAATTCCGATGGCGATGCCTTGAGAATCGATGGCAATCCGCACATCGAAGAGTTCGCAACAGTACCACATTAGTGAAGGCCTTTCGAAATTCAACACCCACCGATGTTTATGTTTCAACAGCATCATGGCTTAATCCAATTGAATTGCCTCGACTACGGGACCTAGAGGCTGCGTATCCCATTCTTCTCGACCATTTGGTCGTGTTCGATATTGATGTTCCACCGTTTTGCATTGCGAACATGGAACTCGCTCGACAATCTGCAATTGACCTCTATGAATGGATGAAAGACAAAGAAGAATACGCTTTCAGCCATGTGGCCTTTTCCGGTAGCAAAGGATTCCATCTGTTCTATCAGGACCTCGCACGAGAAAAATTCCAAATCCCGGACCCGAAGGAAAGAGAAGAGAAAGTTCGTTCTGAGCGCAAAAAGTTGCTCGACCTTGTCACATCTGCAGGACATACCGTCGACACCAAGATTACTGCTGACACCAGACGAATCATCCGTCTTCCGGGGACAATTCACGGTAGAACCGGTTGGAAATGCAGCATCGTCGGCATTGATACAATGTATGAACCGTTCAAGAAATGGTCCAGAACACTAGAGCGACATAGCAACGCAGTCAAAATACCTCGTAAACCCAGTAAATCCAAGAAAATTAATACACATTCCAAGGAGAAGGAAATTATATTGAATCCTCAAGTTGACAATTTGAGTATTGAGGTAAGCACACATGTTGCAGGAACTAAAAACCGGTCTTCACTGCTTTGTTGGCTGCCTGATTCATGGGGAGACCCGCAACAGGCCATACTTCGAGCGCTGAAGTTCATAGAGACATTCCACTTTGGAGCGACTGCGTTTTGGACGGACGGCCATCGAACCCTGATGATGGTTCCACGAGCGATTCCACGAGAACAACTTATCAAAATCACACGGAAATTAAAGATGAACACCCTTCATCGTGAATTAAAAGAAAGGCAGCATTCATGGGTTCGGATCTCCGGAAAGTTCTCCGATGAAAACGACTGGGAAAGAGAATTAATGCCAATAAATGTTCTTGGAAAAGAATTCAACTCAGCATGCACATGGCCCTGGTCACGTTCGCATTTGGAATTGAGTAAACGCATGGGCTTATCCATCGAATGCACCGAAGGGGAATTGTCCGGAAATGAGGAGCCATCCATTCGAATTGCTCAAAGGGCGTGAAATGATTATATGGTGTCTTGACAAGAGCAACTTGTTTCCACCGGAGCTTTGGCAATGACGGCTGCACTCGTGCTATTGACACAACCGACCGTTGGCGCTTGGAAACCGCGCCAACGGTCAAAACCATGGTGAGCCAATGAACAAGTTCGGCATCATCATTTTCATCATAGGAACACTCTTTTCTGGAGCATTTGTTTTTTCGAATATTCAATTGACTAACACATATGTCCAAACTTTCGGGATAATCACTGAAGATTCAACCTACTCGGAGCAATTTGACGAGATCTACATATGCCGTGCCGATATTGTGGTAGAATACAACGTTGGTTCACCGTCTCAAACCTACACCGCTGAAACCTTTGCTACTATGGAAAGCAGTAATTCGTGTGTCGAGTTAATTGAGAACTATTATCCTGTAGGATCCGAAATCGAAGTCTATTATAACTCCGAATCTCTGGAAGATTACTCATTCCAGTTCCCAGATACACAGAACAGTGCCTCACTTTACTCATGTTGTGCATTCATCTTTGCATTAATCGCTTTAGGAGGGCTCATCATGACTTTTACTCTCGGTTCAAACTCAAAAGTAGCGACCAAGACCGGCGGACTCAGCGGCAGAAGTGGTGCGGGACAGTCGTCCGGTAGAGGACACACAGGCGGACTCAGCGGAAGGAATGAACAGACCTCAAAACATGCAGGAGTTCAATCAATCTCTGACCCAGATTTCACCGGACCTCACAATGGCAAATTCCTCTCCGGGCATACACGACACGGTAACAGAAAATTCAGCACGTTCCAAGAAGCCAAGGAGTACTGCCTTGCAGACCCCGAAGCAGGCGGCATTACCATGGAAGGTCCAAACCACTTCACAATCCGCCGTGAAAACAACTTACTCAACTCATCAAGCGGAGAAGTTTCCTGGGTGAAGAAAGTTGAATACAAAACCTACATCGCTGGATCTTACGCCCAATCAAACTCAACACCACCTTCTCAAAATCGAAGACTGGAGAGTAGAGAACGCAACTACGATTCACTCATTCAACGCTTTGGACTTCGAAACGTCCCACCTGGCCAGGTCCGTGAGAAAGTGATGGCCGCAGGGATTATGACTCCGGCTATGGCAAACAAATTCTTTGCCAACCGGTTCGTTATCGAGACGCTCGGGCTTCAACATGTATCACCACAACCAAAACCAGCCTCAACCGTGATGGAAACACCCGAGACTAATTTTTGGAGCACAACAGAATCATCCATTTCACCATCCAGTGGGGTTCAAGAGAAATGTGGCCACATTGGATGCTCCCGCACAGTTACATCCTTTGATTTCAGATGCTTTGATTGCAGAAAGCGATTTTGTGACGAACACAGAGGAGCAACCTTCCAGTGCGCCGGATGCGCATGAATCACTCAAATGTAGACTTCTTTTTGGTGCATTCCAACATTTGGTGAGAGGCCTCTTTGTCGAATGTATTGCAGCAAAGACTTACCATCCTTACTGCGAGCATAGGTGAGTTCACTCGGGCTGACGTAAAGATTCCAATACTTTTGAAACACATCTGCGCGCTCTCGAGTCGATGCGAGAAGAGAAGGTACTGAATGATACATTTGAATTGAACTTACTTCCTTACGAAGGTACTTTGCAATCACTTCGGGCATCATCGTCGAGAGCCATGTATCCTCCATGAATTGTGATGAACGACTGATCAGATATCTTGGATTTGATAATGCGCCTAATACTTCCTCTAGAGAAGTGCTGAATGCTAATGCTTCATCCGGAGTCGAATTGTGCAGATGGTAACGAAGCCAACCCCCACCTCGCTCACCACCTTTCGGTGAACAGTGAACTGTCATTTCTCCTAGTTCTTGCAAGCTGGCTACAATGGATTGAGAAATTGCCAAGGTTAAAGTTGAATCTGTCCACATTTCTTTTTCTGTCCCGAACCGGAATCCACTGGAGAACCCTTTCGGGGTTTTCGTCTCAACGGCTGGTCGCGATTCAATACCGAAGGGCTGACCAATCCCCCACAATTCACGGGTATGTCCTCTTGTACGTGCCCTTCGAAGCATTTCGTCATTGAACAAGGCCATGCCTTCACTGATTCCCTCTGGCCGAACATCGTTGAATGCTGCATGAACGTGACCCACTCCTTTCTCAATAGTCCCATCATCACAAACCCCGTACAATTGTTTGTGTTTTTGCTTGAACCGTAAATAGTCGTCAAAACCTTTGGTAAACTCTTCAGCAATGCAAACAATATCCCAATTATTGGCTACTTTTTCAGGCCATTCTTTGTCAATGCGTATAGAACGCCCACGAAGTTGATTGATGCTCATGCTCGTCGTGACGGTTGTCATGTCAATAAGTACGTTAATTCTTGACGCATCCCATCCTTCGCCCAACAAGCCGCGAGTTCCAACCAAACACCGAGTAAATCCTTCTTGGAAAAACTCCGTAATCATAAGAGAATAGTAACGAGGAATCCAATCCTTACCCTTCCCATGTATTTCATGAAACCCTTTGTGAGGTTTGTCCTCGAGTTTGATGTCAAGTGAACGCTCCTCTACCCATTTCTCAGCCTTAACGATGAACTTCTCATACAAATCATCGTCAACAAGAACGGTGCTTCCTGTCATCAAGATAGGATCGAGGTAATCTCCTGCCGGATGGTGAACGAGCGTCCTTAGGACTGAGATTGCTCCACCTGCTTCATCATCAAGAACTCCTTCCACAAGAGTCGTAGCCGAGGTTTTCTCAAAGTCAGTGACGATGACGGCACGTATGTCAGGCCCTAAGGTTTGCATCTCGACATTGATAATTTCATTGACGGCCTCAATTTTAGCTGAAGCATAAGCCATGACTCGCCCTACAGGAGATGCGCAAGGCCGAGAGCCTGTTTCCGTAATTTGTATCCCCAACATCCGCAATCTTGCCACCACAGATTCTGAAAGAGCGTGGTCATCCGAACTCTTTGAGCGCCTCAAACCATGGCGGACATAACGAGAAAGCACATTCCGTAGTACACTCATTCGTGTGAATGACTGATCGTTTGGGTCGAAGTGAAAGTCGGGTACACCAGAAGGAAGTGGCAACCGATTCATTCGAAGAAAACGACGTGCGTCAGTGGCAAAAGCAGAAAATTTCCTTTCGTAATCAACCCAAGAAAGTGAGTCGCCGGTCGGCAATTTACGTTGTGCAAGCTCATCTCGAACCCAAAGGTCAAGCGACGGAGTTCTGTTCATTTTACCGTCATGCGTAGGAGTACGTAATTCAGTGAGTAATTGGTCAAACTCTTCATCAACCCCTGCGATGTATTGCAATTCATGACTTGCTGGGCGCACAAAATAACACAAGTCTTGGTACGGAGCAAGGTTGGAATCTCGAACCAACGCTGGAACAGGCACACTGTAATCCACAGGACCGAAAAACTCGTCATACCGTTCTGCATCCGATTCTCTGAACGATGAACCATCCGGTGGCGTTGCGGTAAGTCCGAGGATGACTGGGTCGTCGAATAATTCTCGAACTTCTGACAAGATTCGCCCCCAATGATGCATAAGATGGTGACACTCGTCAAGAATAATCAAACCAATACCCGCATCTTTCAGCAGCATGAGGTTTTCTTTTGCGCTTTCATGAAGCGTCCATAACGCATTTCCATGTTCAGCATACTCGTCTCTTACCTCTTTCCGATACGTTGAAAGTCGACTGGTGTAATATTTTTTATTACGCTCAAGGAGGTCTTTTTGCCATGCAATTGCTTCTTCATGATTTGATGCCTCTTCGTCAGAAATTAATTTTTCAGCCCATAACTCCAATGCCACCGCATCAAGATCTTCACCACCTTTTCTTGGCATCGTCACCGACTGGTAAGTGAGGGAAGTTAGCAAACCCGGTTTCTTGGGGTCGGTGCTGATGAATTCGTCTTTACCATCGAGATCAAAAAGCGAAGTCCGTGCGGCCCATTGAGCTTGTATGGCAGAGTTAGGAGAAAGCACCAATGCTGGCTTTCGAACGAGGTCTGCCCACACATACAATCCAAGCACCGTTTTCCCTGAGCCAGGAGGTGCGACGATGTGAAGCCGTTTATTGCCCGCTTCTAACTGCGGAACAATCACAGAACGGGCAGCCTCTTGTGAGGGGCGGAGTGTCCCTGAAAATTGAATTCCGCCGAAATCCGGTAAATCCGCCATACATGACACCCTTCACTTCAACGTGGGGGACCGCGCTTGGGGCCCGAAGGACCACCCTTTGGAGGGCCGCCTTTCTTGGATGGGCCAGGAGGACCGCTCTTCTTCGGAGGGCCGCCTTTCGAAGGGCCGGGTGGACCGCTTCTCGATGGGCCAGGTGGACCGCTTTTCTTTGGAGGACCACCTTTCGAAGGGCCGGGTGGGCCGTTTCTCGATGGGCCAGGTGGACCGCTCTTCTTCGGAGGACCGCCTTTGGATGGGCCAGGTGGGCCACTTTTCTTGGGAGGGCCTCCTTTCGAAGGACCGGGTGGACCGCCTCTTTTTGGTGGAGCACGACGTACCGGAGATTCTTGTTCCTCTTCCTCTTCATCTTCATCTTCAAACATTGCACCGCAATGCGGACATTCATTGTCCGTTTCCTTGACCAGACCGTCACAAATCTCGCAGGCAAACATTTCGACATCTTCGTCATCGTCGCCGTCCTTGGCAAGAGTTTCCACTTGACCATCTTTAGAACGGAATAATTTCAATTCTGTAGCAATGGTAAATCCTTTCAAAGCAACCTCAGTTTCGATGGCATGTTGGAACGCTTGCGTCAAATCCTCAGGCGTGTCGAGAACACGGCCGTCATCAACATAAGTTACATTCACTTGAAGCACATCTAAATCCATCTTTGCTTGAGGTGTTTCTACAGCCACACCTCGCTTGCGAGCGACTCGTCGGACTGCAACCTCACACATTCTGCGTAGTAATGCTTCATTTGGAGTGTCTTTTTCAGAAATCTGCCCAAGAGCACCTGCAACGACGTCTTTAGCCGCAGCACCAGGTTCGGAACCACGCAAATGGGCCGGCAAGTCCGCCCCTAATGATGCGAGCACATTGCTCGCAGGAGATTGATTCATGTTGAGCCATTGACTGCGGCGTTCGTCTTTCATTGCGCGCTCAGCTTCCGCCAATCGGTTCACCATTGCGTCGGTAGGAGATGTTGATGGATTGTCAGCAACCAAAGTCCCACCCTGATTGAATGTGGGGGACGGGTCGATGCTCTTCTGAGGGAGCGCTCCGCTGGCAAGCGATGGCCCCCGTGCTTGTTGCGGTCGGTCGGATTGTGCAGCCGGCAAAACATTTCCCTGAGGTGGGCGTTGATTCATAGCACCTGGCGGGAATTGATTTTGACCCATTTGGTTCTGCGAGGGGAATTGACCCTGCGATGGAAACTGGCCCTGAGGAGGAAACTGTCCTTGAGGCGGGAATTGGTCTTGCTGCGTGAGATTTCGTGGCAATGGCTGCGGAGGGAATTGGCCGGGCGGGACATTGGGTTGCTGCTGAATACCCATGGCAATCTGTTGCAAGACTTCAGGAGGAATATTCGAGTTCCCTCCTACTGTTGTGTTCCGTTGCTGGCGTACTGCTTCGCCAGATACTACGCCGAAGTTACGACCGCCGGTGACTTCCTGGCCACTAAGTCCAATCGTACTTTGGTTCGAGAAACCATCAGCGCGTGAAACTTCTTGACGAGCACCGCACTCCGGACAAAAGATACTGTCATCAGGGATGAGTTCCGAACAAGACCCGCAATCCACAACATTCACCTCGCAGGTTTGATGCTCGGGGGACTCTCCCTAAAGTCTTACGACGAAATGATGAACTTCGCAGCGTAATCAAAGCAATGAAATGTCGCCAGAAGACTTGGATTTGTGGTTGTGGGCTCTGTTATGCAAGCCGTGTTCGTTTGTCGAAGAAAACATTGCGCCGAGTATTCCTTTCCGAGGTATGCGAATCCACTAAGCGTTCTTGTTTTTCTTTAAAAGACGGTTTACTCCGCCAGGAATAAGTAACGCCCGTAGAAGTTTACGAGCGTATGACTTCATCTCGTCTCTCGTTATCTTGATCTTTTCATCAGAATCGAGAATGTTTCCCGTTCGGAGTAAGGACACTGTTCTTTGGCCGATAAGCACAGGTAACATGGTTGATGCTTTGAGTCGGAATTGACCATCAGGCAACATCCGTATGTATTCTACAGCAGCCTCGAGGTGCTTGTCAGTAATATCGAGGTATTGATCATACAACGGCCGGAATTGTTCGATATTGGACTTATCGAGCAAATCTGTTGGGGTTAGTCCGTGCTTTTTCAATTCCTCACCAGGTAAATAACAGCGACCAAATCGAAGATCTTCAGGTATGTCTCGAAGGATATTGATCATTTGCAAGGCCTTACCGAATCGTATGCCCTTTTCGTAAAACTCGTCTTGTTTGTCGGGGGAAATAGAAATGACATGCGCTAAAGACATCTTCGTCCAAAAAACACCCACGCACCCTGCGACCCTGAAAGTATAATCATCAAGTTCCTCATTCGAATTGAGAGATGAAATTACGCCACCCTCATTCGCCGGCCCAAATCGCTCCAAGTCGAGAACTTGCCCTTCTACGATGATATCAAGGCATTCAAGCATTCGCTGTTGGTCTTCTTTGGAATAGACCTCAAGGCCATCAACCACTTCGCGAACATTTCGAAGTAATTCTGCTTCATGCTCATTCGGTTGAAGATTGGCGAGTTCAGAAAAATCCGGCAAATCTGTAGAACGACCTTGAGCGACCTCATTGTACTCTTGGAGCAGGCCAGTCAGAAATTCAGTTTCTCCGTGTTTTGTGTCTGCGATCGTATCCGCTACACGTGCAAGCAAGTACAACATTCCAATTTGACCGCGGATTTTCTTAGGCAGATATTTGAGCGTAGGGTAAAACGAACGTGAAGTCGTTTCCAGCAGGTTATCGATTTTCTCGTTGATGAGTACTGCCATCTTATCCCCGCATCCTACGCGAATCACACATTGCTCTTGAGCGTGTGGGGTGGATGGCTAAGTTCGATATTGATTCAGCAGAGCAGTCATTTTGATGAGTCGTTCGTCTCAAACATTGGCTGTTTTCAAACTCAATGTTTTGGGCAATTAAGGGTAGAACTCAAAAAGGGTAACCTACGAGGACCCGATGGTCAACATGCTCGAACGCCGGAAACCGCTTGAATTGTTGTTCCCCTTGAAAGGGAATGCAACAACAAGGGGAGAGGACTCGGAGCCCAAGAACATGTCCACTCTCGACCACCTTCGTGCTGGTGTAATGCTCGCACGAGATGCTGTAAAGGCTGTCAGCTTAACTGCAATGGAAGCACTTCGAGAAGGTGCTACGTTCATCGGAATCGTTGGCGAAACAAACGAACTGGTCGACCCATTCGAACATCTTGATGCCCCCATTTGGTCCGAACGACCTCCGCAAGAACTGAAAAAACTCGCTTTCCGTTACTGCGAAGAACTCACAATGCGAGAAGCAGGCAATTTCTACCATTCGTTCAAGTATTTACCTGACCAGCAACGTCAAGCCATGTGCGCCGTGTACGCTTTTTGCCGCCGTGCAGATGACATCGCCGACGGTGATTGGGCTGACAGATTCCCTGGGAGCATGGGTGAACTCGACCCTGAAGCGGTAAGTTACAGAGAACAACTCGAAAGTCTTCAAGACCAAGGAACAATACTTGACCCTGAAGCGTATTTGAACAAAATAACTCAACTGTTTTTCTTCCGTAAAAAACTCTCTACATGCTATTCGGACGTATACTCCACTGACCCCGTATTTTTGGCACTGAAAGAGACGGTTAACACCTACACAATCCCTCGAGATGTGTTTGATGATTTAATTTCAGGCATGGAAGATGACCTGTACAACAACAGATACCGAAGTTTTGACGAATTATACGTCTACTGTTATCGAGTAGCATCCGTAGTTGGACTTATGTGTATCGAAATATACGGGTATGAAGACCCTCGTGCAAAGAAATTCGCTGAATCATGGGGGATATTCATGCAACTCACAAACGTCTTGCGAGATGTTGGCGAAGATATTGAGCGAGACCGAGTATACTTACCACTCAATGAACTTGAATCGAATGGTATTCAAGAAAAGGAGCTTGACGGGAAAGTAGTTCTCAACAAAAACTGGGAACCGTACTGCAAAGACTATGCCCGTAGAGCAAGAACATACCTGCATGAGGCCCGCCAACTGCTGCCGCTTCTTCCACGACGCACACGATACTCTCCTGCGGCCATGATTGCGTTTTATGACAAAATCCTACGACAAATTGAACGTCAACAGGGTGACGTATTTACCAAGCGGGTCAAACTCAACAAGGTTCAGAAAATCAGCCTTGCTGCTGCAGTCTACATGCGTCACAGACTTCTTCCTGCTTTCCTCGACCCCGTATGGTCGGGACTGGCCCGGATCGGCATTTTACCTGCGGTTTGATTAAATTGGGCATGTTGAATGTCCTAGCAATTTGTAGAGCGGACAGAAACCAAAGGCTGAAGTCATGACGCTCCAGCAACCGATAAACAACAAGACTACATCCCAGTTGACATCTGCAGCATAGTCAAACAAAACCATGCTCAAGCCAGCAACTACGCGAACAATCCTGTCATTGAATCCAAGGTTCATTCAGTCGACTCCCATCAAAAAACTGATTTTTGCGCCATATAAAGGCCTGTATGGTGTGATTCGACACAACCATCAGAGGATATTGCTTCAAACTGTCCGGGTGAATGCTTGAATCCCGGTGATGTAACGGCCGAGAATGAGGTTGTGAATATCATGCGTACCTTCGTATGTTTTTACTGACTCAAGGTTTGCCATGTGCCGCATCACAGGATATTCGTCCAAGATGCCGTTTGCACCGTGGATATCTCGAGCCACACGAGCAATCTCGAGTGCGATGTCGACGTTGTTCATCTTAGCAAGGGAGATTTGCTCATTGATCCAAGTTCCTTCGTCTTTCTTTCGACCCAAGTGATATGCGAGCAGTTGTCCTTTGGTAATTTCACGAAGCATCCATGCCAACTTGTTCTGCACGAGTTGGTACGATGCAATCGGATGGTCGAATTGTATTCGAGAAAGAGAATATGTTTTCGCACTGTGGAAGCAGGACATTGCAGCTCCCAATGCACCCCACGAGATACCAAATCTGGCATTGTTCAAACATGAAAATGGCCCTCGCAGTCCTTTAACACCCGGAAGCATTCGATCTTTCGGAATCTTACAATCTTGGAATACCAGTTCGCTGGTCACCGATGCTTTCAATGAATGCTTACCCTTCATCTCAGGAGCGGTGAAACCCTCGTCGTCCTTCTCAACAATGAATCCACGGATAACACCATCGAGTTTGGCCCAAACTACTGCAACATCAGCAATTGTTCCGTTGGTAATCCACATCTTTGCACCGTTAAGCAGGTAATGGTCTCCCATGTCTTCTGCTTTAGTAATCATATCACCAGGATTTGAACCATAGTCAGGTTCAGTAAGACCAAAGCATCCAATCCATTCTCCAGATGTCATCTTTGGGAGATAGTAATTTTTCTGTTCTTCAGAACCGAAATCCCAAATTGGGTACATGGCAAGCGAGCCTTGAACCGAGGCAAACGAACGAAGACCTGAGTCGCCACGTTCGAGCTCTTGGCAGATGAGCCCGTATGCAACATACGAAAGTCCAGGACAGCCGTAGCCTTTCAACGGTGCTCCAAGAACACCCATCTCTCCAAGGGCAACCCGCCATTCGTCAAGGAAGATTCCTTCAGCGCAAGCGTGTTCGATTTTAGGAAGTACTTCTTCGTCAACCCAGTCACGGACCATGTCACGAATCATTATTTCTTCTTCAGTCAGTAAGCTTTCTATGTCGTAGAAGTCGACTCCTTCGTATGGCTCCATACTATCCTCTCAACTTGGGGTCAACTCGGGGCTTCAAGAACCTAACCCTCCGGTCATTAGACGAGGGTCTCATTTCTTCTTGAGCCCTCGTAGTTGAAGATACTTCTTTTGAAGGTAAGGGCTGTTCATATAAATAAGTCCCAAAACCACACCAGGTACCGATATTGTCACTGCAATGACCACTACCAATGAGACCATATCCATCTTCTCTACATCGCTTATCGGTTCGAAAGAAATAATGTTTCCGAACGATGTGATAATGAAACCTTCCTGATGAGCGTTCTCCCAAACAAATTCTATCGAACGGCCCGAAACAACTGGGTCCCAAGCTATGGCGTCCTCGGGCAAAATCTGTACGAATGCTTCGGTGATAAGTGGTTGTTGGCGGATGGTTGAGAACGGAGTCATGTGAACAATTGTGGTCCCATCATGAGCGCGTGAAACACCTGTGAACTCTCCGGTAAGTGAACTGAGTTCGCCTATAGCGCGCATGGTCGATTGACTCGGGTCGTTCATGTCCAACCGTACAGCCTGAGTTTTCTTGCCGCTGGCAAAACCAACGCATTCGTTGAGAGTCGGATCGGCACAGTCTACACCAATCCAAGTTTCTCCAATGGTGCCGGAAAGGAAAGTAACTTGGTCAAAGGTCGAAATCACCGCCATTCCGTCGTTAAGGGTCGTAAAAACACAAATGTTTTGATTTCGGTGGCACGATATGTCGCTGATTGGTGAGTCTCGAGTATCGGATAGTTTCTGCATGCCAGAGCCTTCCGAAAATTTCCAAACACTGCCATCAACGGCTCCAAAGTATGCAAAATCACCTGCTGCCCTCCATTCAACCGCCGTCATGTTCAACCCAAGAAGAGCACCTGAACCGTTGACCGTAGAGATGCCATGCGTCTCCACCGTATATCGAAGAGCCATTCCAAGGTCACCGGTAAGCAGAGCGGTCTTTCCTCCAGGGTGCCAAGCAACATCTTGGAAGTCAGCGTTACGGTTTGAATCAAGTTGAACGTCTTGTGAGCGGTCTTCAGGATTGAATGCGGAAATACGATGTGCATACCCGTCCTTACCGACGAGCATGACCGATAAACCATCAGGAGATACTTTGCCTGCATTGATACCAATATCAACATCTTCTAAAGAATCAACCAACTCTAGTTCAATTGCCGATTCGGGTTCTGCAGGAACTGAAGGTAAGAGAAGAATCATGAGAACGAAACCCAAGTAAAAGTATCCCCGCATGATTTGCCGATTGTGAACTATCAAAAAACCCCTCCTATTCACGAAGAGGAGTTTATCACTCGCTCCAACGGTGAGCCTTATGGCAAAGAGGCTCTTCGCCGATGTATGGAGCGATTCGCAGTCAAGCGCGGTTTAGAGAAAAAGATGGGTGGAAATGCTGGTCTAGCACGTATAGCAACCAACTATTTTGATGATATACAAGTAGATGCTGAAGGCGTATTTTCTGCCTCATTTGCAATTCTTACTGGAATTACCGGACACTTTGGCACTGATGGCAAACTGGTCATGGATGTCAACCAAATGAAAGGCGATGACCTCAATGCATTCCTATCGGCTGATGGTGGAAGGGAACAAGCCATGGAATCCCGTAAGAGATGGTCTTCGTTCCTTGACGAAGCAACAGGATATTCCCCCAAGCAACGCGGAGACAAAGCGAAAGAGGACGCTAAGAAGTTCTCCAAAGCAAAGTCCGCGATTAAGATGGCTCACAAAATGATGGAAATGAGCACGTCCGTTGACCAAGAAACTATTGACAAAGCGAACACCATGATTGCTGAACTGCAAGAAATGATTGATTCGGGTACCCCTCCTTCGGAAGGACGAGTCAAGAAACTCAATGACCTGATTTGAAGAAGATTGGTGGGAGCATGGGCGTCGACAAAGTTCTCGAACCTTACATCGAAGACAACCCTCGAATCCTTGAACTCAACGATGAACAACAACGTAGGCTTTCATTGATGGTTGGCCAAGTCGACGAAACGGTAGGCATCGACCACTTGGTAACATGCCTCGCAGAGAATACAAGTATGGCAGGTGACGGCGTCATCCGATGCTACGTCGGTTTTGAACCGTCTGGAAAAGCCCATATTGGTTGGAAAGTACTCTCGTTACAGCTGCGACGAATGTTGGATGCAGATGCAAATGTGTTGATCTTCTTAGCGGACTGGCACGCATGGGTGAACGACAAATTCAATGGCGTCATGGAAGACATTCAAACAACTGCCACGTACATGGAGGAAACCTTCAGAGCCCTGCTTGGCCATCCCGAGGAGGGAGAAGGTCCTGGGCAATTGCGCTTCGTTTGGGCATCCCAAGTCATGAATTCGGGAGATTACTGGGCTCGTGTCCTTCGCTGTTCAAAGGGTGCGACATTGGCGAAGGTGCGCAAAACGTTTACAATTATGGGACGTGATGAGGCATCCTCCGATCATGACTTGTCTAAATTCTTCTACCCCGCAATGCAGGCAAGTGACATCTTTGAGATGAATATTGATGTTGCAATCGGCGGAATGGACCAACGCAAAGCGCACATGTTCATGCGCGACGTTGCCTCACGATGGAACTGGAGAAAGCCTACTTGCTTGCATACCCCTATTCTCTCATCACTCAAAGCCACTGGTGTGCGCATGGAAAGCTTCGATCACAAAATGAGCAAATCCGACCCCTCAGGAGCTATTTTACTTCACGATGCAGAAAAATCAATCAGGAAGAAGATGCAGAAACACGCCTACCTCGACCCGGAAGACCCTCATTCACCAGTGTATGAACTCGCAGAGCATGTCGTCCTTCCGGAATGGGGAGAAATCGTTGTGACACCGAACCCCAAGTTTGGAGAGCCATCAACATGGACTGATTTATCATCGTTCAAAGCAGCAGTCGCCGACGGAACATTGCACCCACTCGACGCAAAAATTGGCGTAGCTATTGGAGTGAGCAAGGGCTTACAAAGAGTATTGAACCACTTTGAGAAGAATCCAGAAACTCTTGATGCAGTGACTTCAATTCGGCGGAAGTGAATCGATTACCGAATCGTCGACCGATTCCTTAGAGGCATTGGAAAGACCTTCCTCCACACTGTGCGCTTTGAGGTAAATCATTCGACGTGTATCTCGAATGAAATCTCGGTTGACAAGTGGGTCAACAGCAACCATTGCATTAATCGTGAGATGTGCTCCTCGTGAAAACTGGCCCACATATTCATCAAAAACAACCACTTGAAAGCATTCTTGATTAAGTGCCATGCCGTTTTTAGTCATAAGAGGAGAGATGACCTCGAGGTATTGCACATCTTCGTAGAAATTCTCCTCTGCTACCATTGAAACATCTGTTGGATCTTTGTAATACGATTTCGGCTTCTTCGAAGTCTGGTCTTTGACAATCGCGTCCAGACAAGCAGAACAGTACTTGACTTTTTCTCGAGGACGCGCAAGTCGC
>JABIWF010000099.1 GCA_018701175.1 Methanobacteriota archaeon
ATAGCAGGATCGATACCTTCCAATTGATTATGCAGGCCAGAGAACCCTCCAGATTCTCCAATTGCTACGAGACAGAGAATCGTTGAACCTACGATCATAACGCAAGACTGGGCCGCATCAGTCCATATTGAGGCACGAATTCCGCCAGCGTAGCAGTAAGCGACTACGAGGACGAAACCGATGAGAATACCGATTGTTGGAGCCCAATCGAGCATAACTTCGAGTGCAACTCCACCGGCAGTCAACTGCGCAGCAGCATAAATCGAGAGGAAAATAACGGAAAGTATGGCAGCAACTTTAGCTTCTGGCGACCCAGTAGTGTTTGAGACAAGAGATGACAGTGAACGTATCCCTCGCTCTTCACCTTGCTTTTGGATGTACTTGTAAAGCCAAATCCAGGCGACAAGTTGGCCGACTGTTGAGACAAGAGCAATCCAGATTGCCGAATAGCCGTTAACGAATATAAATCCTATAAATCCAATGAACATGTATCCGGAGTTCCATGTACTGACTGCAGAAAGCGCAGCCAAAGCCGGATGCATCCCTCTTCCTGCGACGAGATAATCGTCAGTTGTGTCTTCTTTAACGAACATCGATGCAAGCCCTACGCCTGCAAAAAACAACATAAACAGTAGGAATGAAGCCAAAAGGAGAATTTCGCTGTTCATGATTTCACTTACTCCTGTTTCCAACGAAGAAGGGCTTTCTCTTCAACTTCACTCATCCATGCGGGTACAAGCAGGCAATTCAAGCGCCCCCCCTCAAGGTGTTCAAGACCTCCAACCGTTGTGAATACAATTTCTTGGTCTTGAGTCCCCATATCGGAGCACAGCACCACTGGTAAATCATCCATATTTTCGTTGAGAAGAGCTTTGAACATCGCTTCTTGGACGGCAATGAGTATCGTATCCGATTCTTTTTCAAATTGATTCAAATGCTCATCGAGTTTATTCCACATCGATTGGAATGAGTGCTTTGCATCTCGAGGTTTCATCGGTCGTTGTTCACCAGTGCCTTGGCCTGTTGGGTCAAGATCAAAGAGCACTAAGGAGTGAAGGCCACGGGCTTTGTTTACAGCAATCATTTCTAACGGAGAAGTCGCAATCCATCCCCCGTATGGGTATGTTAACGTCGTTTGTCGTCCAAATCTGTAATTCGATAAGCCAACTGCGCCGGTGACAATCGTCGTAATCGACACTCCATGGAATACACGGCATTCAATATCGTGCTCAATGGCTTGTAACTGAAGGTCGACGTGCGTTGTCGCTTGAAGTGGGTCGCCAACGACAAGCAAGGCAACAAGAGAGTTCTTTGCCAGAGTAAACAACTCATCCGGCTGTTCAACTTCTGGACGCATGACTCTCTGGATGCTCCCAATGCGTTGTTCCAGTAAATCAAGTTCGGATTCGGGCCATAGCGCAGTGTATGCTTCATACCTTCGATGCGTCGCTTGCTTCGCTGCCTGAATCGCTTCTAGCGTCATTCCAGCGACTGTACCAGGCCCCATGCCAATCAACAAAAGACCAGTTTCGGGAAGGTTTGGTAAAACATCAGTATCTTCCGCCATACTCAAACCCCCGACTCGCTTGGATAGAGCGAGTGCCATGCGTCATTTGAGTGTGCCGAGCGCGCAAACCCAACACTGGTTGGAATTGTGCAGGGCCAATCATTGGAACAGCAACCAAGCCGGCGTCACTCGATTGGAAGATGGCCGAAACGCCATCCCCCTTGCAGACACAGCACCGAACGAATCCGATCCGGTATGGAGCGGTAACCCACATCTGGAACTAGTGATTCAACCCAAAGCCCCAAGCCATTGGCTCGACCATTTTGATTCTGAACTCGCAGCAAAATACAGCGAAGCGCTTCCCCGTTCATATGAGGTGCAGGGGGATATTTTGATTGTGAAGATTGAAGATGAAGTTCAAGAATACGGCGAGATGATTGCAGATGCTATGCTGACTCAACTCCCCAATATTCGTCTTGTCTGCGCCGATTTAGGCGTCAAAGGTGAATACAGAGTGCGAGAACTCCAACCCCTTGCAAGCCGAGACGGAACCGTATCAACAAGAACTCGGATTAAAGAGAACGGATACTTGCTTTGGGTCGACCCTTCTGCCGTATATTTCTCATCACGGTTGTCGAACGAAAGAGTTGAGACACTTGCCACAGCAAAACAACTCCGCTCCCATCTCGGGCAACCGTTGGTCGTTTGTGACCCGTATGCGGGTGTAGGCCCGAGCATGGGTGCATTGCTCAGTGAAATTGACCTTGTTTCAGGTTGTTTAGTCGGAGATTTGAATCCTGATGCTTATGCTTTGCTTGAATTGAATATCGAACACCTCGTACGCCGTCGGAAAGATTCCAAAGGCAACCCTTCCACACCCCTTTTCCCAATGGAGGTGGCATGCTGCGATGCCAAAGCATGGCCATTAGAGGTGAAGAATGTTGGAACAGTTGACTTGTTGTTGGTCAACCTCCCCCATCACAGTATCGAGCATATTCCGGCCTTACTTTCTCTCTTGAAGACCGATCAAACAACAATTCTTCGAGGCTGGGCAATCGTTGAGAGGTCAGTGATTCCGGAGAAAGAAATTGAGATTCATGACTCGATTTCATCTCTTGGTGGGGTCATTGAAAAATTCACATTTAATGAAGTCAAAGGATTCTCGACGACGAAGAGTTTCATGTGTTTTGAAGTGTGGTTGAATCTACCTGCCTAAGCGTTGAGTTCATCAAGACGAACCTTGTCCGGTGAATCATGGAGAACACCGTTACCTGCGTTTGCGGCGTAAAAATTGATGTTGCTGGAGCAACACCACGTAAGGACGGAACCAAAGTTTGGTGCAAGGTCTGTGGCGCAGTTTCCATTCATCACCGCAAGTGATTTTTGGAATCCGGCTTAATCAATTCTCAAGACCAATTCCTGCACGCATTCGTTCAAGATGTGCGTGTGCATGTTCGACAAAGAACCCATGCATTAAGAATCGGTACGATAGACCGGTAGGGCCGACCAAAATCATTGGGAATCGGTTGTATGCGAGGTCAGCAAAGTTTGCAGCGCCAATAATTTCATCTATCCTTAGGCCAACAGAATGGTCAAACTGGAACGAGTTAATTGCCGCTTCGTATTCTCTCGCCGTGAGCCAAAAACAGAATGTTGTTTTGAACAGTTCATGTGCAGTTTCAAAGTCAAGGAATTGCGTCCATTTTTTCTTTGCAGGGGAATAATCGATTCGAATTGGATTCCAGTTTTTCCAAGATAAATCGCTTTCAGCAATCGGCCAGTTACCACCCTCCATTTTCCCAAGGTCCCGCATGGTCATGAGGATACCCTGGTCGTGGTGGACGAAAGTTTGGACCATAAGGTCTTGAATTTCTTTCGGATAGATGTTTACGGAGTCAACCCCTTCTTTCCCTGAATTATCAATGACAAAGTTCAGGAGATTGCTTTCGGTTTGAAAGTGCCTTAGAATCAAAATATTCGCTTCAGGCCGTACGAAGTGCTTCATGAAAAAGCAGATTTGCCACTGTAAGAAGCGGTGTGCTCTCCATTGTATGGGTGAGAGCCGTTTGAGATAGTATGTGATATGAAGTGTAGCGCTTAGAAGAATTTTCAATGTTGGAAGTACGACCACACGCAATGGGTTTTGCAAATCTTTGAGCCAGAATTCTTTGGCTGCAGAATCGAGTGGTAGACTGTCATCCCCACTCAAAGCATCACTGAGAGATGCAGGCATGCGGCCATGATTTTTCTTCAGCGCTTTTTCAAGCCTACGTTGAGCTTTTCTTTCTTTACGAGAAAGGGGCACTTCACTTGAGGTCATGTTCCATTTCCTCCAGTTATAATCGATAGAGGCGTGCAACCACTTTGGCCGTTTTCACAATGCGTTTGACGGCAACATCACTTACACAGACACTGTCTAGCGTAGCGTAGAACCGTTCCATGTGTTCACTGTCATTATGACCGTGATAGGCCATAAAGCGTGTTGAGTCTTCACCAAGCCCGGTTAATTCCTGAATGCGTTCCGACCAGGAAGTTGCCATTTTTTCACCCAACCCCTCAATAATCCACATTGCACCGAGCAAATCGATTGGATTTGGCTGAGAGGATTGATGCATGAGGAATCCATGTAAGGCTTCAGAACCGATGTTTCTCTCCATCGAGAGAATATCATTGAGTTCTCCTCCGGATGCGACGTAATCTTTCTCAAGCATTTCGTAATCCCGATGCTCGTCGACAGCGTGGCTGATGATGGTTGAGCGTATTTCTGCATGATCTCGGTCAAAACTGCTTGCTGTTCTCGTAATCCAGCGGGAACCTTCGATGACTTGCTGACGAATATTACGCAGGAAGACCTGATGATCTTCAGCGGTGTAGGTGCCAAGGTCAATTCGACGGAGAAGCGGAACCTTGGATAGATCACGTTCGAATCCAAGCCAAACTCGGAGCAAATGTTGGAGGCACACTTGTGCATGTTCATTCAAGACAATAGCTTTCGGAACGCTTTCTTCAGCATGCGTGTTTGAGCCGCCCTCGATTGAGATTTCTCCATTGTTCATTGGCTCACCACTGTGAAATGCAGGTATGTTGTATTGAAGCGCCCACTCTCTGGAACAAAGCAAAGCACTCTGTCCCCTTCACTTACAGTCAATTCTTCGGTTCGTAAAAACTCATCCAACATGATGAACAGTGAAGCACAGCCAGTATTCCCACGAGTGTAGAGATTTGTCCACCATTTTTCTTCAGGAATTCCAACTCCGGCCGTGTTCAACATTTCAAGAATTTTATTTCGGAAATGGTGACTGGAATAGTGGCAAAGGAAATGGTCAACATCGCTTGGTTTACTCACGCCTTCCTCGACGAGTCGCAAGTATCCATCAACCCCCATCCGCATCAGGTTATCGAGCAAACGTACATCTTGACGCAGAAGGAGCGCTCCATCTTGTTCGGCTTCTGCATAGGTGTCATAATCTTGCCAAGTACGAGTGTCTTCCGGCCTTCCAGCCGAGCCAACACTCATGCAGGTAGGTAAGGCATGTGCGTGAGAAAAACCTCGAATCCAATCAATTCTCAGACTGAGACCCTTTGGAGCTGGCTTGTTTTGCAGCAGCAATGCGCCTGCTCCATCAGACAGCATCCAGCGCAGAAATTCGGTGCTGAAGTCAATGCGTTTTGCAGCAAAAGTCGAAGTTGTGGCTGCTTCATACCGTTGTTTCTTGAGCAAGCGGCTGGCAAGTTCGCTTGACAACACTAAGGCGGCATCGTGCTCTTCAAGCCGCATACTGTTCCAAGCAGCCTTGAGTGCCATGATGGAGGAGGAACAGATTCCATGCGTAGTCAAAATCTCAATCTCAGGTAAATCGAGCTCGGCTTGCACCATACTCGCCATGCCCGGTGCAGGCAAGTCTCCCTGGGTTGAAGCGACAGCAAGCATACCGACCTTTTCCCTTCCCACGAAAGCCCTATCAAGGCATTGTTCAGCAGCCTTTGCCGCCATTTCTGTGTTACTATGCGTCGTTTGCTGGTTCTCATCAATAGCGTAATGGCGTGTTTGAATTTTGTTGGCTTTTTGGATCTGAACACGCAACGATGAAGGTTTCCCATGAACTGCGCCAAGAACTTTTTCGACGTCTTCAACGGATATGGCGGGTCCTGGCAAAAATCTTCCTGTACTGGTAATGTATACGCTCATTCGACAACCTCCTGATTGTGTGAACGTTGATACGACCAGCAACGCCACCATTCTTGGAAATACGGTAATACAACGAGGAAGGACATTGTGAAGATGTATATTGCGGCATAGTTGCCCGTAGCACCGAGCGGTTCCTTTCTCCATTCAAGACCAAATCCTCCAGACCATTCAAGCGTGACGAGATCGATAAAAACCTCCCACTTTCGAACAATAATCATGAGGAATAAAAAGAACGGCAAAGTTGACAAATAGTTGTGTGCATGAACTTCCCAAATACTGATTTCACGCTTATCAGTCGTGTAGTGTACATCGTAATGGGCAATAAATTCGTGAGCAATAAGTGCGGCAAGGCACAGCAGCAGGACAAGAACATTTACTTCAAAGACCAGTGAAAGCACCAATGGGATGGCTATTTGGAATCCCATTAAGCAGTGAATATTTGCTTCGTGGAGGCCCGATGTTGATTCGATTGATGTTTTTTTATGGCACCACCAATCAAGCATGCTGGCAAGCCCCCACAACGGTAGAAGCACGTAGAGAATAACATACAACACCAGCGTCGCTTCATCCATCGGATTCCCCTCAACGGTATTGAGACCCTCATTTCATAAAAAGACAATTCCGGTCGCGTTGTGTCCAATGGCGCGAGGATTCACAGGAAATCAGCGAGAGAGAGTTGCTTTGCTCGGTCATTGTTGAACAACGAGTCCGCACTGTCAGCCAACCATTCCACATTCTGTTTGGTGTAGGTGTCGACGCCGTATTTTGCCATAACGTGCTTTGTAACTTTGATGTATTTCCTTACAGCCCCTTCAGATACGGTAAGGGCGAGATTGCCACCACACAATCCCCCCTCTGCTTTCGCCACGCCAACGCTGGATAACCCGCGACCAATCTCCTTTTTTGGCTGGATACATGCACCTGCTACAGGCATTCGGCGATATGAATGGGCGCATTTTAGGCAACGTATTTTCTGACGGGCATAGGCGTTGAGGTTTCCACGTAGGTCAGGTAGGAAGTGAGAGCGAACAACACTTGAGGCAACTGTCCTCACATCGACTCCTCGCAATCGATGCCCGAGATCAAGCTGACCGTTCATTTTGTCAATCATGGTATCGAGGGTTTTGTAGGCAGAAAGTGCAGGACCTTGGTCTAATGCATAACAATCGTGGGTGTAACCATACCCTCGGACTGCCGCAACAGAACCCAATCTTCTTTCAACAAAGTCCATCCGTTCAGCGCATTCTTTTGGATGCGGTTGATCGAGCGTATTTTCATAGAAATCCCTGCTGTAAAACCATCCCGAGTCAACGTTCAATGCTTCTTTGTCCACTTCTGTAGGATTGAGACGAGTCGTGAGAACCAGCGGGGCGTCCATCAGCCCACCACGGTTGGCAGGCAAAATCTCTCTGCTGAAGTTCAAGAGACCGTCCATGAGCAACATGATGGCGTCTTCATCCCCGTCGCAGTTTCGTCTTTTAGCGGCATGGAACAACGGATGGGCATATCCGCCGGAACAATCAGCCCAACCGATGATTCTGCTCAGTACGCCACCGGACGTGTGGGGTGCAAGTGCGCAGATGAGGTGACCTACCAAATCGTCAGGGGTGTTGACGTTGTAGTACGGTTCAAGGCCGTAATAACGTACGAGTAACTCATCGATGAATTGGGCGGTTCGTACAAAGAATTCTCCAGCGTTTTTGCTTACGATGAAATCTTGAGGGAAAATTTCCAACATCTGTTCATCACCGGTGAGAGGTTCACCTTCGCAATCATGGGTATAGCCAAGCGAGTGGAGGGTTTGCCACGAAACATCGATTTCACGCGGAGTAAAATGGGTCACTGGGACATCACTCATATCGAAACGGACTGTGCCATCACGGAATACAGGGAGTTGGTATTTGGCGCGAAGTAAGCCTTTTTCGATGGCTTCAGGAGTTTGGTCTCGACTTGCCATTTTCTTCATGCACTTGACTTGTCGAGGAATCCTGTCAATACCCAATCGAATTCGAGCGTCTTCGATCATTGTGTCTAAGCGGACCGTTTGAATTTCACCTCTACGTCGACGCTTCGTGTTTTCGTTCTCACGCATTGCCGTTCGTCCGCCACATGTCTCTCCAACACGTTCCATACCGTCCTTGTCTACGAGCCTGTGGTGACAAAGAATGAATGGCGACTCCTTTCCACATTTTTTGCAGATTCTACGGCCCATTTGGACGCGGATGCTTTGCTTTTCTGCAGCATTGGCTAAAAGTCGCTGATTGCCTCCGTTCAAATCGATTGGGAAAAGAGCGTGCGTCATTGGATTCATGATGCGTGGAGCCGCTTTCTCGGGGCGGCCCATACGACATCCGACACGAACCGGTGCGGCGTGGACCCAGCGCAGATCGGAAATCTTTCGAATTTGCAGCATGATACCGTCAACAGCATGGTCGTCTTCGTGTATCTGCGCAGCGAGATACTTTTTCGGATCGGCAGGCCCAGGATCTTCGACTTTAGCGGCTGCTTTTTGTCCGACTTCATCAGTTTCCGCAATACCAAGTCCACGCTGCCTGGCGTCGGTTTCCGCAGCAATTCGGACCGTTGCTCTTGCTTGACCCAACTCGGATAACCTCTTGCGCTCTTCAGTAAGCGTTTTGTGGCATTCACGAAGTTGTTCGATACGTTGTTCAAATCGAGATTTGGCATCAACAATTCGTAGCGGCTTAGAACCTTCATCGCTGAACCCAAACGCTTCCAGCATTGCAGGCCAGCCTGCGGTAATGACCAAATCGTCACCGTCGTGATGGTGACGTAAACCGAGAACCATCGCCATTGCCTTTGCCATTCCGTGTTGTATGTGCGCCCAAATTTCTGGGGCCTCTTTCGTAAAGATAGGTTCGACAGGGGCACATTTAGGCCCTGGTATTTCGTAATCATTCATATTTTCAAACGATTCAGGGCGAAGAATTTCCATTGATTTAGCAGACCAATTTTGGACACCGTTTCGGATTCGCAGTTGCCTGTCTTCATTGGCTGGATACGCAGTCAGGTTCTCCTCGGGAGGTTTTGTCTCTGTAGTCGATGTGCCAAAAACCTCGATTTCAGCGCCTTCTATGAGGTCCAACACCACAGGCATCCATTCGATAGGGAGGTCGAGAAACCAAGGATTGTGTGGGTTCGGTATGGCGGTTTTGAAACGCTTTGAAACGTTTTTCACCTGACTCCAATTTAGGGAGCAAGCGGCCAAGAAAACATGCCACTTTCGCCGTACATGAAACTGAGCATCAGGGTCTTCGGCATCTTCAGGATGAATGCCCGGTACGCCTTTTGGAAATTGAGAACGAGGTATAGCGGTGAGTTTTGAGAACTCATCGAGTGCATCTGAGGAGTTCAACTCCTCAACCAAGTCACTGGCCCACCAATCGTTGGTATAGCCTGCAGGGACCAACTTCTTGTTGTTCTCCATAAATTCACCATAGCCAATAACCAGTTCTCCGTTGTCCCAAACCGAGCTGACTTTCGAGCTGATTGCAGTATAGCTCTTGGCATCATCCAGACGCAAGAACCTTCCATCGTTGAGTACAACCCAAGGCCCATCCGTATCGTCAGAAGGAGTGATGGCGCATGCTTTCCCGGGACGTTCAATTTTCATCTGTGTGCCAATCGTAATGAAATCATCCATGGCAAGCATCGATGCCGTATTTGTTGAGGCTGCAGCCAATCCAGAGGGGCGTGCTCGACCGTATCTTAGTCGAAAACCTCCCGGTTGTAAAGGGGCTCCAAACACAGGTCTACCGGCAATAATATCGCGCATAAACTTCGAGATTGTCGGAACTTTCCGAGATTTAAATTGTAGCCCACCGCCTTTATTTTCATCCGATTTTCCTTTTGATGCAAACTTCGAAATAAAGTCCCACCCCGGGACTTTCAATCGTTCTGTATGCTTCTGGATTTTCGGTGCTTTCAAACACATACCTTCTCCGATGACAAGCAGTACTCCGCCCCGAATTCTTGCTTCATCGATGTTACGTACGCGCCCATAACCAGCGCATTCGATTCGTTCTGTGGATTCGCCGTTGATCATGATTGGACACGCTCGGACAATTTCTTCAATTTCCGCTGGCGATGGACGATATTGCAGGTTTCCACGGTACAGTCCAAATTCTTCCTTTACCCGCTCAACTTCGGGGTCAGTCGGTTGATAGTGACCTATATTCAATTCGCGACGAATCATGTCAGCAATCAAAACAGCGAGTGCTTGAGCAGTTCCACCTGCGGCACGAATTGGTCCTGCGAAGTGAACTGATACGAATTGAGAACCGTCGACATTGTTCAACAGCCGAACTTCGCTGATTCCTTCTAATGGCGCTACGAGAACGGCTTCAGTCAAGACTGCTAGGCCGACTCGAAGTCCAACATCGATTGCTGTAATGAGGTCGTATCCCTGTTCTCGAAAACCTCGCGCCACACTTTGAGCCATCATAATCGATGTCGTTTCACGGTCGTGCTCGGCCAAAAGTTTTCTGATGTCGTCAGCGACTTCATACCCTTCGAGATATTCGATTAACAACTTTTCAGTTCGACCAGCCAAGTCAGCAGCTCTCGGAATTTCAACGAACTCTTTGTGGTCATAGCCGAGTTTTCGCGCTTGTTCTGCAACGATATAAGCTTCATCAGCATGCTCATCAAGCCAATTGTGATAGCGTTCCATTTCTGCTTCCAATCGCTCGATATCTAAGCCAATAAGGGGGTTATGTCCCCTTTTTTGACTCGTACCACTCGATGTAGGCATGTGACTCCTTCTTGTCTTAGAGGCGACCGTTTATCAGTGCCTCGCTTCATTTGCATGGAGCGCTATCGGCGACAAAGTTCATTGATGCGGGACAAGAGCACTGAGCAATGTCCGTCCATCCGAGTGTCCGTGAACACCCAAGTTGGCCCCGCCTTGTTGAATTGGTGCGTGAACTGGCTTTCATCGACGGGGGTTCAGATGATGCGTTTACGCTCGCAAGCGGACGGCAGTCACGGTGGTTTTTCGACACAAAACCCGTCATGATGCACCCCGAATCAACCCACTTACTCGGTGAGTTGTTCAATCTACGAATGGATGCCATGGGTGCCGATTTTGTCGGTGGGCTTGAACTTGGAGCAGTCCCTCTTACGGCCATTGCGGTGGCAACCTCCTCCGCAACCTCACCCCGCCTCGGTTTTATGGTCAGGAAAGAGGCGAAGGGCAGAGGGGGTCGAAAGACCAACAATCCACCAGGCATCGAAGGCTCTTCGCTTGATGGCGGCGGCGAAATTGTCATTGTCGAAGACGTTACAACGACCGGTGGTTCTGCTATCAAGGCGGTAGAACGAATTCAGAACGATACGGCTTGCAAGGTGACTGCGGTCATCAGCATCGTAGATCGAGAAGAAGGTGCTAAGGAAGCATTTGCCCAAGCAGGCATTCACTTTGAGAGTATAATGACTCGAACCGATGTTGCCGGGCAATGAGGCGGAAATATGGTCGAAATTTTCAACCCAGCCACGACCGATGCCGAGGGCCTCACTGAATTCGCACCCGACTCAACTGCGGCTCGAAAGTTGGTATTTTACCACGCCAGTGAAGGCAAACCTCTTGCAACACCTTGGCAAGTAGCTCTTGCCCGCTCAAAATTACTCACTGAAATCCATCTTTCCGAGGGATACATTCTCGACTGTGCTTGCGGCAGTGGGATACAACTGGGTGCGCACATGGCGATCTTGCAACGACCTGGGATCGGTGTTGAGTTGGACCCACTGCGAGCACGAGCCAGCGCCGTCAATCTTCAATCGATAGCAATCCATCGGAATGAAGAGGGTGCTGAGCGGATGCTCCAAACTCGGATTTTTGCGGGAGATGGGCGTGACGGGGCGGTTACTTGTGCTGCTCTGGCAGACCATTTTTCCCTCGACGCTTTTCCTAAAATCGCCATGTTACATCTCGACCCAGCACGCCCTCGAAACAGCAGAACGCACGGTCTTGACGAAATGGCCCCAAGGCTCGATGAAGTGTTCAAAGGGTGGGCGCCATATCTGTCCGAGGGCGTGAACGGGCCGGCGATGTTGCTCGACTTATCCCCCCGACTCACCCATGAGCAACGACTTGAAGTCGAAGCGTTGGTTGATGCGGTTTGGAAAGGCATTCCTCGGACATGGGTTTGGACCTCGCGAGGAAGAGGAAGGGTAGACAGACTTGCTTTGTGGCTTGGAGACGCAGCAACCAAGGGAGTTGCCCGACGCTTTGTACGGATTCCACCTTCAATCACCGAAGAGGCCCATGTAATCTCAGGGGGGCGTCATCTCAGTGCTGGCGACGGATTGCCTAAGTCAACACGTCAACCACCTCGTCGAGGCGAACGCGTCAGTATTTTGGACGCTGCTTTGGTCGAAAGCGGTCTTGCTGAAGCGTGGCTTTCGACCGTCTCTAAATCGGAAACATTCACTTGGGGGGTTGTGGAAGGTCGCCGTCCTCAAATCCATCATGCTCACCAGTTACGGCTTGACGACCCGATGAACCGAATGCTCGTTCAAGCAACCGGCAGGGTTGTTGCGCTTGCTCGGTTGGAACTTGGAATCGATACCGTCGATCAGCTGGTCGAACTCTTTTTGGAACATGATATCGGTAAAATGACGATTCGCGTTCCTCTGTCACCAGAGGTCCAACCGAAGGTCCAGGGGGCGATTGACCGCCAACTCTCTCGCCGACACGGCAGAAGAGAGGCCTTCTTAGCCCAACAGCCCGGCGATGAAATGCTCTTGGTTTGTATCATAGAATAATCATCGCCTTTTCGCACGCCTTTCAAGGGGTTTTTTTCGCTCCTCTGTCCAGATGTTTCCGCTCCTCAGTATCGCGAAGAAGCATCGCGGTCTTGATATAGGGGAGGTTGGTCGGGAACTTGCTTGACACTGCGTGTTGAGGAGAGGTGAAACACAATGGCACGACCTAAGGAAGGAGATTTGGGAGACGATTTTTCGTATATCCTGCGAATGGCTGATACGGATATGGACGGGCAGAAGACCCTTGCAACTGCCTTAACGGCAGTTCGTGGCGTCGGCCCAAGAACCGCAATTCAAATCTGCAAGAACACAGGATTCGACCCTGCTTCACTCGCCGGCCACCTCTCGGCGGAAGAACAGGAGACCCTCCGTGTTGCTATCGAAGGATACGCAGAAACGGTCCCACTCTGGATGCTTAACCGCCAAAGAGACCTCGAAACTGGAGATGAACTTCACCTTACAGGACAACAAGTCTCACTTACTCTTGAAGACGATATTAACCGACTTCGTACAATGAAGTGTTACCGTGGTGTTCGCCACGCTAGCGGAAACAAAGTACGTGGACAGCGCGGCCGTTCAAATGGCCGTGGCGGACTCACCCTTGGTGTGAGCCGAAAGAAGTGATTGGAGGGATGATGAATGGGAGAACCAAAGTTTGCACGACCTAAATTTGACACACCTTCTCACCCGTGGAAGGCTGCACGTATCGAAGAAGAACACGCTATTCAAGCCAATCACGGATTGAAGAACATGCGTGAAATTTGGAAGGCTAAGTCCCAACTACGACGCCATCGACGCCAAGCAATGCGTTTGATCGGTATGGTTGATACCAGTGAGGCTCACGGCAAGAAAGAGATGGAAGACCTTCTTCGCTCACTTCACAACAAGGGCCTCATTTCCTCTGACGCAAGCCTTGACGATATTCTTTCTCTAAGTACTGAAGACATCCTCAACCGCCGATTGCAAGCTCAAGTATACTACAAGGGACTTGCCATTTCAATGAAGCAAGCTCGTCAATTCGTCACCCACGGTAAAATCGTTATTGGTGACCAGAAGGTTACGATTCCATCGTACCAAATTTCCCGTGACGAAGAAGAATCACTCACATGGCATCCTTCTTGCCCATGGGCAAACAACTCCGAACACCCAATTCGAAAGGCAATTGACGGACGCGCATCTTCCGCTGAATACGGTGTTGAAGACGAAGAAGTTGATCCAGAAGCAACCACAGAGTTTGCTACTGAAGTCAAGGATGCTGCTGCTGAAGCACCATCCGCAGACAACGTCGGAGGTGACGAGTGATGACACGACGTGCAATCGTAAACATCTTCAGTTCTTACAACAACATCTTGATGACAGCAACCGATTTGACCGGTGCTGAAACCATTACGACCTGCTCAGGCGGTCAAGTTGTCAAGTCTTCCAAGGACAGCGGCGGACAATTCGCTGCGACCCGTGCTGCAGAAAAGATGGCTGACGAACTCAAAGACAAGGAGTTCACTCAACTCATCATCAAGTACCGAGCACCAGGTGGTAACCTTTCAAACAACACAGGCCCAGGTGCCCAAGCAGCAATCCGAGCACTTACCCGTGCTGGAATGACAATCACTCGTATCGAAGACGTGACGCCAATCGCTCACGACGGTACCAAGAAGAAGGGTGGCCGCCGTGGCCGCCGTGTTTGATTTTTGAGGTGGAAAAAATGGATGTACAAATCGTTGATGGATGGCCACGTGGCAATGAAATTCGAATTCTCTTGAGCAATACTGACGCTGCACAAGTGAACGCAGTTCGCCGTGCACTTATTGCGGATGTACCAAAACTTGCAATCGACAAGGTTAATTTCACTCAAGGTGTAAACCAAGACAACAAAGGAGAAGTTTTCGAATCCGTTAACGTTCTCCCAGATGAGACAATCGCCCACCGATTGGCAATGATCCCGATCCCTACACATCCGGACGAAGGAATCACTTTCCCTGAAGACTGTCCAAACTGCAAGGACCTTGCAGAGGAATCCAAGGGTTGCTTGACTTGTCAAGTTCTTTACCACATCCGAAAGGATGGACCATCTGAAGATTCTGATGAGAAGAACCGCACTGTGTATGCTGGCGATCTGACAAACATTTCTGACCAGATGTTCGATATCCGAGAAGAACACAAGAGAATCCCTCTCACCATTCTTTCAAAAGGCCAATTCCTGGAATTGTACGCCTTTGCCACCCTCGGTCGCGGCCGAGAGCACGCAAAGTGGTCACCGGTTGCTGCAGTCGGTTTCCGACAACACAATATTGCTAAACTCAACAAGCCAAAGAAGGCGAATGTTCTGTTTGACCTTGGTTTGACAACTACCGACGGTAAGCCAATCGACGCAAAACTCTTCGGGAAGGACAAGACCATGACCGATATCAATCATCTCATGGACCTCGAAAAAGCCCTCCACCAAGTTGGCCCCGGAACAAACCGTGATGTTGACTTTGACGATGCCATTACTCTCGAACCAGTTGAAGGCGCATACATCTTCTCTTACGAAACCGATGGAAGCCTTACTCCTGAACAAGCTTTCAACGGCGCAATGGACGAACTGCAAGGACGTTTCGACAATCTCGCAATTGAAATCGAGCGCGCATTTGCTTGAAACTCTTGCAATATTACTGCGAGTCGCCATCGGCTTCAAAGCCGAGGTTTCATAACGGAGCACGCGAAGCCAAATACATGCAGAACGACCGCCGAATGGCCTTTTCTCTTGTCGCATTGTTCGTATTCTCGACAATGATGCCCCTTGTCTCCGCGCAGGAAGACGACTTCGAGACGAACACCTCAGCCACTCAAGAGGACTTCCTTACAGATTCTCGAGACTTGCCTTTGATGGAACTTTTGTACAAAGATTTCACTTCCAAGCGCGGAACCAGTGGCCGTGCAGCCTGCGTAACGCAGACCGATGCCGGCACTCCTGGTGATGCTGGAAACAACTCGGTAACTTCTCGCAGTCTTGGAACGAACCCGAACAGTGGCCAAAGCGGCAATCAAGGCTGCGCAGACTCTACCGACACCGAAGATTGGTACGAGATTACGACTTCCGCTTCCAAGGATGTTGACATTGAACTGGTCGTGCCAGCCGGTGCGGATTTCGACCTCTATCTCATCGACTCATCCGGGACCTACATAGATGGTTCTGAATCCACTACATCCCTCGAAAAGGTCACAACTCAATCGACATCTCTTTCCGGCGTAGCGAGTACATTTTATGTTGAGGTGTTTGTGTACAGTGGAGATGGACAATACTCTTTGCGAACATGGACAAACAACACACCTCCACGGCCAGACCTCACCATTACCTCCGTTGTCGAACCAACGTCCGGTGAGCCGGGTAATTCCGTCAATGTCGAATACGTGGTTGAAAACATTTACAACAAGACATCCGATGCTTTTGAGGTCCAATTCGTTTTGTCAACTGACCAAACGTATGATTTCGGAGATACGCTGATCGATGCTTCCGAACCGGAAGCAGCGCTTACAGAGAACACCAGCCGCACCACAACGGCACAAGTTCTTCTCCCGTCTAGTCTTTCAAACGGCACCTACTACTGGCTTTTGTTTGCTGATGGATACGACAACCTCACCGAGCAGAATGAATCAAACAATTTCATTTGGTCTTCTGGAGTGATGTTGGTTGGGGATTCATGCGACGACCTCCACCCGAACGGCAAAGACGATGCTGGACTCGGCGGTGATGCACCATCAGAGGAGGCCAACGTTACTGCACCACTGGGGACCAACGTGACCGCCACATATACCGGTTGCATCGACGGTGTTGAAGCAAACGATGTATTTTCTTTTGATGTCCCAGCAAACCACACGATTGATGTGACTCTAAGTCTAGCGGAATCCGTCGTCGTCTCTCTTGACTTGACCGACAGCAACTCAGCAGAAGTCGACTCTTCGACTGCGTTTTTCGGCGGTGATGCAATCGTCACTTCTTCGGGAGGAGACTTTGACGGCATTGGCGGAACCTATTTTGTGAATTTATCTCGTTCAGGAACTGGAGTCAACTGGACTTTGGAAGTTTGGACAAACTATTCTACGCCGAAAGCCAATCTCGTTATTGCAAATTCTTCATCACCTCTCCAAGCAAGTGCAGGTGATACCATTGACATTGATGTGGAAGTCCTCAATTCCGGAACAATTCCATCTCCGGCCTCCTTACTCACGGCTTGGCTTTCAGTTGATATTGGCCTTGCGGACCACGATGTAGAGTTGGGTAACTTGACTCTCCCTTCTCTTGATGTAAATGTCTCAGATATGTATCAGCTTTCGGTGACCGTTCCAACAAGCACCACTGGCGGCAATTATTCAATCATCGTCATGGTTGATTCCGACGAACAGATTGATGAGAAAATCGAAGACGACAACATGGTCTTAACCCCAGAAGAAATTCTCATCGATACCAAAGAGACATCCTGTCCAACTCAAAATGACGCATCCTTAGGCGGCGATGCTGGAGAGGATGTAGCGACTGCAGCGGCTCTAGGGACTGATGTTTCGATGACGATTATCGGATGCATTCACAAGGATGTGGATGATGAAGATTGGTACGAAATTGAAGTCTCACCTGGCCTCAATGTTACAGTCACACTTGTCAATTCTGCCGACCAAGATGCAGACCTTTACCTACGCAGCAGCCAAGGCACAGTCTTTGACAGTAGCCTACTCAGTGCGTCGAACGATGAACTCGTCACGACATCCGACTCCTCGACTTTTGCTGGAGCAGGCGGAACATTCTACATTGAAGTTCGCAGCTGGATTAGTCTTGGCGTTTACACGCTCATTATAGAGACTGAAGGCGTTGATCCGAACAATTTCAACTGCGGTCAACCCGATGATATCGGACTTGGCCAAGACGCTCCTACAGGCGCTGGTATTAACATTGGACAAAACCCAGCGCAATCTGGACAAGGCTGCTTCAGCGGTGTCGATGAAATCGACGTATACGCTTTCACAGTCAACGACGGAAAGAACTTCGAAATTGAATTCGATGCCGACACATCGACAGCAATGACCGCAACTTTAGAGGATGCAAATGGAAATACGATCGCTGAAATCGATAATATGTCCTACGGCATTTTGTTCAATTCGTACAACAGCGATTACGAAGGAAAGACAACCGACTTTATCCTCACCATCCGTTCTGGTGGTAGTGCGGCATTCTACAACCTTACGATTACAACCCTCGATTCGGCTCCAGCAGACATTGCAGTAACCACCCTCGTATGTCCAACGGACCACACCTCAGGTTCTGAAGTACAGATAACATGGGAATTAGTAAGTCTTCGCGGAGATGCTGAATCGACTTCCATCATTGTACACCTTGATTTGCTTGATGAAAGTGGCACGCAAATCGACCGTATGGCGACAGATACGATTGTTGTGAGTGGGGTTTACAATACCACATTTGGTTCAAAACTTGTTTATTACACAACCATGGATGAACAAGCCAGCGGCAACTATTCTTGCCGCTTGACAATCGACGTCGATGATGTATTGATGGAATCCGATGAAACGAACAATCAGTTTACTGGCGAACCTTTCTTTATTCAGAATGAACAAGAACTATGGGCGAACGATATTGACCGTGATGGCTTCAATACGACAGACACAGGCGATGGAATCGTTGATGACTGCCCAACGACATACGGCGATTCGACCATCGATCGAGTGGGTTGTGCTGACTTGGACGGCGACGGAGTATCTAATTTGAACGACTTGTGGCCGTTTGACGCCAGCCAGGCATTGGATTCTGATGGAGACTCATACGGCGACAACACGAGTGGAATTGACGGTGATGCGTGCCCAGAAGTTGCGGGCGTGGCGAACGGCGTTGGCGGCCCAGGCTGCCCTCCGGAGCCTACAGGAATCGATGCCGACAACGACGGAGTTGACGACTCAACCGATGCTTGCCTCTCAACACCGGCTGGAGCAACCGTAGGCCCTGATGGATGTGAACTTGTCCAGAACAACAACACGGATGGACAGGTAGACCCGGTTGACCCGGTTGACAATACAACGACGAACACAAATCAGACAATCGATGATGATACGACCAACAACAGCGGAACTGATGATGGCACAGCTGATACAGACAAGACTCAATCCGATTCTGCCATGTTCGGTATGAACGCGCTAACGTTTGGTTTGGCCGGTGCAGTTCTCTTGGTATTGGCTCTTGCAGCACTTGCGTTTACCCGTGGACGTAACACTCCAAATGAAGACAAAATGTTTGAACAACAGCAAGCAGCGTTTGCAAACACTGGTGCAGTTTCTCTTCAGGCAGATTCAACCATTACTCCAGAACAACTTGCATACGAGCAACAACTGATCGCTTCTGGTTATCCTGCAGAATACGCTCGAGCGTATGCAGACCAACACTTCCGTCCTTGGTTGAAGAATTGAGCCGTGTATCTCTCGTGAGAGAGAGTTGATTGATGCGAATGCTCTTGACCCCCCGCTCTGTGGAGCCATCATGCAAGCACTCATGGAGACCAGCGCCGGGAACATTACAATTCAGTTGTACAATGAACAAGCACCAGATACAGTAGCGAACTTCGTTCGCCTGGTTGAGAGTGGACATTACGACGGCCTCCACTTCCACCGAGTCATTGAGAACTTCATGATTCAAGGCGGCTGCCCACACTCTGCCGACCCTATGGCTCGTAACGCCGGAACCGGCGGGCCTGGCTGGAAGATTCC
>JABIWF010000084.1 GCA_018701175.1 Methanobacteriota archaeon
GGAATTCAAACACTCTACTGAAGTTGTGACCAGTGTCGAAGAGACCTTCGCATGGCACGAACGCAAAGGTGCTTTCAGAAGGTTGATGCCACCATGGGAAAAAGCCGAACAAGTCGGCGAACTTTCATCACTGGAAGACGGTACGCGACTGACGTTCAAATTCCCTATGGGCCCAATCAAGATGAAATGGGTTGCTGAACACTCAGGATACAAACCACCGCACGCCTTTGAAGACACCATGATCAAAGGTCCGTTCAAGACCTGGCATCACGTTCATTCCTTCGTGGAAACCGAAGACGGGGCATGCAGGGTTGACGACCATGTGGAATACACTCCACCAATGGGGATTCTTGGGCGAATCTTCGGTGGTGGAAACGTGCGCAAGCGCTTGCAACGAATGTTCAAAGCCCGTGAAATTCGCCTTAGCAAAGATACCAAACGCTACAACAATTTCGCACACATCAAGAGAAAGAAAATACTGATAGCTGGATCTTCTGGCCTTATTGGCCGTCAACTCATTGCTTTCTTTGACACCGCAGGACACGATGTTTGGCGCCTTGTTCGTAAAGAACCTGGCAAGAATCAAATTCAGTGGAGTCCAAGCGATGGGAAAATCAACGCTGACGAACTCGAAGGATTTGACGCAATTATCCACTTGGGTGGTGCGGGGATTGGCGACAAGCGCTGGACGAAGCAGCGGAAAATGGTTCTCGAAAAGAGTCGTACAGACAGTACAAGTCTCCTCGCTTCAACCATTGCAGGACTCGAAAACAAACCTGAAGTCTTCATTGTCTCAAGCGCAATGGGCATCTACGGTAGCCGTGGTGATGAAGAATTGACCGAAGATTCTGCTGTTGGAGAAGGATTCCTCCCCGACATGTGTGTCGCTTGGGAAAAATCAGCGCAAGCCGCCATCGATGCGGGTGTGCGAACCATTCACTGCCGTACCAGCCTCGTGTTAGACGCAACGGGCGGAGTTCTGCAAAAGATGCTGTTACCTGCCCAACTAGGCGCAGGTGGGCCAATCGGATGGGGCAATCAATGGTACTCTTGGATTGCGATGGACGACCAAGTATACGCAATGGACCATTTGATGATGACTCCTGAATGCGAAGGGGTGTACAACTTTGGTTCACCAAACCCAGTTCGACAGAAAACCTTCGCGAAGGTTCTTGGCAAAGTGTTGTGGCGACCTTCGTTTATTCCCGTACCACCAATTGGAATCTGGTTCCTACTTGGCAAGATGGGCGTTACCTTGGCAACCGACAGCGGCAAAATCCTTCCAAACAGACTCACTGAAAGTGGATACGAATTCCAATACTCCACGCTTGAACCTGCTTTACGAGATGCTCTTGGAAAGTGGAAGAACTGAAAGCGACTGTTCTACACCGAGACCTCGGTTGAACGGGAAAATATCACCTGAAAAAGTCGAACGAGAACTCCAAGCCATCAACAGTTCGAGTACTAAGTATGGCAAGGCTTCTTCACACTCAATCGAGTGAACTTAATCGAAGTTTGGCGAAAGCAACGTCGAAAAAGCAACTTGCATTTTGCGGTAGAAGTTGAGCGTGAGGCGACGACTGAGGACATCTCCGTTGCGACGAACTGCTTCACTAAGAATAGCGTTGTAAGCCATGCACATCAATCGTGGAGAGCGACGTGCATCCTTATCGAGCAGTGGTAGGAGTCCAAGTGCACTCTTGCGGTGTGCGTGAATGTGGTCAATGTAGTGGCGCATAAAATTCTGCCAAGCCTTCGTTCCAGCAAGCGTTGGATCACGCAAGTCAGATTGGGAGATTCCGAACTTCGCAAGTTCTTCCGAAGGAATGTAAATGCGGTTTCGTGACAAGTCTTCTTGAACGTCACGAAGGACATTGACCAATTGAAGGAAAATTCCCATTTCCACAGCGTGACGGCGAGCATTTGGGTCGCTGTATCCGTAGATTTCAATCAAGCACAGGCCGACGGTTGAAGCCACGCGGTAGCAGTACCGGCGAAGGTCCTCGAATCGCTCATAGGTTGTTTCAAACAAATCATCTTCCATACCGTTGATGAGTTCACGAAGGTGAACCATCTCGATGGGATAGCGGTGTAGTGTGTCGGCAAGAGCGATGAACATCGGTTCGCTCATCTTGCTACCAGCTTCGATGAGGTCGAGTTTCTCTCGGAACGAATTGAGAGCACGAAGCCGTTCAAAATGTTCTTGCTCCGAGAAGAGTGAATTGAAGTTCCGTTGCTCGAGAAGCGCTTCACTTTGTGTTCGGGTGAGCGAATCCAGATGAGTTAAGTCACCTTCAGGAAGCCAGTCACCGTCAACGATATCGTCGACCCGACGGCAAAAAGCGTACAGAACATTGACTGCTTTGCGCTTCGGTTCTGGCAGATGCCGGAAAGAACGGAAAAACGACGAGGATGCTGCTCGAGCAATTCCTTCACATTCGAGGTATGCAGAATGAACGCGTTCAGCCATGCCGACATCGTCTTGATGGTTCAACAGAAAACTCGACGTCACTTGATTCACTCCAACACCACTCTTCCTCTGCTGTCCATATATCAAGTGTGGTTTTTTTTCAATGACAAACGCTCACTGGAATCAAGCCAATTGCGTCCAATCGACGTCTGCTTCAGCCATTTCGACTTCTTCGACATCCATCTGAGCGAGTTGAAGTTTGCCAGAAAGTTCGTCGTTTACAGCGTGCCAGTATGAATACGCTTCAATAACCCAAATACCGGATTCACGGGTTCCGTTTCCTGAACCTTTGACACCGCCAAACGGTAAGTGTGCCTCTGCGCCGGTGGTTGAATTGTTGATTCCGGTCATTCCAGCCTTGATTCCGGTCTTGTAACGGTAGGCTTCAAGACGATCGTTGGTGTAAATAGCTGAAGAAAGTCCGTACGGGCTTGCGTTTGCCAAGTGAAGTGCGTGGTCAAAGTCGTCTGCTTTGCAGATGGTAACTGCTGGCCCGAAGACTTCTTCATGGAAACATTCCATGTCTTCGGTCACTTCGGTAAAGACGTGAGGCCACATGTAAACGCCGTCTTCAGCATTGCTGAGGAAGTTTGTAGGTTTGTTGTCGCTGGTGATACGACCTTGTCCGAAGATCTGCTTAGCACCAGACGCATTGCACATGTCCACACCGGTGAGGAAATCCTTTGCGTACTTTTCAGAGAGCATAGGTCCGTAAAGAACACCGTCATGAACGAGTGAATCGCCAATGGTTGTTGATTCGACTTTTTCCATGAACTTGGTCATGAAATCATCGTAAATGTCCTTGTGAAGAATCAGGTTTCCAAGTGAGGTGCAGCGTTGGCCTGCGGTTCCGAACGCTCCCCAGTAGGCGCCTTCAACAGCGTTTTCGAGGTTTGCGCTTGGCATAACGACCAGTGGATTCTTGCCACCGAGTTCAAGTGAACACGAGACAAGGTTCCGTCCACAAACTTCACCAATCATCTTACCGACTTCTGTAGATCCGGTGAAGGAGATTTTGTTGACTCGCCCTTCGTCGACTGCGTCAACCAAGTGTTGTCCGGCACCGCTGCCTTTGCCGTGAATCAAATTGATAACACCGTTTGGCAATCCTGCTTCGTGCATGATACGAGCCAAAGCAAAGGAAAGCAATGGTGCGTCTTGCGGACTCTTCCAAACGCAGGTATTACCACACATGATGGCTGGAATCATCTTCCAGAACGGTACTGCAGCAGGGAAGTTGCAAGCGTTGATGATACCGCAGACGCCAAGCGGGCGGCGGTAGGTGAACAGTTCCTTGTCAGGCAATTCAGAGTTGACGGTCTGTCCGTAAAGACGGCGACCTTCGGACTGGAAAAACAAGCATGTATCGATGGCTTCCTGAACTGAACCTGCTGCTTCTTTGAGCGTCTTTCCAATTTCACGGGTTTCAAGAGCGACGATAGCGTCTTTGTGATCCATGAGCAAACGGCCCATGTTTCCAATTATTTGACCACGGGTTGGAGCAGGTGTTGCAGCCCATCCAGGGAATGCAGCGTGAGCAGCATCCAATGCTGAGTTGACGTCAGCCTTAGTGGACAATGGGAACTCACCGAGCGTATCGTTAAGGATGGCTGGATTGATGGATGTGAAAGTTGCTCCATCGCTAGCAAGCGTCAATTGACCGTTGATGATGTTGAATCCTTTCACCGACGGTTTACCGTTTGGATTTTCTGCTGCTAAAAATTCGAGACCTGTTTCAAGAACGTGAACCATGACACACCCAACGGAACGCCCCTCTTGAAATTGATGGAGTGAATTCAAAGGAAATTTTCTCGTTCGCCACCATCAAATGTCGACTTAAGGTTAAAAGGGGGTCGGCATGAATCGGGGAGGAGAGGCGGTCAGCCGATGATTAAATAGGCTCGACAACTCGAAGATTGAAGTGATAAAATGGTAAAAGATGAGAAGACAATGTCATTGCGTGTTTCCAAGGCTATCCCGTCCGATGTAGGACACGGCAGAGCTCGAATTTCTGGTGAAAACGATCTTGGCCTCAAGCCAGGCGACATCATTGAAATCAAAGGTGAAAAGCGCTCTACCGCTGCAATTTACTGGCGCAGCCGACCTGAAGATGCGAAGATGGAAATCGTGCGTGTCGATGGTATCATCCGCAAAAACGCTGGCGTGAGTCTTGGCGACCGAGTAACGGTCAGCAAGGTTGTCGCCAAGGAATGCACAAAACTCGTTCTCTCACCAGTTATGGCCAACAAGCAGAAGGTCAAGTTTGGCCCAGGAATCGAAGGATTCGCTCGCCGAGGATTATCCAAGCGACCGGTTGTTCAAGGCGACCGTATTTTCATTCCCGGGATGACTTTGTTCGCTGAAGCACTCCCATTCGCCGTTCTCCAGACAACGCCAAAAGGCATCGTCAAGGTTACCAATGAAACGGACATTGTCATCAAAGACGAAGCGGTTGACGATGTTGACGTCGGCCAATCTGAAGGCATCACCTACGAAGACGTTGGCGGTATCGGCCAGCAACTGCAGAAAGTTCGTGAAATGATTGAACTGCCTCTCAAGCACCCAGAGTTGTTTCGCCGGCTAGGAATTGACCCGCCAAAGGGAGTTCTGCTTCACGGTCCGCCTGGAACTGGAAAGACCATGATTGCAAAGGCGGTCGCTACCGAAGTAAACGCTCACTTCAAGAGCATCAACGGCCCTGAAATTATCTCAAAGTATTACGGTGAGTCTGAAAAGCAGCTGCGTGAAATTTTCGACGAAGCGGCTGAAAACGCACCTGCCATCATATTCATTGACGAAATCGACTCGATCTGTCCAAAGCGAGAAGATGTGAGTGGTGAAGTTGAACGGCGTGTTGTCGCTCAGATGCTCACGCTCATGGATGGTATGCAGGGCCGAGACAACGTGGTTGTCATAGGCGCAACCAATCGAAGAGATGCCATCGACCCTGCCTTGAGGAGACCTGGACGATTCGACCGTGAAATCGAGATTGGCGTTCCAGACCGAGATGGACGCAGTGAAATCATGGATGTTCACACACGCCAAATGCCAATTTCCGATGATTTCGAAATCAACTGGGTTCTCGATAACACCTACGGTTTTGTCGGGGCGGACCTTGCTGCACTCGTTCGTGAAGCAGCAATGAAAGCTTTGCGTCGATACCTGCCGGAAATCGATTTGGAAGAAGAGACAATTCCACCGGAAGTTCTCGAAAAGATGGAAGTACGAATGGAGGACTTCCGATATGCCATCAAGGAAGTTGAACCGTCTGCTCTGCGTGAAATCTACGTTGAAATCCCTGAGGTCACTTGGGACGAAGTAGGCGGTTTAGATGAAGTAAAAGACCGACTGAAGGAATCCGTTGAATGGCCATTGACAAAGCCTGAATTGTTCGAACACTTCGGAATTAAACCACCGAGAGGAATCGTGTTGTTCGGCGCACCAGGAACTGGAAAGACGCTGCTGGCGAAGGCGATTGCAAACGAAGCTCAAGCGAACTTCATCAGCATCAAAGGCCCGGAAATGATATCCAAATGGGTTGGCGAATCCGAACGTGGAATCCGCGAAATTTTCAAGAAAGCGAAGCAATCGGCACCTGCCATCATCTTCCTCGATGAA
>JABIWF010000120.1 GCA_018701175.1 Methanobacteriota archaeon
GGTCATCGATGTTGTTCCGAACGTTGCTTACACGCCAGACGATTTGAGCATGATCAACAACACGGTGAGCAACGACCTACCACTTGCACCTACATTGACCGGTGCAGGTGAGGTTGTCTCTTGGACCATCAGCCCAGCATTACCAAATGGCCTTGCCTTTGACACCTCAACTGGTGTTCTTAGCGGAACACCAATCGAATTATTCGTTCGCACCATGTTCACTGTGAATGCAACGAACTCTGGCGGAACTGCTACTGCATACATCAACATCACCGTGCTTGACAGCGTTCCAATCGTAGAGTATGTTCCAAGTGATTTCGAATTGCTCAGTAATTCCAGTGTTGTCGATATGGTTCCTCTTTCCACCGGTGGAGCAGTTCTACAATGGTCGATAACACCTGAACTTTCGGCGGGCCTTTCGTTTGACAACTCAACTGGTCGTATCAGCGGTGTACCTGTTGAAATTACCAGCCAAACGCTCTACATAATCACTGCATCCAATGACGATGGAAGTATGATGGTTTACGTGAACATCACCGTTGAAGACACTGTTTACGATACAACTGCTGGCCCAATCTACATGCTGGATAATTCGACCATCAAAGCTATCGCTCCGATTTCAACCATCAGTGGTTCTCAGTTTGAGATTCATCCTGCACTACCACAAGGATTGATGTTCAATGAGTCGAATGGAACGATATACGGCACTCCTACTGAAGTGATTGGTCTTACGAACTTCACAATCTACTCGAACTCGAGCCTGTTCAACGACAGTTTCACTGTGCAACTTCAAGTTCTTGCCGACACCGATGGCGATTCCATGCCAGACCAATTGCCTGAGAACTACAATTCGACAGGCGGCCTCATCGAAGACATGGATGACGATGGCGATGGATTCACCGATGCAGACGAAGGAGATTGTCTTTCAGACTCGCTCGACTCGAATTCCGTACCACTTGACCTCGATGGGGACAGTGTATGCGACGCTCTCGACGACGATATCGACGGCGATGGCTTGCTCAACAGCGTTGAAGACAACACTGGCAATTACACATCGGTCAACAGTACAGGAACAGACCCATTGAATGCAGATACAGACGACGATGGAATCTGTGACGGACCAACAGCCATCAATGGAACTTGCACCATGGGCCCAGATGCATTCCCTAACGACAAATCCGCATCCATCGACACCGACGGTGATGGAATGCCAGACGAATTAAACGGCACCTCGACCAGTACCCCGCCTCTTGTTGAGGATACTGACGACGATGGCGATTCCGTTCTCGATGTTGACGATGCTTTCCCACTTGATGCATCAGAATCCGTCGACACAGATGGTGATGGAACTGGAGACAACGAAGACACCGATGATGACGGCGATTCAATCCTTGACGTCAATGACGCTTTCCCACTTGATGAAAACGAATCCATTGATACTGATGGTGACGGAACCGGAGACAACGAAGACACCGACGATGACGATGACGGATGGTCTGATGTCAATGAAAGTGCATGCGGTACTGACGCTCTAAGTAATGCCAGCACACCTGTAGACACCGATTCGGACCTCATTTGTGATTCATTGGATGAACTGTCGGACCTACCGTTCAACCTCACTTATCCGTCAAACAACTTGACGCTAATAATTGGTGAGGAAATGACTCCGCTGCTTCCAAACATCACCGGTGCTGGTGAAGTATCGACTTGGGAACTCGAAGGTGAACTACCTGATGGTTTGATCTTCGGATGGAGTCCTGCTCGTGATGCACAACTCGATGGAAGCATCCGTGGAACGCCTACAGTGGAATGGGATTTGACGACATACACCATTTGGGGTAACAATTCAGGATACAGTCAATCGTACATAGTCACTCTTGGAGTGGAGAAACCTGAACTGACACCAGACTCGGACAATGATAGTAACGATTCAGACTCGAATTCGATGTACGCTTTCTGTTGCCTACCGCTTCTCCTGTTGCTCCTCCTGGCCTTCCTCCTACGCCGAAAGAAGTCAGTTCTACTCGACGCAGAGCCAGAACACACAACTTCCAAGCCGAAGTGCAAGAGTGGTTCAGGTACTCGAGAAAATCCATTCGTGGTTACACCAGTGGCCAACGTCACTTCTGGATCTTTCGTCTTCAGCAAGGAAGCATTCACGACGAAGGAAGTAGAACCTTCTGGTGCATACGATGCTCGGGACGAATACAACTCAGACAATGAAGGTCGATTCAAGGTTGTCAACCACCATATTGAGGCTGATGAACTGGAGGATGACGATGTTTCACTCGCACGACAACTCATCTCCGATGAAGACGGTGTACTCAAGTATCGATTGGCCTTTGATGACCGTGATGTTCCTTCCGATGCCTCGGAATCTTACGAAACGCTGTTCAAGGTAGGAAATGGCTCTGTTTACTTCAAGTGGGCTGTTGAAATAGCAAGCGATAAGAAATCCAAGGACAAGTCGAAAAAGAAGGCTAAAGTTGCTGCCAAGGTCGATAAAGAAACACTGGACAAGGCTCAAATTATTGCTGATGCAACCGGTCGTACGGTTGAGTCCATTGTTGAAGACTTAGAAGATGACGGCATAGTGAATCTATCAAATGAATCCAATGAACAAGCCGAAGCGGATGCAAAGGCTACTAAGGAAGCCAAGGCAAAGGCCGAAGCCGATGCCAAGGCCGCTAAGGAAGCCAAAGCAAAGGCCGAAGCAGATGCAAAGGATGCAAAGGATGCCAAGGCACAGGCCGAAGCAGATGCAAAGGCCGCCAAGGATGTCAAGGCAAAAGCCGAAGCAGACGCAAAGGCCGCTAAGGATGTCAAGGCAAAGGCAGAAGCGGATGCAAAGGCTGCAAAGGAAGCAGAAGCTAAGGCAAAGGAAGCCAAAGCCAAGGCAGAAGCAGAGGCAAAGGCCGCAGCCGATGCTGCTAAGAAGCAAGCAGCGAAGAAACCTGCAACTCAGGACGTCAAGAAGCAAGAGGAATTGGAGCGAGTCAAATCTCGTGCAGATACCATTGACTTCAAGACTCTTGGAAAAGCCACAACTTCGACTTTGAAGACTGAAGTTCAGAAAGGTGCAACGACTTTGCAAGTATCTGATGCCTCCGAATTCGAAGATGCAGGTTCAGCTGCCATCACCGACGAGAGTGGAAGTTCTGTCATCTCATGGACTGGCAAGGACGGCAATGCTCTTACCGGTGTGAAAGGCGTAACTCGCGTCTTTGGTACGGCGACCGTAGTTACGGTCAAAGACGATCTCCAAGTCATCAAGGGAATCGGGCCGTTTATCGAAGAGAAGTTGAACGCTCTTGGCATCACTACCTACCGCCAAATCGCCAACATGGATTCGAAACTTGAGACACAAGTAAACGAAGCCATCGAGTTCTTCCCAGGCCGTGTAAAGCGTGACCAGTGGGCAAACCAAGCCAAGATTTTGCTCGGTGAAGATATCAAACTTGATGAAAAAGCTCTTCAACAAGCCGAAGAACTTGAACGTATTTCTAAGAAAGCAGAATCCATCGACTTCGCAACGCTTGGTGTAGCGACTTTGGATGAAAAAGACGATCTTCAAACAATCAAGGGGGTCGGTCCGTTTATCGAAGAGAAGTTGAATGCGCTTGGTATCTACACCTTTGAACAAGTCGGAAACATGACACCTGAAATTGAAGAACAGGTCAACAAGGCCATTGAGTTCTTCCCTGGACGTGTCAAGCGAGACGAATGGGCGAAGCAGGCTCGTGAATTGCACAGCAATAAAAAGTGAGATTCTCATGTTTGAGGGTTGACGAAGCGCTTTTACTGTGAAAAACGAGCACCTAGAAACGGTGGGTTTTTCAGCATCTCACAAGGAGCTTCTCTAGAAAGGTTCTATTCTATCCGACCTTTACCTCTTCCATGGGCGTCCTGTTAAACGAAAGTTCGGGGAGCATTTGGAGAAGTCGAATTGTTGGAATTCCCCAAGGAATTCAGATTGAATTTTATTTCAAACGGAAGTGAGAGTATGGGTGGATTAAAACCAAGCGGTGACATGAGGTATTTTCAGATTCGTATTCAGCATGAGCAAGCCATGCATTTACCGGGGAATATTCTTACAAAGTTCTTCAGTAAAGTGGAAATGGTTACTGGGACAGGGGTCGTGGACTCCATCCCAACATGTATTCTCAGGGTAGAACACGATGGCGTCGACATTATGAACATCAAAGATCAGATTAAAGGGAGTTTGATTATCGATAAAATTCTCCAAGTAGGCGATGATTATGCATACTTGAAAGCGAAAACTCCCGGACCGATTCAACTCATCATTGGAGCTGAAGATGAAGCGTGGATTATGCCACCATCGTATCTCTCAAGAGAAAGTGGTTTCTTCATGACAATACATGGCACGCCGTCTGGACTGAAAAGAATCAAGGACAAATTAGAAGCATTGATTCCTGAAAAGATGGATATGCGAATTTCAAAGCTGATTGTCGGCGATTGGATGTCTGCCCCGCAACTGACCAACAAGCGTCACTTAGCGATTAAAACTGCAGTTGAGATGGGGTATTACAGCGCTCCTCGAAGATGCAATCAAAGTGATATTGCCGAAGTTTTGGGTGTTAAACAAGGAACCGTTGCAGAACATTTACAATTCGCTGAAAGCATTATCATCAATTCTTGGGCAGAACAAACGTCTCGTTCATAGCCCTCTCATCGTGATTACTGTCGCCAATACGAAAAGTAAACTTCCTAGGACAGTAAATGCTTTTTTGATAAACTTTGGTTCGTCCGTTTTCGATTTTATCTTCTCACCAAGATTCGACCAAACCAACATGGCTAGAATCCCGCCGGTTGTAGTAATGGTGGTGATTGTCAAAATCCCTCTGACACCCCCCCCAAAATCATCCAAAAATTTCGTCATTAACATGAATACCATGGCCCATTCCTTGCCATTAACATATTGCATCAAGACGCCTGTTTTGAATCCTAATTTAGGAACCACTTCAGGAAAGTTTTGTATTTTTTCAGAACGTCCAAGATATAAAATGCCGAAGGCGATTAAAAACATGAATAACGACCCAACGATGTCCATTACGGTGCGAACTGTTCCCTCTTCATCAAACGATTCAACGGCCATACCGCAGATGAAATGAATGGACATGAAGCCGAAAGCCATTCCAGCAATCAATGGTAAATTACTTTTTTTTCCATGCACAACTGCATGAACTGTACAGGTGATGTTGTTCGGTCCGGGTGTGATTAACCCGGCAAGAAGTAATGCCAGTAAGTACGCTAAGGAATCCCATGGCATGCACGCTGACTTGAAGTCCGAGGTATAGTTATTCTGTACCGTTAGCAAATTGAATGCTTATTTTTCCATACTTATTTTTTCTTGAGAGGGCTCCCTGACATCGTAGGCAGGCTCGTTTTGATAGGGTTTGAACAACCATTTGTGCGAAATTATAGGGTCAACTATGATAGTCAGTTCGTCGTTAGCGCGCACATGAATGCAGCCATCTCTGTGCTTCCAGACAGTAGAATTGGATTAAAATCCATGAAATCACTCCTTCTTGCCGTTTTAATGGTCTCAATGTCCCTTTCTGTGGGCCTTGTGGAACTGAACAAAGCCCCTTGGCTTGTTGAAGACGCTGATAGCGAACTAGGAGAGGCCGACACCCCTATGCAGACAAGCGCACCTTCGATTTCCTATTCCTCAAGCACGCTCGCTCTTTCCAACAACACCGCCATGACGCCACTGACCGTGACAAACTCA
>JABIWF010000104.1 GCA_018701175.1 Methanobacteriota archaeon
CGGCTGCCCTTGAGTGTTCGTATTCTCAACATCAACACCACCGTAGATTACCATAAGCACTCCAAGTACCAAAATCGGCCCACCAAACCATGTCCAGCGGCCAGGAATGCCCGCATCAAAGAACGCCCAACCAATCAGCGAACCGAGAACTGGTTCGAGAGTAACACTGGTTGAAATGACAAGCGGAGATATGTATCGTAAGCATGTATTGAGACCCGTGTGACCGAGCAATCCTGCAATAAGTGCCAACGCCAAAAACCATGGGAAAAATTCCCCATCAGTCCAACCCGAAATCCCGAATGACGCAAACTCTGGCTCCATGAGCCATGAAGCAGGTAGCAGCAGAAGTGATGCGAACAAGGTAACGGGGAACGCGTAGAGAAAAATCGGCATCCATTCCCGCAATATACGACCACTCACAATGTAACCAACGACAAACACAGCACCAAAAAAAGCCAGCGAATCGCCCCACAGCGTCACGGTATGGCCGCCCTGTTGAGAACCCTGGTCGAGTAGCGTCACTGCAGCCCCCGAAAATCCAATCATTGCGCCCAAAACCTCCAGGCGTGATGGTTGACGAAAGCCGATGTAAAACGTACTGAGTACGCCCATACCCACGATTATGATGAGTGGATGTGCGGTGACGAACAGCAGTGAATGGGTCAATGATGTTGCATCAAGACTGGCAACCCATGCCCCAAAGTGGAGGGCAAGGGCAAAACTGCTGACTGTTAGTATCAAGAGCGTCTTGTTTTCAAACATTTTTTTCTTCGTGACTTGATCCTGCTGACGCCATTGGTAGATGAAGAAAGGAGCAAGCACAATCGAAGTCAATTGCAGACGCCAAGATGCTCTCAACAAAGGTGGAACTGCATCAACATGCTGGAATAAGGCACCGGCGCTCGAAACACCACATACTGCAGCAACCAACAATCCCCAAACCCAGACGGGGGTCTTGGGAGAGGAAGTCATACATTTCACGCTCAGTTCTCAAGAACAGCATCGACGCTTTCTCCACCGATGACTCCAGCTCGCTTGAACAGGTAGTAAATACCGCCACCGATAGCCAGATTGAGACCAATGAATCCAATCATTCGACCAATGTACCATTGAGTGGATGAGGCGAATTCTTCGATTCCAAAGAATGTTCCAGTTTGATTGTCAGGCGTGGAAATCCAAAGTGAGTCGATAAACGAAAGAATACTCGACTCTGTACCAAAGAACGCTTCCCCAGTAAGAAGACCTGCAGCGACCATGAAAGTGCTGAGGAGGATTAACGCACGCTGCTTTTCAGCAGCAGTAGCACCATCTTTCTCTTTGATGGCTTCAATTTTCGGCGTAAGACGCTTTTCTTCCCACTTGTCTCGCGAATAACCGCCAATGAGCATTGGCAGCGTGTGAGGAACGTCAAGATACATTCCGAGTCCGAATGATGTACCCATTCCAGTACCCCATTCCACAAACATTCCGAGCAAGAATCCGAGACCGAGAAGAACCAAATCGCCTTCACGCTCAGCAAAAATCACGGAGAATGTTGCAAACGCATTGGCTTGGGGCGCCATCAAATCGATGGTCCCGTCTGCAAGTTGCTTGGAAAGGAAAATCGCAACACCTGCGCCGATAATAGCGCCTGGAATAACTCCCATGATGTTTCCTTTCGAGATGTGGTAGGGTCGGTTTCCGATGTAGAGACTGTTCTTGTAGTCGCCGATGACTGTACCGGACATGGAGATAGCCGAGCCAAACACAGTGGTACCGACAAGACCGAGGAGAACTGCGTCTTGAGTGTTCAATTGCAACAGGTCTTGTGCGTTCAAGAACACACCGAGTAACATCAAGAGAACGATGAATGAAGTCCCAGAAACAGGCTCAATCCCCGTTTCACCCATCACACGAACTGCAATTGCTCCGAGGAGGAAAGTCGTGAGAATGAGGACGGTAGCAAACACCAGTGAAGCGAGTACAGAGAAACCTCCGACGGTGAAGATCAAGATCATAGCAAGGAAAGTGATTCCCATAAAGATGGGTATATGTTTGAGTGGCCATTCATACCATCCCTTACCTTCCATGTACTCTTGGCTGCCTTCACCCTTGAGTGCAGATCCAATGTCACCGAAGATGTTCACGAAGGTCTTCCACATTTTCGCAAGTCCAAACATACCGCCACCGACAATCGAACCGATAGCGATGGTACGAACCGACTTCGAGAAAGCAATCATTTGCAGCGAAGCAGAACCTCCGGCAGCATAGTCTTGAATCGGTATACTGGACTGGAGTGACGCATCGTAAATTGGGAAGTTGAAGTAAACGACGGCTGGAACTAAGAAGAACCAACCGACAAGTGTACCGAGGTTAACAAGGAACGCAACTCTTGTCTTCATGAACCATCCAATAGCGAACATGGAGGGAGTCAAGGCCACACCAATGTAGGTGTAGGCAAATGGATTCCAAGCTGTACCTTCGGACCATTCAGTATAGTTGAGAGATGCACCGGTCGCTTCATCGATTCCACTGGGCTGATGGATTTTCCCCTTCGAATAAAAAGTGGCCAAACCATATTCACCGATATGACCCTTTTCAGCCAAGAAGTCAAGCAATGCCCACTTCTTTCCATTCATCCAAACCAGAGGGTATTCGACGAGGAACAACCCTCCCATGGTAATGGTGGTCCACCATCCGATGGTTTTCAGTGAATCACGAGCATGCTCTACAGCACCTGTGTTGACATCAGAAGCGATGTCGAGCATCTTGAGCGTGGCCTCAAATCCGGGGAGTGGAAGCGGGTCTTCGACCAACCAAACTCTCCGGAAGATGATGAAATACATGATTCCAAGGAATCCAGCAAACATACTGGCAACTATACCCACGAATGCCAAATTAAACGTATCTGCATTACTGATCAGTGGACCATCAGCTAAGAAGTACTTCGGATCAGAAGCCAGCAGAAAGATTGCAGGGAAAGTGAAAATAAAACCGGTCGAAGCGTGGGTCGCACCTGTGGTAGCGGATGTTGCAATGTTGACTTCGGATGGCGACCACTTGAGCGCCATGCCCAGGAGATAGGCGATGTACCAAGCTGCCGAAATAGCGAGACCAAGTTTCAAACCGATATAGGCTGTAACGCCAGAAAAGACTGCACCAATTGCGATACCATAGAACACCTTAGGTGTACTCCAGTGGGAGACTTCAAAGGATTCCACAAGGTTTTTTTCTTCTAAATATTGTTCAAGAACACCCGTGTTAAGGTTGTTGTACATGTCATCGTCAAGCCATGTCAAAGTTCCCTTTTCGATGGCCTTGAGACCTTGTGGCGTGACTGGTTGGCGGTATGCAGATTTTTCGACACCCAAATGGAACACATCCTGGATACGCTACGCGTACATGACAAGGTAAAGCAATCCGCTTGAATAGGTTGCTGTTCTCTGTGATTGATTTGAGCACTGTTTGAACTCAGGAGTCATTGCGGGCTGAAGAGGAACGAATCAGTTTGGCAGGGAGTCCGCCCCATACTTCACCTGCAGGAATAGTGCGATATTTTGGAATCAAGGCCTCGCTTGCAACAACTGCATCTGCACCAACGGTAACTCCTGGCTGGACTATAGCCCCCGTTCCAACTAGGGAGCCTTTGTGCATGTGAATCGGTGCGAAGACCATCTGGCCTTTCTCGACCAAATGACCATTGAAAGTGGCTCCTCCACCGATAACGCAATCATCATCGATGCGAATGAGGAAAGGGTCATTGAGTCGATGGGTGTTAATTTGAGTGTTCTTGCCGATCTTAGCACCGCACACTCTGTAGTAAATGTTGGAAACAAAGGACGGTACAAAATGCTGTAAAACCGGCTGTGTTGAGCGAAGAATTTGCCCGCAAAACGCCCAACGAATGGTGCTGAAAGAAGCCAAGGGGACTACTGTTTTCTCTTTGATACGAACGTGGAGAATGAATTGAAGTGTTGCTGAAAAGGCAAGTAAGGAAAAACTGTAGACAATCGCAGAACTCGAAATCGACAGACCTGTCCCTAATGCATTCAGCCAATCGCTTTGGAAATCATACAACCCCGTAGCCCAGTCATAGTACATAATTGTCGGAGCGAGTGGAACTCCCCAGACCAAAGCCATGACAAGAATGACTACCATTGAGCCAAATGTTTGTACCAGTTGGAATGCTTTCATGACTGTCGCTCTGCTCTTCGCTCGATAAAACTACGCATCGAAAAGACGGAAGACGAACTGTTGTCAACTTCAGTCCATCTGTGCACTAGCAAAGTCTGGATTCTCTCGTGCCAAGCGGTCTTCTTCAGCAGCAACTCGCATACCTTCTTCCAAGTCTATACGACTTGTGAGGAATGTACCCATGAGAATCACTATTGTGATTGTTAAAATTGCCACACGACTGTCAAACTGAGTGCTTGCTATAGCGTAGAGGAACGTTCCAATCATAGCTGCAGACTTTCCGAGGAAACCAAAGAATCCGAAGAATTCCGAAGTTCGTGTCTCAGGAATAAGCATTGAGAACATGGAACGTGCTTGTGCACCTGCTGCACCCATGGCCACACCAACGAACATTCCGAGCGTAATCCATTGTGCAGTCACACCCATTCCAAGAGGTTGCCAAACATTCGAACGCATCCATGTGGCATAGCCATCAGCCAGTCCACCTTGGTCTACATTCGTTGGGTGAGTCTCACCAATCTCGTCGTTTCCACTTTCCGGTCCACCAACAAAGAGAATAGCCCAGCGATGGTCGTCCACACTATCAAATGCAGCAACCATTGCTGTCGCGTTTTCAGCGTCAATCATCGGAACAGATTCTTCTGTGACGGTTTGGTCTTCAGCCAGCATCGAGACGCCAATAAGACCAGAGCCAACCAAGAGGAAAGCGAGCAATGCTCCCTTCCAGCCCATTTCGAGGTTCTGGATGTAGAGAATTCCGGCGCCAAATGTCCCAAGTATAGCAAGAATGGCGAGACACATGAGGATACCAGTTCCAATCGAACTGGTTGCGGATTCTGTGGAGTAATCCGGTTCAGGGAAGTATTGTTGGTATGCATCACGGAAATCATTGTCACCGGCGCCATCTTCGCTGATCCAACCTTCATACCCCTTGTCGTAAAGGGTGGTCAGTTCATACATTTCAGCGGTTTCGTTCCAGGTAAAGGTGAAATCGTAACGTTCTGCATCTTCTGCTACA
>JABIWF010000132.1 GCA_018701175.1 Methanobacteriota archaeon
ATAGCAATGTATTGAGAGGGGTGTCTGCGACGCATCCGTAGCAGTTCTGTACCGTTCATGTTGAAAATCCAACTATGGGTCACTATTGAGTATTTCCTAAAGAATCAATGCTCAACGCCAAAGAACGCCTACATTTCCACGGGCCAGAACGAGAACTGAATGGGTTGATTCCGCAAGGTGAGACCAGACGCTTGGAATATCCTTTTTTTCAAACAGTCCACGATTAATCTTGATTTTAACAAGACTTCTCGTGTTTAACTGAGCGTCGATTTCAGTAATTAAGGTCTCAGTAATACCCGATTTGCCAATGCGGATGGTGGGTTGGAAATCATGCGATAATGCCTCTCGGCGTATGGACTCAGGTATACGGTCAGCCATGATTCTCGTTCACCCGTGGGGCACCTTGTTGAAGAAGTGTGCGACAAAACCATCTCAACGATTCTGTTGCTTTCGGTGGAATTTGGGACCACCGCCAAAACGACGAATGTTTGCACATGATAGGCAAGTGACAATTCGTTGCCCACCGGAAATTCGTGTGCGTACATTTTCACCGTGAATGAACGAGATCAGACATTTTTTGCAATAAAGATGGCGGACTGATTCGGGGACTGGTAGTCGGTGCCGCCTCGAAATTCTAACGAGGTGTCGGATACTCGATTGAACGATTACACTGTCGTCCTCCTTGCGTCCTACAATGAGTTCAACCAAGTGTAACTGGCTGTTCATTGCAGCCTGACGACGGTCAATCTTGACTTTACGACGACGTTTGTTCTGCGAACCCAAAATGCCACCTCAAACTTTCAAAGCGTTGAGAATATCGACAGTAATCTCATCGATAGCCCTGTCACCATTGACTGCATGGAATATGCCCTTACTACGGTACCAATCTGCCAGTGGTGAAGTTTGTTGATGGTAGGCAGACAGCCTCGAACTCACGGTTTCTTCATTGTCATCCGCTCGACGTTTTTCTTCCCAGTTACCGCACGCACATCCATCAGCAGGTACGGGATTGAATGTGTCATGATAGACACTTCCGCAGCCAGCACATGAGTATCGTCCACAAATGCGTTCTACAATACGCTCGTCAGGCACCTCAATGGCAATCACATGTGTTACTGCAGTGATTTGTTCCAGAGCCTCCGCCTGAGGAATGGTTCGAGGAAATCCGTCAAACATAACTCCATTTTTGGCGTCTGACTCAAGAATCCGGTCTTTGATGAGATCGATAATTACGGAATCCGGGACGAGTTGTCCTGCTTCCATGAATCCCTTTGCTTCGAGGCCAGTAGGTGTGCCAGCCTTCACTGCAGCCCGCAACATATCTCCAGTCGAAACTTGTGGAAGACCTGTTGCGTCGATCATTCGTTCGGCTTGTGTACCTTTACCAGCACCTGGCGGTCCAAACAATACAATACTGCTCATGTAGGTAGGCTGGAGGCATCTCGTAATAGAGATGCTGTCATCGTTCACTGCCTGTCCAACCATTGCTGACCGTAGTGCTGCCACTGTTCCATTGTCCACCCATTCGGCAAACCACTCACCGGTAGTGGCGGTCCAGCAGCAGGTGCAGGAGTTACTGGGGCAGGGACTGGCATTGGAGTTGGCATTGGAGTTGGCATCGGTTGAGCCGGCATCGGCAAGGGAAGTTGCGGCAGTGCCTTTGGTGGTAACCCAGCAGGTGGCATGCCAGCAGGCATAGGTAGTGGCAGACCTCTTGGAGGCATTCCAGTCGGCGGCAATCCCGCAGGAGGTAGCGCTTGAGGAACAGGTGATGGGATGTCAAGAGATTGAGCCAGAGCAGCGGCTATTTCGTCAGATGACACCTCACCGCTTGCAAGCTCATTGACAGACTGACCGATATCAAGTGCGTCGCTGCGCCGAGTCCCGAGATGGTCGGGATTGACAAAGGCATCTGGAGCAACCAGTTCTTCACCCGAGTCGGTGAGTTCACCGCTCTTCTTCAGCCGCAATGCGGCAACGATTGCTACAAGCAGTACTATTGTGACAAGAGGGATACTGACATATATCGGCAATTCTCCCAACAATCCTTCAGTTCCTGTAGCTGATTTAACAGTCGTATCGATGGAAATAACTCCGATGACAATTCCATCAGCAGTGAGACTCAATGTCGAAAAGTGCAAGCCTTTCTCGGCCTCTGCACTTGGAGTAAGTTCCAGAGAAACAACCAGTTCTTCGCCTACTCCGAGGTTTTCAAGAGAAAGAGGCGAACTAACAAGAGTCCAGTCCGATGAAACATTTCCTTCTTGGTCAAGAACTTGAGAGAGAAGATCTCCGGTAAGTGGGACATTACCATCGTTACGTATCACGATATTTTGAGTTGCATCAACACCACGGGCCACAGAAGAAAACGGCGCAACTGTTGGGTCTTGAACGGTAAAATTAGCAAACATTGACTCAACAACTGCCACATCGACTGTGATGGAGTTTTGCACCGATCTGCCGTTGCTAAATCCGGTAACGGTTGCGACCAGTTCAAACGCTTTTTCTGTAGCAGGAGAATTTGCGGGTGGTATGAAACCTAGGCGGACTGTTCGTTCCTCACGAGGTTCGATGTATGTACTCGGATTCGCATAACCAATCACCCAACCATCAGCTGGTAATCCGTTACTCCAATTCAGCGTCAATGGTGCATTGCCAGTGTTTACGACGGTAAATTCACCAAACGAAAAATCCGAAGAAATGACTGTTTCAATGATACCCGATTCGGGTCCAAAGAGGTCCATTGAAAGGTCATCTCGTACCTTCAATACAGTCGTGTTGGAAATGAATGATTGCGGTGTACGTTCAGTCCGTATAACGAAGTTGTTGACTTCGCCTTCCTCTGCAACTGGAGGGACACCAATGATGAACTGAACCGTTGCCACTTGGCCGCCGAGTAATGTTAGGGAGACTTGGCGGCTGTTTTGTTGGTCCATGTATGTGACCTCAATAGGCCAGAGTGGGTTGCTTGGTTGAATTTTGATGTCCAAGTCAATTTCTTTGTTACCTGTGTTCTCCACAGTTAGACTCAAATTCACTTGTTGAGCTGTGTCAACCATAATATTTCGATTTGAAGATGAAGGACCAATCGGTCCAATGTCGTCATAGAGGTCGCTGTCAAAGGATTCTTGAGCTAAAACCAACACTTCCACAGATTGAGTGAAGTTGAGTGTTGGGTCTGTAGGTGAGTTCACTTGACAGGTCACTGTATCGGTAGAGCCGGCTTCAGGCAATCCATTGGAGACCGGTGGAACCCAGATTTGGATGAGCATTGGCAAGGATTCCTTGATGTTAAGCGGTTCAAACTCCAGAGACGATGAATTGGAATTTCCGAGTTGAATCTGCCATCTGTTCTCTGATTCACACGAAACTGAATACTTCGCAGGAGTGTTTCCGATGTTCATGACGGATATGCTGAATCCTGTAGATTCACCAGGTGCTGCCGAGAGACCTGAGATACCAGCTGCTCCAATGTTAACATCCGTGACTTGCGGAACGATGATGGTAATTCGTTGGGTGTGAGAGACTGTCGGTTGCGATTGGTATCGTGCAGTGATATCAACGACGAATGTACCAGCACGAGCGTATCGTGGTGATTCTGAGTTTGAGAGGTCGACGAGATTATTGACGATAGTGACATTGAGTTCTTTGAAATCGCCAACATCGCCTTGTCCTTGCACAATATACGGTCCTATTTCAGATACAGATTTTGACCATGAATCTTCAGGAGCGAGGAGGAAATCAGGACGGCCGGGTTGAGGTTTCTGGACATTTGTAACCGATAGCGTCACTGGCTGCTCCCCAGTTCCCTCATGCAGAATATGGATCGGAATATCAATCGATGAGGCATTCAGAACGTCAAACGTGTGGATTGCAGACAATGCACGGTCCTCTGAAGATGTCGGTGCTGAGCCTGCTTCGTCCAAGGCGACAACTCGGACACCGAGTGCTGTCACTTCGATATCTTGCTCCCAAATGTTATTGTCCACACCAGATACTCCGTCGTTCATCTCGTTCACTTGGTCGAGTGTGTCGATACTCAAGCGCATTGAATGTGTTCCAGTTGTTGTAAATTGGTGTTGCAACAAGAACGAATCGATTGCTCCGGGTTCAAGTGACGAGCGATCCGCATCGAATAATGTCTGGCCGGTTGTCAAGTCTTCAAGAGTCACGCGAAATGAACCAGATGAAAGGGTACCTTGGTTAATCCAACCGAGTTGAAGAGTAATCAAATCGTTCTTGAGAGGTTCTGCGGATGAAGGTACAATACTACCATCGTATGTCGCCAAATCAGCTTGTGGATTTGGCGTAGCATCAGCAACAACAATGAGACTGAATTTCTGTGAAACGCCACCGGAGTGTAGTACCTTGATTTGCCACTGGCCCGATGTGGTCAGAACATTAGGTTCAACCTTGATCCGTTCGACATTGTTGAGCGTGTCTGCGCTGCCACCTGTTGTCGAAACCCCATTTAAGAAATCGTTACCAAGCCATTCATTGCCGTCAGGGTCGACCATAACCAAATCAAGATTATTAACGAGTCGAGGAGAGGATTGAGCAGCGTTGGCACTGCCCGCAGTATCCGACCATGCGAGCGTGATATCAACGCCATGGCTCGGGTCGAGATCAAAGGAATAGAGCAAACCGAAACCTGAATTCAGTTCCTTATTGTGGTCGAAAAAAGTATCCAACGCGAGCGAACCATCCATAGGTAGAACAGTACGCTCCAAATTGATCTGCCCCCATCCTTCCTCTGCATTTGGGATATCGGGAGTTCCAAGGTCTGTAGCGCCGTTGATTACAGCTGCTTTGATGAGGGATGCGGATGGCGAATTGATGTTCACTTGTTCACGCAAGAACTCTCTGACCAGAGCGGTCGTACCACCAGCAATTGCGGTTGCATGAGAAGAACCTGAAAGCGTCATGTAGAGATTAGTCGTTCCGTCGGCATGAACTCCAGTGGCGCACGAAGAACCGCTTGGAGACTTGGCCTCCTCAGCCAGACCAGAGCAAATATCAATTCCGGGAGCAACAATGTCGGGCTTGATTCGTCCGTCAAGGCTCGGACCAAGGCTTGAGATGTTTGCCACCGTACCGGTCAAGGCACCGGTCTCGGAGGTACCCACTGAAAGAACGTTCTTTCCGGTCGATGGCGCAGCAACTTGTGAAGAGCCACTCGTACCACGGTCTCCAGCAGAAAACAACGGAAGGACTGTATTCTTCTGATTTACCAACAGGTCGACTGAACGTGAGTCTGCGGTGTATTGGCCATAATTACCATTCGAACCCCATGCATTGACAGAAATGCGGGCAGTTCGTTGCTCCGCATCGTCGAGTAAGTCATAGATGGAGCCAAGTCTTCCGAAGACCCCAGTTGGGTCGTGTTCAAGCGCATACATGACGAGGTTTGCAGACGGAGCGACTCCTTCTGCACTTGAGTCACCAGTGCCGTCCCCAAGTACCGAAAGCGCCACGTGAGTGCCATGCCCAGAATTCGAATCGATTGGAGATGGATCAAGACCAAAGTTCGTGAATACACCTGCTACTCTTCCGCTGATATCTGGATGATCTTGATCGATCCCTGTATCTGCAATGGCAATTGTTTCACCCGAGCCATCAAGTGTGAAAGAAGCATTCGTAGCAACACCGTCAATTCCGACAATACCACCGGCTAACGCATTGTGTAGAGTCAATCCGTGGGTTGGTTCTGTCCAGATGATCCGACCGTCATGCATGATGTTGGTGAGCAAAGTCGACTGTAGGTTTGAATGGAAGTTTAGTTCACACAATCCAACACCGCACCATGCTTCAGTTGCACCCATTTTCAACAAGTCAAGGCTTAGCGTCTCGAGGCCTCCGAGTGCTAAATCAGAAGATGGAACAAGAGCGAGATGTGTGTGGTCTGAAACGGAGAGTAGTTCGCTGTGAATCCTCCAACCTGGGTGTTGGGGACCTGCCCAGCGGACACGTTCATCAGATTGGAGCAATTCTAACGAAGCCATTGGAGGTTCTGGTAGTCGAACAAGCCATCCTTCATCAGCGATGAAATCGAGAGGCGTGAGGCCATATGTTTTCGAGAGTGAATGAAGAACGGTTCCATCGTGTTCATGCAGTTGAAGCATCGCCAGTCCAGTTTGTGAAGGGTCTTGCGAATCGATGAAGGCATTGTTGAGGACAGGTCCGTCGGTCAACAACGGGTCATACTCGCCTGATTGAAGTCGTAAAATACCGCTTGAATCTTGAAGATCTGTGGCAAAAATGCTTGAGGAGTCAAGTGGAGACCATAACTGCTGAGCCAAGTTGAGGCGTTCAGCCTCTGAAAGTTGCTTTGAATCGTTAGTATCAAGAGATTCGGTCGAAGAAAAGTCATCGATTAACAACGGGCTTACAGATGTGAGCAGAAGCACAAGGAGCATGAGCAATGGTTGTCGAATGCTCTGCATGGCCTTGTCGAAATCAATTACCTTTTTCAACACGCCCCTTGAATGTGCCCCTACGGGGCATCAGTTCACAGGTTGTTGTACTTGGAAATGGCTGCATCAGTTTTGGCGACCGATGCCATCCAGTCGTCTTCAACCCCCATCAATGCACGGATTGCATCAACGTTTTCCGGAATCACATCTGACTCTTGGTGAATCGCCTGGAAGTAATAGAGCGTGTTACCCTCAAGTTTTACACCATCTTCCCATATGAATATTTCATGCAGGTCTCCCCATTTCCTGCCAATATCACGGGCAAATTCCATGACCTCAGCAGTGGTAGTGATACCGGTCTCAGAACCGTTCATAATGACCAATCGAGGACGGTTTGACCACATCTCCAATACGGACTCAGTTGTCAGACCGTGGCCTTCCGGAAGTGTTGCTGTGACCACGTGAACATGCATGATGGTTGTTGGAACTGCAACTGCCATGGAATTAATCTGAATTTCTGGTTTCACTGTCATCACGTCAGGGCCGTGGTGTGAAGGCACCTTGAGAACCGGTTTGATGGCATTAATGGGCCCTTTACTCGAGTCGCCTGGGTCCGCAGCACGACGAATCATGGTGCATTCAACACGCAGTTCACCGCAGTGTTCGTACAATGGAACGAGTGTTCGTGAAAGACCAGTGGTGTTGCATGAGACCACACGGGTGCCTTGAACATTCAAGTTTTCCTTGTGGTTTGCAGAGGAGGTATACGACATTCCGGTCATGGCGTGCTTCTCTCCGCCTTGGAAAATCCATTTCACGCCTGCATTCACGTAGGTCTCTTTGTTCGAAGCCCCGACCTTGCCAGGAGAACAATCGATCACAATGTCAGCAACTTTGAGCAGGTCAGCTAGGCCACCATGACAGGTATAACCTGCATCAGCGAATGCTTCGATTCTGTCTGCATCATCGAATGTGCAGTAGATCGGATATCCCTTTCGGACTGCCAAATCGCAGCCAAAAGCCGGTCGCGTCTTTGTCACACCAACAATTTCCATATCGTCTTGAGCGTCGACTGCGTCAGCAACCCGCTTTCCGATTGTTCCGTATCCGTTGATTGCCACCTTGATTGTCATGGTTCTCAATACACCTGCCCTTGAAGACCCTCTATTAACACATCGTCGAAACGAGAGAGAATTTGCGTGCAAAAAACCCTTGCACAAACGAAGAGAAGTGAGGCAAAGTTACGGGAGGCTATTTGGATATGGAGCAACAGCCGAACAACATGGCCGAACCAAGAGAGGTTGTTGAACGCTCATTCAACATCAATAAGAAACTTGGACCAAGACTTATTGCTGCAGCCGAACAAAACGCGATTCTGCGTATTGGATGGACGAATGCAGGTGAACCTGTTCCAAAGAATGGGGAACTTGGACTTTGCCCAAACCTTCCATCTGGCTCGCGCATGAGAGCACTTGGAAAACTCGGTTCTTGGGTTGCTGCTTTTGGTAGCGGTGGGAACTTTATCATTCAAGGCGATGCGGGTTCATTCCTTGGTGCAGGAAACCGAGGCAACACAATTGTTTGCGAACAACTCGCAGGAAATTTTGCAGGGTATGCTATGCGAAGCGGGCGAATCAGCATCATGGATGGCGTTGGCAACGATGCGGGAGCATTGATGAACGGCGGACTTCTGCTTATTCGTGGTACTGCTGGAACTCGAATCGGCGGCGGGATGAAAGACGGCCTCATCGTCATCCATGGCGATGTCGGTAGCGACCCTGGTGCGGGAATGACCGGTGGAAAGATTGTCATCAACGGCAGATGCCCAACACCTCCTGCGGGAGTAGCATTACGGCCACTCACCGCCGCAGAAGTCAAATCCATTAACAAGGAACTCAATGATCCTGAGATGGAGGTTCCAAAAGATGCGGTATGCCTTGTCCACTCACCACTACTCCAAGTGGAATCACCGGAAATGCCGGTCTCAAGTTCGGATTTATCCAGTATTGGATTGGTTGCAGGTGACTTGCATCACTCGGTGTCTTACCAAACATGCGACACCATCACATTGGTTGCCGAACGCGGCGGAAGTAACACTCCTGTGGCTCTGCCCTTGCCTTTACTGCCAATTGTCACCGATGGAAATTCACTCTCGCTTGGCAAAAACAGCGACCCACTCGAAGTACAAATATTGGCTCAGCAACCATTCATCACCCAGATGAACCCAAGACCGATGGATATCATCCTTCTCGATTCTGAAAACCTTGCTGATGCACCTGAGTTACTGGAAATTTCAAACGGTGCACTTGCGGATATCGATGATTTGCCTGCCATGAATTCCGAAGAAATTGATGGATTCATTGTCGCTGTTAGAACGCTTCTTGGGATGGAGAAGACAATTGGTTTCCTTAATGCGGTCGGACGTGTTGAATCGTTGCATGTACGCTCAGCACACCATGGCCTCGACTTGGCTGTTAGCCGTATTGAAGACGGATCTGGTGTCGCTGAAGCAGCAGCCCTACCAATGATTGGCAGGTCAACCAAAAGTCACCTCTCAGAAACATCGACTCAGACTGGAATGTTGCTTGGACTTTCCGCTAGCGGTACAGACATTGCAATTCTTCGTGCATCCGGTATTGACGTCATTTGCTGTGAAGTCCCAATGCAAGACGCACAGGATTTAGCCCACTGGCTTCAAAGCATCTCCAACGAACTGACATCCATTCTAAAGCGCATTGGACTCGATTCTATCGACCAACTCAAGCGCCAGCATCTGCGAGCGCTCGACTATGAGACTGCAGCAATCAGCGGGCTACGACTGGTTGGATACGATCGCCCATTACCGCACTGGTTTTCACGTTGAGTTGATACAATGCCGACAATCTCAGTAGAACAAAATCTCATTCGTGGTCTTCTTGCAAAGCACGGCCTCGTGCATGATGTTGCAATGATGGATGAACAATTGCCTCTTCTCGGAACAGACATTGACACCTGTGATGAGAAAGTCCTTGATATCGAAATATTCCCTGACCGCCCAGACTTGTTGTCAGGAGAAACGCTAACGAGAGCCATTCGACCGTTCTTGCATGGTGTCGAAAGTGAGCCAAGTTTGGAAGTGATGAAAGGCGACATCTCAATGACCGTCGATCCTGAATTAGAACATATTCGCCCAGTCGTAGTTGGTGCAGTCGTACGTGGAATCACGATTGACGGGGATATTGAAGAAAAAGACGCTTTCATCAAGGCACTCATGGACCACCAAGAAAAACTGCATTTTGCTCTCGGTCGTGGACGGCGCAGGGCATCCATTGGTGTGCATGACCTCTCGACGATCTCACCTCCGTTTCGTGTTCGTGCAGCTTCTCCAGATATCCGATTTTGTCCGTTAGGGATGGATGAAGAAATGTCACTCTCGGAAATATTGACATCCCATCCGAAAGGTGTGGATTATGCTCATCTCCTCGACGGTTTGAGTTCATTCCCGCTTATTACCGATTCCGAAGGCCAAGTTCTTTCTTTCCCGCCCATCATTAACGGTGTTCAGACCACCGTCACACATGCAACAACAGATTTCTTCATTGAAGTTACAGGATGGGATCGAAGAGCCTGTGAATCGAGCATGATGTTAATTGCACTCCAACTTGCTGAACGAGGCGGTTCGATAGAAACCATAGAAGTGAACGCCTTCAACGGTGTGTCAGAAAGTTTGCCAAATCCTGAGCCGATTCAACATGAAGTAACGCAACGATTACTCGACGGCTTACTCGGGCGCAGTTTGTCAGATGAAGAAGTAAAAACAGCGACGAACAGAATGGGAGGTCAATTCCTTGGACGCAAACCAGCAGAGATCTTGACCCCGAACCCGCAAAATCGAATGTCAGATGTGGTTCAAGGGGATACTGTCCTCACTTTCGCAATGCCGAGATGGAGATTCGACATCTTGCACCCAATCGACCTGGTTGAAGACGTTGCAATCGGCCACGGCTACGAAGACCTCGGCAACGATGTCCCCAAGGCACCTATGACCGCAATTCCCCGACCTGATTCACAAATTCGTAGGCGGATTCGCGAGTCACTGCAAGGTCTTGGTTTGATGCAAATCCAATCGTTGACACTCTCCAATGACTTCGACCAATTTGAAGCAATGAGATGGCCCGCGATGGGTGAGGTCACCCGAATTACAAATCCGATTACCATCGAACACACTCTGCTTCGACAATATTTGCTTCCAGGCTTATTTCGACTGATGGCATCGAACAGGCATCATGACCTCCCGCAAGCAGTCTATGAACTGGGAACAGTTGTACGCAACCATTCAAACGGCGACCGATTCGCTTTCCTTGTGGCTGAACAAGGTGGTGGTTTTGCCGCAGTTCGAGGTCGAATTCAAGCGTTGATGAGAGACTTGGGTGCTTCAGACTACACCATAGAACCTCTCGGTGGAGAGATGGGTCCATGGCTCGCAGGGCGTTGTGCAAAAGTCATTGTCAAAGGTGAGCACGTGGGTTGCTTCGGAGAGATGGATCCTTCCGTCAGCGAGCACTATGAACTTAAAGTCCCGCTCAATGGTGCTGAATTTGATATCCAAGCGTTACAATCTGTACTTCCAGATCCTGTCTAAGATTGGTAAGGAACATATGTTCCATCACCGTTCTTCTGGTGAGGAACAGGGTCGAATGAACCGTCTTGTTTTTTCTTGTAATGATATCCATCCGAATGATGAATCCATGTGAAATCAATTTGAGTTGGAGGCTCATGCCTACTTGAATCGACGATACCTTCGTAAAATTGTGATTGTTCTTCGGCTCTTTTTATTGTGGTATCACCGTTGCCGAACAACGACACTGCTGCCATATAATCGTCTGATTCACGGTGAGAGGAATCCGCTAGGGTTTGTTCGGTGGTTTCTGAGTCTTTACGGTAAACAATCGCTTGAGGTTCAGGCTCATCCAACTGCAATGGTTGCTTCTTTTTCCCGAAGGGCCAGAAAGGAGGCATAACGCTACGAACCACTCCTGCTTGATGAAGACTGCGAAGTGTCCCTGATGCAAAGATTGGGAGAAGTTCAAAGGGTGAATGGCTTGGAAGGTTTATGCGCAGTGTGTTCGTTGGGATACTCATACTGATGCACGTGATTGTTCCACTCGTGGGTGCCGAAGGTGAGACATCGACAGTTGAGGGCCGGGAGACGCAAGTTGACGTGATTGGCCTCAACCAATTTACTGTCCATCGAGGAGAACAAATTGAAGTTTTGTTCACACTCCACAATCTGGGTGACCAAGCAGACACATTCAATTTTGACTTGGTAGATGCAGTCGATAATTTGACAATAACGGGGCTGCCGCTTAGTAAAACTCTGGAAAGTGGATATTTACGACAGATTAAATTCAATCTTTCTGCCAGTATTGATGCGGGGTATGGTCTCTACAACCTATCGATACTGTTTACCTCACCCAACGATGTGAATTGGAACCAAACCGAAACATTTCAAGCCAAAGTAGCACCATACTCAAATCTCAATTTTGGCGCAACAGGTGTATCTTCATTCATCGTATCCCCAAACACGAGAACCTCCGTGGCCATGAACATCACCAACAACGCCTCCATGGATGATGATGTTACTTTCAATCTCTACACAGTATCCGGTTGGAATTGGGGATGGACGATGAATTCAACCGATGGGCCGAACGCCTATGAAACCGTTCGAGGAGACACGGCCGCTTACATTTATTTGTGGGTCGATGTACCGTCAGTCATCGATGGTTCACCGCTGTATAACGATGGGCCTCGATTCCAAATCAGTGCGGTGTCTGGAATTGATGGTGGAATTGTACAATGGTCTTTTGATATGCTCATGAACGAATTCAAAAACGCCTCAATCGATGAAGTTGGGAATGATGCTGTCATTGAACCAGGAGGTGTCGAGAGAGTCTCCATCGATGTAAGAAACACTGGCAACTCTCCAAATTATCTTAACATCACACTCGAAGCGATTAACGCTCAAGGAGAGGCAATTCCGGACATTCCAAACTTTGACCGAATAGCAATTGACGGTTGGACAATGGCCATCTTTGGTGGACTTGAAGAGAATATCCTTCAGCCGAATGAATCGAGAACAATCAAAATAGCTTTTCAGGCACCGTTGGAGTACTCGAGTGAAATCGATATCCGACTAAGGGTGTTCGCTGGTGGAGCAATTCAAAACACTCGAATTGTCGACATCGGCGCATCAATTGGCTGGGAACGTAGCGGTACCGTTCAACTCCGAACTGATGCGTGTCAATCCCTGTTGCCATCCGAGAGTTGCAGCGCTGATGTAGAGGTATACAACGGAGGCAATGCCGTTGACTCTTTCGAATATTCGATAAAGCAAGTGCCCGAATTTGTATCGGCCATATTGATTCAAACGACAACTGAATTACAACCTGGTGAGTACACCAACCTGACACTGATCGAAATAACTGCAAACGCATCTGCGTTGGCATTCGAACTTGGAGAAGTTGTTGTTGAAACATTCCTGTTCAACTCCGACACCACAGTTGGCATTTCTCGCATTCCAGTTAAAATTGCGCCAGTCATTCGATGGAACTTCACAGATGTCATTGAAGAAACTGATTCCAATGGAAGGCTGTCAATCGCCATGACGTTGAGAAACGAAGGTAACACTGCAGACGGTTTACTTGTCCAATTGCAGTCATCACATTCGACGCCAATGTCGTTCCTACCCCCAAATATGGCGGTTTATGAAGAGGGGGTTGAATTTCCAAGATCGTTTGAAGTGAGTGATATTCCAATAGGATACAACTTTACCGTTCGAGCTTGGATTGATTTACCTCAAGACCAACCGAGCAACGGAACTGTTTGGGTTACCACAACCGTACGCTCACAATTCCAACCGAGCACCGAGTTTGTTCACACCTCAACTGGAGATTATACAGGTGTACCTTGGCAAGAAGAGGTTGAAGAGGAATCATTCGACCTGTTCGGGATGATATCAACCGGTTTTGATGTTCTCAAGGCTTGGTCATTGATGATTGGAGCGATTCTATTTTCTGGTGTCGTCATTTACAAATCTGTTGTTGCGCGCAATCTACGAACTACTGAGCAGATGGAAATGGATGCCCTCAATCAGCCAAAACCACAAGAAGCGGCAGGAGATTGGATGAACAGGTTTGCGCCAAGTGAGCAAGAAACTGTCCAAGAATCATCGTTAGAGGTCAATCCAGAGCATTTTAAGCAAGCATTTCAGAGGCGTTCGGGAGGGTACAAAGAAGCAAAAGCACCGGTTGATGCATCCTTAACGAAGGCCGCAACGACTGTTCTTGAACACCACAGTTCCAATGATTTGCTTTCCTCTGCTGATTCACTCTTGTCCGATATCCAAATTAACCCACGTCCTTCCAGAGACATAGAAACGTCAGCCGTCCAACCACCACCACCCCAAGTTCAGACAAGTATTCCTGCTCAGCCACGAAACATTGGTCTACCAATCGACGATGATTTAGATATCTGAGGTGTTCAAATGTGGAACGTTGGTGTAGATGAAGCCGGACGAGGGCCAGTGTTGGGTCCGTTGGTGGTTGGTGCAGTTGCGATTCCTACCGATGATATACACATGCTCATTGAACATGGCGTGAAGGATTCAAAGGATTTGACGCACAAGAAAAGACTCGATCTTGTCGAGTGGTATCACATGAACGCTCAGCAACGAAACTGGAGGCATTCAGTTATCGTATGCAACCCTGAACGTATCGACCATGCGGTTCAATCAACTGGCCTTAATTTGCTGGAAGTAGAATTGTTCTCTGAGGCACTTGTAGACATTCGAGCTCAGGTTAAGGAGCCGCTATCCATCTTAAACGATGCATGTGACGTCAATGAACAACGATTCAGTGACCGGATTGCTGCTCGACTCCCGAATTGGCCATGGGAGGATTCGACCATCAACTCAGAGCACAAGGCAGACACGAACCATGTGATTGTTGGTATGGCAAGTATTCTAGCAAAAGTGAAACGAGACGATGTAATTCATCAACTGACTGATGAAATTGGTTCACCTCTTGGTTCTGGATATCCGAGTGACCCGAATACGAAAGCTGCCCTAGCAGGCCTCTTGGGTGAAAAGACACCACATCCAGCGCTACGATGGTCGTGGAAAACCGTGAAGCGGGCATGGAATGAAATCTACGGAACAGACCCACCTAAGCGGCCTTTCCGAGATAAACATCAATCAACATTGTTCGAACAAAAGAGATAACTTCGTGCGAGCACTTGATGAAGCAATGGTTACAGGAAAGGTTGAGCCCCATGACGTGGACACCGGATGAAAAAACGCTTGCATCGTTCAGACACCTCGCTCTACAGAATGCAATTGAATACGAAGGGAAGGCAGCCCCCGGGTCAGTTATTGGCCGTCTCATGGGCACTCGGAGCGATCTTCGCCCACATGGGAAGATTATTTCACCGCTCATTGCTAAAGCAGTGTCTGAAGCAAACGCAATGGCGGCTGAGAAAGGCATTGAAGCATTACAGGCGATTCTTGAACAAGAAGCGCCACATTTGCTAGAAAAGAGAGAAAAGAAAGAGCGTCGAGAAGGGCTACCTGAACTCAAAAATGCAACCAAGGGAAAAGTGGTACTTCGGTTTGCACCGAACCCAAACGGGCCACTTTCCTTCGGCCACGCCCGTGGAGTTGTCATTAACGGCAAGTATGCTGAAGAATGGAATGGAGAACTTATTCTTCGATTCGATGATACGGATACCGTCGTCAAGCCACCACTCCCAGTGGCCTACCAACAAATCCCTGAAGAAGCAGAATGGTTGTTGGGTTTCAAACCTCATCGAATTGTCATTGCCAGCGATCGCATTCCTCAGTATTACGAACATGCCGAGATGATGTTGCAGAGAGATTTTGGTTATGTCTGCCAATGCAGTGGTGAAG
>JABIWF010000147.1 GCA_018701175.1 Methanobacteriota archaeon
AACATCGATTCCACGTTCGAGTGCACGGTATTGTTTCTGGTAAGAACTACCACCGTACATGGCTTGAACATAGAGTTGCAATTCGTAGGCTAAAGGATCAAGGACATTGAAGATCTGCTCGGCCAATTCACGGGTTGGTGTGAGAATGAGAGAAGTCGGTCGGCTAGGTTCTGCTTCTTCGGTCATTGCCAAAAGTGGCAAACCGAATGCGAGAGTTTTACCGGAGCCCGTAGGTGCTCGACAGCAAACATCGCGGCCCAACATTGCATCAGGTATAGATTCCCGTTGGACTTCAAAGGGCTCGACGATTCCTTGTTGCTTGAGGGCCTCGACCAAAAGTGGTTCAATTCCAAGATCTTCAAACGATACCATCGGCTTACCCCAACTGATGGCCGTCATCCGGCCCTATTTGATACCACCAGTCGGAAAAGCCGCTGTTTTGTGGACTCAAGAGAAGTTGGTTCAGCGCCGAATAAGCATGGCTACGGCGTTGCCGCCACCCAAACACAGCGTTACAATACCCGACTTTGCATCGCGTCGGCGCATTACGCCGAGCATCGTAATGAGGCATCGAGTTCCGCTGGAGCCGAGTGGATGCCCGAGACTAACTGCGCCTCCATGGAGATTGAAGCGATCTTCTGGAATGTTCAGTTCCTGAGCAACAGCACATGAAGCAGAAGCAAATGCTTCGTTGTGCTCATAAATTTCAACATCCAAAACATCCAATTGGTTTCTCTGCAAGAGCATTTGCACTGCTGGAATTGGCGCACTCATGACGCGCTCGGGCTCTACTCCGCTGGTACAATAGTCATCGATGTAGGCGATAATTTCCCAACCTTGTTCCTCTGCAAAATCTGCGTTCGCAAGAACAACAGCGCTTGCGCCATCGTTCAGCGTACTGGCATTGCCGGCAGTGACTTGACCGTCTTTTTGGAACACGGGTCGGAGACCTGAAAGAGATTCAACATCCGTTTGAGGGCGAATGCCCTCGTCGCCCGAGAATACGATTGAAGGGCCACGACGTTGTGGAATCTCGACGGGGAAAAGTTCCCAATCAAACCATCCTTCAGTTTGTGCTTGGGATGCCAGTCGGTGGCTGCGAGCAGCAAAGGTATCGGATTGTACTCGTGTGATTGAGCATTCTTTCGCAACCGTCTCACCAGTATTCCCCATGTGAACATCATTGTATCCATCCCAAAGGCCGTCGTGAATCATTGAATCGACGAGGGTCGAGTTACCCATTTTTGCTCCTTTGCGATGGTTCATCAAAAGGTGAGGAGCGTTCGACATACTTTCCATTCCTCCCGCAACAATGACGTTGTACTCTCCAGCACGGATGCTGTTTGCCCCGATCATTGCAGCCTTGAGAGAACTGCCACAAACTTTGTTGATGGTTACGCACGGTGTCGTTACTGGCAATCCGGCCCCAAGAGCGACTTGACGTGCGGGATTCTGACCAACACCTGCTTGCAAAACTTGTCCAAAGATGACCTCATCAACGACTCCCTGCGCAGGATTTATTCCAACTCTTTTGCAGACCTCTTCAACGGCAAGCACGCCCAAGTCAACGGCCTTCATACCTGAAAGAGCGCCCATGAATTTGCCAATTGGTGTGCGAGCCACGCCACAGATTGCGACTTTGGGTTTGCTCATACCGTTCCGAATACCGTCGTATTCTTCAATGTGCGCGCCTTTGCGCATGGATTTAATCATGAGAAGACTTGATGAAGAGAAGGTGCTGGCCGTTGTATGGCGAAATTCAAGACCGAGTTTAGTACCGAGCGAGAAGCAAACGAAATGCGACATGTAGAAGTTGAAATTGACTTCACTCCAAATGCGCTGGCATCAATTCTTTACCGACAGGGTGACACTGTAATTCTAGCATGCTGTACCAAAGAAGCACGGCTTCCTGGATGGTTTCCCCGTGATTCGACAAAAGGCTGGGTGCACGCAGAATATTCTCTCCTCCCTGGATCAACAGATTCTCGGTTCCGTCGTGAGCGCCGCGGTGCAAAAGGACGAACTCAAGAAATTGAACGGTTGATTGCTCGTTCACTGCGTGCTGCTGTTGACCTTGAGGCTCTAGGTCCGGTAGCGCTCAACGTGGATTGTGATGTCCTGAATGCTGACGGAGGCACCCGATGTGCTTCTATCACCGCTGCTAACATCGCACTGCGACTTGCCGTACGACGGTTGATTGCGAGAGGGCAATGCCTACCTCTCGACATGCGCCCGACTGAAGACCAACGAAAAGCCGGTTGGACTGCCCCATCACTTTCCGAAGCAGAACGTGTGAACCACGAAAACACAGTCATTCCTCATGATTTGGCTGCCATTTCTGTCGGACTTATCGGCGGCGAAGTCTACCTCGATTTGGATTACGTTCTGGATTCCAACGCCGACGTCGACATGAACGTCGTCAAAACTGCTGATGGCAAATACGTCGAGATTCAAGGTACTGGCGAAGAGTCAACTTTCTCGGGAGATGAACTCATTGCACTTCTCGCACGAGCAGATGGCGGGATCGATGCCTTGTTTGAAGCTCAAAAGGCAATTCTCGACGGAATTGAATGAAGATTGACGGTTGAGTTGCCCAGCATTGTTTGGCGAAAGCCTTGATATGGCAGGGGTTCTCGCCGAACTGCACGGGTCAGTAGCTTAGTTGGGAGAGCGCGGCACTGAAGATGCCGAGGTCGCTGGTTCAAGTCCGGCCTGACCCACCTCAACACCAATTGCGTAAGCCTTGT
>JABIWF010000021.1 GCA_018701175.1 Methanobacteriota archaeon
CATGTCTCTGATGCGATGCATCAACTTGTCAATCAAACACCGCAGTGGAACCTCATGGTTCAGCAAGGCGTTTTTGATGTTCATACCTTCATTCATGGAGAGCAACTTTTCAATGCAGAAAACTTGACGATTGAGGCGACCAATGTCCCTCACCGAGACGAGTTGTCTGACATGCATGCGTTCATTATTCGGGGCCCGAGCAAATCTCTACTGTTTTTGCCAGACCATGACACGTGGGAAGAAACGCTCGCAGCCCACTCTGTCTCATCGATACGTGAATGGCTTACTCAAATGCAGATTGACATTGCATTACTCGATGGAACGTTCTGGTCCGAGGATGAACTTGGTGGACGTGACCAGTCGAAAGTACCTCACCCGCCAGTCCTTCAAACACTGAACATGCTTGGAAACCGTAAAGAGGGTGACCCAGAAGTGTATTTCACCCATCTCAATCATACTAATCCGTTGTACGATGCAGAAGGAGAACAGATGAAACAGGTCACATCACTTGGTTGGAAGGTGGCCCAACAAGGTCAGCGATTCATTCTTTAATCTCAATTACAGTGTATTCAAGAGCAATGAGTTCGATGACATAGTCGACGTTTTCGCCGTTGTCGGTATGCGTGCACCCAACCCCTCCACCCGTACTGACATCGACTGAAATTTCGACCGAGTAGGCGCCAAGACCAGCCCCGTTTGCGTTGAGCCCAGCTTCAATATCTGCCATTGATACGCCGGTGACGTTTCCAATCAACGATGCATCGTACCATTCAACCAGCGTTTCATGAGATGTAGGACCAGAATCTTGGTTTTGTCCGCTTGCTGAGCCGTTGAAACCAATGTGTGAAAGAACACCAGTAATTGTGTCCGCTTCTGCATTTGTATTCTGCGCCGTACATGCAATGGAGTTGGGAATGGCTTCATCTTCGGAATAGGTCATTATCATCCGGGCGCCAACGATATTCTTTGAATCGTCACTCAGTGAATCCGTTGATAAGTCGAGAGCGAATGTGCCACCGTCTTCGATGTATTCTCCGCCGTCGTCAAGTTCAAGGTATTCGAATTCCGCTACCACCTCGTATGAACCTGGAGTTGTCGATAGGGATTCTGAAGCCTCTGGCTTCAACACCTGATAGGATGTTTCGACGCTTGCAGCGAGGAGAACTAAAACGATCAGTCCAATCCCCATCGGTTTTTGAGCAGGAACTGCATAACGGCCAAATGGATTGTCTGCTGAACTACCTCGGAACGCGCACAAGAGGAAGTGAGTCGCAAATGCCGCACTCATTGCAGGAACGGAGGGGAAAACATCGTCGCCGTAGCCGAGAATTGTCCAAATAATAACCCCCGACAATGCGGCAATCATCATGGCGATGGTGTGCTGTGAATCGGGTTCATAACCTGTCATACGCACCAAGAGAAGAGGAACAAATATTCCTCCAAGACCATAGACAGCGAGAACGACAAGTTGGAACACGGAATCTCCGAACCCGGGCATCTGCTGCCCGACCAAGGAGATGAGTGTTGCAAAGACAGCGACCGCTAGGGTTACTCTCTTTGTCGTCTTGTGGTCTTGACTCCATTCGGGTCTTACATCATCTGTGATGGCGGCAGTACAGGCGAGAACTTGGCTGTCAGCGGTCGACATTGTCGCCGCAAAAATGGATGCGAGAATCAAACCACCAAGGAAAGGATTCAGTTGCTCCATAGCGAGTTTTGGCAATCCAGTTTCAGCTCCATCGACTCCAAGTTCAGGCAACAGAACTCGACAAGCTAATCCGATGAGGAACATGAGCGCAATGAACGGAGTTTGCCAAACGAAGAACCAAATCATCGCTTGCTTACGGTCATTGTCATCTTTCAAGGTCATTACGCGTGAGACCACTTGAGGTTGTCCAGCGACTCCAAGGCCACCGAGGAAGAACGCAGTGATCCAAAGCGTAGCGCCGAATTTTAGTCCAGTTGGGAAGAGACTCACCATAGCAGGATCGATACCTTCCAATTGATTATGCAGGCCAGAGAACCCTCCAGATTCTCCAATTGCTACGAGACAGAGAATCGTTGAACCTACGATCATAACGCAAGACTGGGCCGCATC
>JABIWF010000074.1 GCA_018701175.1 Methanobacteriota archaeon
CCTTTGGAACGCGGGAGAGGCTCCCGACTTCGGAACAATATTGGCAACGGTATTTAGGCGTGTCCGAACAAAAAACCCACCCCCTCGCTTCCACTGGAGAAACGTAGCCTTGACAGCCTACGATTTAGCAAATAATCGGTGTCCACTGCCAAACGGCCGTAACCGCAGGAAAGATGAGGAAGGAGGCTTTCGGTTACATCATGCCGAAGCACGCTTTTGCTCCAGTCTTAGGTCAATTTCGACGATGGACTCTTGACTCGACACTTCTTGAAAATCGACTGGGTGACCCAACTGAGAGGGAAATACTTACCCACATCAGCCCCGAAGGCGTGGCCCTTCTTTCTGAGGGACAAACGCTACCTGTGCTGATTTATCTCGCTCCTTTTACCTCTTCAGGCTCAGCTCGGGCTGGATGGAAGGCGTTCGCTGAAACCTTACCACAGCGACATGAACGGTTGGTGAAATCAGGTGAAATGAAGCCCGCCATTCTTGTTATGCCGGATACCTTTACCACCCTTGGAGGCAATCAATTTGTTGATTCACCTGTTCTAGGCAAATGGTCAACATGGCTTGCAGAGGCGCTGAAACCCGCAATCGAGGAACGATATGCGACGAATGGAAAGTTCGGTCTTGTTGGGAAATCTTCTGGAGGATATGGAGCAGTTGTAAATGCAATGCTGCAACCAAATGTCTGGGATGGTGTAGCATGCCACTCAGGAGATATGGGATTTGAGACCATGTTCAAGCCAACGTTCGCTGAAACACTTACGCATGTCACAAAATATGGAGGTGCTGCTGGTTATGTCGCCCACATTCAAAACGCTGAACGGCTTTCCGGACCTGACTTTCACACGTTGATGATATGCGCTATGGCTGCATCCTATGACCCTCGCGATGCAACCAGCGATAACCCGCTCGGCATCGTACTCCCAGTCAACACTGAAACCGCAGACATCCTTCCTGAGGCTTGGAATCAATGGCTCAAATTCGATCCAATCCAAATGGTAAATGCCCATCATCAGCATCTTGCAGAACTGGAGGCTTTTTTCATCGATTGCGGAGGCCAAGACCAATATCACATCCAATACGGCAGCAGAAAATTTGTCGAACTCCTCAACTCTTTTGAAATTGAACACACATGGGAAGAGTTCGCAGGTACGCATTCTGGCATCGATCATCGACTCGACCTCAGTTTTGCTCTCCTCAGTCAAAAACTGGCATGAAAAAGCAGTATTTGGAGGCGGTGAGTTCATCATACGCCTTCCATTGAAGGTGGCATGGCCGAACCCATGGACTATGCAAGTGCAGGTGTCGATATTGACCTTGAAGGCTCAGCAGTTGCCTCTCTCATCGCATCACTGAGCGCGTCAAGTCGACCCGCAGGAACGCCAGGCGCTCCGGTAGATTTGCCAGGTGGGTTCGGTGGATTAATCGAGTTCGGCGATTCCTTATTGGCCCTCGCAACGGATGGTGTAGGAAGTAAGTTACAAATCGCTTCTGCTTTGAAGCAGTGGGGCGGTGTCGGAATTGATTGCATGGCCATGAACGTCAATGATTTGCTATGCGTCGGTGCTGAACCAATCGCATTCGTGGATTATGTCGCAGTCCCTAAGCCAGACCCTGAAACACACGCAGCATTGGGCGCATCACTCGCTGAAGCTTGCCGAATTGCACGTGTTACGCTCGCTGGAGGCGAGACGGCATCCCTTCCCGGTATTGTCACTGAACTCGACCTTTCTGGAACCGCTCTTGGTTATGTTAAGAAAGGAAACGCAATCACTGGAGAGCATCTGCAAGCAGGTGATGTTTTGATTGGCCTCCCTTCATCCGGAATCCACTCAAACGGTTACTCCTTAGTTCGCCGCGTCATGGAGCACACGGGCCATGAGTACACCGATGATGCGCCTTTCAATGTAGCAAGCGTCGGGCGCAGTGTTTTGCACTTTGATGGCCATGATGATGCTCAATTCACACTTGGAGAAGTGTTCCTCAATCCAACGCGCATCTATTGCGATCCAATTGTCGACCTGCTCAAGCATGCGGAAACGGACGATGCTGCGTACGCTCTGTCTGACATACGCGCCATCTGCCACGTCACCGGTGGCGGACTGTCCAACCTCTTGCGACTTCATGATTCGCTCGGCTGGCACATCGATGCTCCACTCCCCCCGCATCCAGAATTCAGCTGGCTGCAAGAAGTCGGCGGCATTGAGACCCGTGAAATGTACCGTACATTCAACATGGGCACTGGCATGATCATAGCCGTGTCAAGTGAACATGCTGAATCTATTGCTGCTTGGCTTGAAGAGCGCATGCTTGGCACGCGCATCATCGGTCAAGTCAACGACCAAGGTCACAAGGTAACTCACGCCCTTGAAGGCGTAGAGTTCTCGCATTACTGAGTAATCTCAGTTCACTCGGTCGATTCTTCAGCCGATTCTTCTTGAGGAGGAGCAGACTCGAATGTCTTTTCTTCCTCTTCGTCCGACATCATCATTTTGGCACCGAGGCCAAGACAAGCGATTGCACCAATCAAAAGAAGCGGTGCAATGAAGTCGGTAGGAACATCGAAGTTTGTCCAGTAGGTCAATGCCTTCTGGTTCGTAGTGACGCTTGATGCAAGTGTTTCAGCATCATCGTCTCCAATTTCCGAACTGGATTCAATCGAGAACACTGCTTGCAAATTACTTGCATTAGGAGCAGTGTGTTGGTCGGTGATTGGGCGCATGTCCAACCAGAACGTCGATTCCGAAGAACCTGCGATGATAGCCCCACTCAGTTGCTCAGCTTGGAGGGATACTTCGCTACCGAAGTAGACAGGTAAAGCACCTGGCAATGCATCGAGCAAGGTATCTGTATCAAGGAGCTTAGCCTGAATTGGGCGTTCCAAAGGATCGAGAGATGCTGAACAATCATCGACTGCAATGTCCTTCAAAGTCGAAGTTCCGTCACAGATAATGGCAGCAGTTGCGTATCCTGAAAGGTCAACCATATCGCCAGAGCCCGTCAAGAATCCACCGGTTGTTCCTATTCGGGATTCTGCGGTAATGAGGCCGAGGGTGTTGACCGTCTTTGCAGGGTCTTTCCATGCGAAGTAGGAACTACCGTCAACCGCCATCATTTCACCCTTATCACAGGTTGAAACTTCACCGGTACAAATCATGTAATCCGTTCCAGTGTCACTGACAATTCCGCCAGAGCCGTAGTAGGTTGCGTTGGATTCAAGGCTGGTCCATCCAACGGTCATGTCCATTGGGTTTCCAGTAGCAAGGAAAGCAACCACAGGGTCGTGCCATCCGAGCAACCAGTTGTTGAACTCTTGAGTCAAGTAAGGTGTTGTTCCAAACGAATCAATCAAGAACCCGGGTACGAAATCTGCAAAGATTGGTGATGAAACAAAGAGACTCATTGCTTCAGCGGTGTTTTCGTCAACTCCATACAATAGGCCAATCGTGCTTGCGTTCCATGTCATTGGTGCAGCAGGTTCCATGGTCATCAAGTTCACAGGCGGGGTCATACCGCTCAACTCACCGTACAAGAACAGAGTTGCTCCAGTCGAGGTTGTCAGCCCGAGAGGACCATAGAGCATGTTTCCTGCTTGGGCTTGTGTGATAGAAACTGGAGTTGCATCAGCGTGTCCTGGAATCATTCCAGAGCCCCATGCTCCGCCCATGTTGAGGGAGTTGGTGAGGTAAGGATCGCCTACTGGACTCATGCCACCGAACGTCTGGTTAACGAATTGTTCTGCGCTCATGGTTCCAACACCACCAAGAAGACCGAGTTGAACAGAGGTTGCAGAGGTTGCCCATCCGCCAGCCCAAGTTGCAACTGCGGTGTATTGCTCAACGGTGAGGTTGAACGCAGCCATTGCGTCAGGAACTTCCATAGTTAGGAAAGCAGCAAGGCCGAATCCTGTTCCGTCAGCGTTGGTTGCAATCAATCCAGTTGGCGTATCAGTGAGGTGTCCAGCAACCATGAGGGAAATGCCGTTTGCACCAGCAAAGTCAACGCCTAAGAGGTTGTGAAGTCGGCTTGTAATGTCATCGTTGTTTGTTGCGTTGAAGTCTGCACCACCGCCGTATCCAGCGAAACTTGTTCCAACTGCTGCATACATGGTCCAGTCTCGAACGAATGTTTCGTAAGGGTCTGCGGTTGCGTATCGATACAGTCCTGCTCGTTGCATGACCGTTGAATTAGCTGGATCTGCCAACACATCAGTCAGCATTACTTCAGGAGCACCCATTCCCATAAATGCAACAACACCGATAGAATCCATTAGAGACATGTTAAATTCCGAATCAGCAGGCGAGGAAGTGTTGTCCATAGCGTTGTCCAAATCTCCAGAAGACCAGTTTCCGTTAGTGTTCGATAAATCGTGACCTGCTTGTAGATTTGCCCCAATTACCCCCGCACCAGTATCAGAGGCTTCCCATTGGCCTTCTGCACCGTTCGCCCACATATCGCATGGTATTGACACTTGGACAACCACGACCGTTGTGCACAGATCGCCTGTTGTTGCGACCCCTGCTTGAGTGGTGTTCATGTCTTGGTTGATCATTTGAGCAGCGAATCCAACCTTGGTGAGGTCCATGATTCCGTTGATTGCCATTCCGGTTGCACCGATGACTTGCGGGGTGAAACCGATGTTAAGTTGCGTGATTTCAACGTCACAAGGAGTCACGGTGTCAACTGAACAAGCATAGGATGTGTTCTCGTGGTAGGTAATGGTACCTGCAGTTGAATCACGAGAAACGAATGTTCGGTCGGAAGTAATGGTGTAGGTTACCGGCCCAACCTTTTCATGTGTTGGAGCAGTTCCATTTGCCATAACATCGTCAAGATTCGTTACGGTCCATCCGTAAAAATCTCGGTCAGCGGTAGAAGTCACCCAGTCTTCTTCAAATTCGGTACAATCATCGTTGGAACAAATGTTGTCCAACGGCGTGGTCTTTGTCGCTTCCAGTACAGCGTCTTCAACACCACCGGTAGAAAGCACGGAAAGGCCTCCACTCAGCAGTATGAACACAAGTCCTGCGGCAAGCATCGTTTTGTCTGTCATCATCGACATAAAGTGCGAACGCAAATCCATAGCACATAAGTGTTGGTGAGAACACCAAGTATATTCGGCCATATCTCTTTGATTCGCCAAAAGCCAAGCATTCAATCGGTGCGGTCATCAAGTTGAAGCCATACCGAGCATCATGGCCGAAGGCATTTCCGGTGATCCTCACCCCGAAGGATGGCCGGGCCAGTTATGGCTTGAAGGCCGTACAGTCGTCCATTTGCTCGATGAACAGCAACGCCCAACTCACATGCCAAGAGGACCGGCAAAACGAACTGGCCCTGGTTTCCTCAATCCTGCAATGGCGCCAGCTCGGACTCGCAGTGTTCTGTTGCTCAACGACGCTTTGGAACATGGTTGGCTCGTGAGCGACAACAAATCCATTCGAGTTCTTGACGCATTGTGTGCAACTGGAGTGCGTATCCGTCGATGGAGAAATGAAATCCCAATGCTGAGCCAAAACAGACTTCGGATTACCGCTAACGACCTCGATGAGTTCGCCCTCAATTGGGCTCGGCACTCGCATTCGACTCATCCGCCGCACCAACCGATTGAGCACGAGCCTGAAGACGACCGATACGGCAAAACCTCGAACCAGGTTTTTGAGAATGGACTTGATTTCAGACAGATGGATGCGCGTATTGCCATGCTTGAAACCGGTTATCAATGGATTGATCTCGACCCTTTTGGCTCACCCGTACAGTTCCTTGATGCTGCGCTACAGGGGCTTTCGAGAACCGGCGTGTTAGAAATAACCGCAACCGATACCGCCGCCCTAACAGGCTCTTCAGCGTCGAGTCAAGCCCGAAGATACGGTGCAAAGGGAATCGTTGACGTATATGCCCATGATGATGCGGTCCGATTGCTGTTGGCCACTGTTGCTACGAGTGCGGCACGGCTGGATAAAACTGTGATTCCACTGCTGGCGTTGTTTGATGGTCATCATGTACGCGTATCCTGCCTCATCAAAACCAGCCGTGAGAAAGCGAGTAAAGTCGGTGAGAACATCGGCTGGAGAATTCGAGAAGACGATGTCCCTTATCGATTCGTTCAACACCCAACCCCAGAACAAGTGAAGCGCGGAAGTGGCCCACTGTGGACTGGTCCACTGTGGAGTAAGGAGATTGCTGGAAGGATGACCGTCGAAAAAGCACTGGAACTGTGCCAACCGTCTTCAGCCGAATTAGAATCATTACGGCGGTCTGGGCTTGAATGGAGCGATGATGATGTTGAATATTCAGCCCGGGAGCTCAAACGAAGCATTCGATACATCTCGGATGCTGCTGACTTGATGAGTCGAGAACATCTACTTCTCAACCTTGACGCTTTACCAAAATGGGCAGGTGTCGGCGGCGCTCCTAAACTGGAGAAACTCATTACCAGTCTCGCCGATAGCGGTCATGCTGCTGCTCGGTTGCCTGACATCGAGCCGTTGCTGGTCACCGATGCACCGTTCGAAACTGTACTCGAACACGTTCGGAACAATTCGACTTCAACCAAATGATGGATCAACATCTTGGTCGTAGACTTCGGATTCTGGAGCCGGTAGTAATGTTCGTGAGTTTTCAAGGACATCCCGAACACTGTCCTCGATGTTTTGCGCATTCTCAAGCAATTCACTCAAAGGTATCTCAATTCCAGTAAGTTCTGCAACTGCTTCAACAGCCAAAGCAGCTGCTCGTGCATCAGGATACATCGGGCTTGCTTCAGCAAGCAAAGCGGTCACGTCGATTCCGAGGCGATCGCCTTCTCCGAGTAAAAATCCAGTAATTCCGGCAACAATTCCCTGTTGAATCGGTTCAATGCCTGCTCGATGAAGGCGGTCTCTCGCCTGCTGAGACGAACCTACACCAAACAAGGCTCCGGTTGAGACTTCTTTACTCGATTGGACAAGACCATCAATGATGATGAGGCGGTCAAAACCTCCTCGTGTGAACCATTCTAAGACGGTCGATGCGAACATGATGTCTTGTTCATCCTTGAATTGTATTTCTGATGTGAAAACCCCGATTCCATCGCCTTGGTAGACCCGGACTGGATGCTTGGGCACTTCATTGTGAATCAAAGCAACTGCCGGGAATTGGGCGTTGAGAACGGTTCCGAGCTGATTGAGCTGAAGTGTTTGAATGATGTGAGAGGCTGCAATAACACCAACCATTCCTGCGGTCGTAAACCCTGCTACTGCTACGCCCCCGGTCGTCAAAGGGTCAGCGCCGTCTTGTAAAACCAAAGCATAGCCCTTGAATTCATGCTCCATATTCATCCCCTCCAAGCGGTCGTAGAGCCAGTCTATGAAAAGTCATACGGTGGGATTATTCTTCCCAAACCGCCCAGTCTTCCCAGCCTTCCTCGCGGTACCACCAGACGCCTTCTTCATCTTCCCACCACTCAGTGCCGTTCTCATCGACTGAGATACCGTCATCTTCAGTTGCTTCATCAGTGTCGTCTTCTGATTCAAACTCTTCTTCGTGGTCGTAATCTTCTACAGTTCCACGGCCGTCAACTTCGTCAAACAACGTGCGACGGCGCTCTTCAGGTGGCTCTCCAGCAATGAATTCGTCTCCAGAATTCCGTATCTCATCGAGGCTGCGACTTGAACGAGGGGTTGGTGCAGGTGTCGAGTCTTCGCTTTCATCGAGCTCATCAAATGCTTCGAACCAATCATCGTCCTCTTCAGGTCGAGAGCGAAGGAGTACGAAAGCAATACCCACTCCAGCTAAAACGAGAATGGCTATGATTCCGCCAACAAGAGCGCCAGAACCGCCCTTGGAATTGTCTTTCGAAGTGTCCCCGTTATCGGAATTTGGAACGATGATTGGGTCGCTCAGTGTCCATTGGAGTTCTCCCTCGGTTGCGGCCGAGGAGGAGGTCATGCCAGTGCAGTTGTCTGTGCCGTCATCAAAGCATGTTAAGCTCAATTCATATCCAACACCTTGCATTCCGGGAAATAGACCGTCAGAAGGCCCGTTGCGTACAGGTGTAAATTCAACCTCAAGAGTACCATTTGCAGGGATGGTGAGGACGGGTCCGCTGCTAGGCAACGGAGATGGCTCGAATGAAATTGGAGGAAGGATTGTTGGAATGTTTTTCCAGGTAAATCCGACTTGGACGGCAAATGGATTTGGATTGGTGATGGTACAAGTGATTGGAGAATCAGTACCGTTCTCTTCCCAAGCATAGGTTGCTGCTTGACAAGAAAATGTTCCTGCAAGCGTAACATCGGGGAACACTGGTTCACCAGTCTGGTTGTCCGTTTGGTTCGTCGTTTGATTCTCTGTCCCGTTTCCGGTCTCATTTGAAACATGGGCGGCAAACGAAAACGAGAAAGTATCTGGAGTTACGGAAAACCAATCCTGCCCTTCGGAGGGAGCAAAACTGAGCAGTCCATGTGCATCAGACGTACCAGAGAGGGATACTTTTCCTCCTTTGACCTCTACCGAACCAAAATCAATGATGTCTCCGGTTTCGTTGGTAAGTTGCCAATCGTATTCCACGTTTGCTAATATTGAAGATTGGGAGGGTAACTCAGGCGTGATGAGTGCCTCCACGGAGTAAGAACCAGTCTCGTTCAAATCAACTGGTTCCGATGAATGAGAGAGTGAGGCCCTCAAAGCGCCCATTCCCGAAAGGATAAGAGACGATTGATCGGCAGGTTGAATCGATTCTGAACCAGCAGTTCCGGCGTATTCTACTGTGATGGTTGCAGCGCCAATAAAATCTGAAAAAGTTGCAGAGAGTTCTGTTAAATCGTCGACTGAAACAGCGTACCAAACGCCGTTTACATCCGTCACCCCTTGCATTGAGTAAGCAAAGTCTCCAGCCTCAATATGCAAAGACAGGTCTTGAGATGGCAGAGTTTCACCTTCGCTGGTGAGTGTTACAGTGAGGTCCAGTGAATCAAGAGCGCTCATCACAAAGGATGTGGAATCATGATGGCCAGAAGTTGAAAGGTTCAACGTTAATTCGGACAGTCGAAGAGAGTTGTTCAGTGTATGAACGGGCCCAATCGATGAGAACTGTTCAGAAGTGTTTCCGTATTCATCATAAGCCACAACAGCGACCCAATAATCCGTACGGTCGACCAATGGAGTGCCGTCGCTAGTGGTCGTGAGATTCATTGAAAATGAACCCGGCCCAGATGCTGTTGTCGTGCTCGTTAGTTCAGTTAAGTTCTCCAATGTTAGAATTTCAAAGGGTTCGACATAGACTCTGTATTCTGAAGGTGCATCTAAGGAGGCATTCCAAGCCAAGTCAAACGAGCTACCGTTGTCGTTGGGAGTATCGATGACCGTCATACCTTGAACAGCAGAAGGGGGAGCGGGGTAAGGGATTGTGACGGCAAGACGGGCCGAAAGATTACTGGTTACGCCGTAAAGGTGCAGTGAGCGGACAACATAATCGTAGGAATCTCCTGGTGAGACATCTTGATCGGTTGTCGAATTCATTTCGTTTGAAAACGTTGGATTGTTGAGGTCAAAACTGTTTCCAGACGGGACTTTGAAGACTTCAAATCCAATGAAACCATCACCAAATTCGATTTCGTCTTGCCATGAGAAGATTACCGTGTCGTAGGTCAACATTTCAAGTTGCAAAACAGGGTCTGTTGGCAGAGCTAGGTTTGGAGCGCCTGGGATGTAATTTGCGATAAGATTCGAAGCATACAAACTGCCGTTTTTTGATGAAACGAACGGCAAGTCAATCACAATAGTGCCTGAACCGGCCGTTTGGAGTTGATTGATGACGTTGGTAAGATTACCTTGCGCAGCAGGATTGTTTTCTACAATGAAATCCATATCATATCCAATATCGAGTGAACTGATGTTGAAAGTACCATGGCCGACGCTTGTGAAATCAAAGACAAGTGGTGTCATCTCAATGTCATAAAACATTGGTTGTGAGGATTGACCTGCGGACTGAATTGCAAGCAAAGTTGGCATTGTTCCAAGGTCGTCAATCATCATTAGGGGCTCGATACCCGACGTATTATCGCCAGCATATCCTTCCGCGGTTAGGTCGTATTGACCGTCAAGGTCAATGTCCACACCTACCGACTCCCATGTGCCAATAAACAGGCCACGAACTGTGTCTTCGCCTGCAGATACAACATGTTCCATCTGTCCATCGCTGTTCATGTCTATAAACATAGAATCGGTTGGGTATGTCCACGGTTCGAGCGTTTCTGTAGTGGCGCTAATTGAAGACAGTGTTATGTTGTACAACGTTAGGTTTCCGTCTAATGTCTGAGCGTTACCATCGAGTGTACCTAATTGCGGAACAAAAAGTGACACAACACCGTCAGCATCGTGGTCAGCAATGGTCGTATTTTCTAAAACTAAGTTCGTCAATACGGAAGATGTTGCCCATCCAGTCGCAGTGTTTTCCGCTATAGTATAGCCTTGGAAGTTCGGCGAGAAAATATCCACGTCGCCGTCTAAATCGATGTCCCCGAGTACGATATCATCGCTGAGACCGTCCATCGTGTCCCCGCTTAGCGATACGGCGCCACTGGCCCAAATGAGTTGATTCGAATATCCGGATGAATCAGAAACAACGGCGGTGAAATCACCTTGATTTCCATCGAAGTAGCCGCCTGCCAAACCCACAAGCTGTGCAGGGGATGATGTTCCGTTTTCGTCAACAATGATGGTGGCGTTGTCTGAAAACGAGTTGCGTCGATCATCGTATTCACGAATTGAAACAATTCCGTTTTGATGGATTGAGAGGATATCTGCTGCTCCGTCCCCGTTGATATCGCCAGCAAGTGCTGAGATAAGTCCGGAACTCAATGCTACCGCCGACGCATTGCCGAAGGTATTCGAACTGGCATTGAACAGATGGACACATGCTAGATTTGCAGTTGGAACAAACGAAACAACATCAGAGTGGTTATCGCCGTTGATGTCTGCAACCGAAAGACTGCTGCTGGAGCTGCATGTGGGGGTCCACGAAGTAGATGTCACTCCGGTTGTAGGGTCCCAATCAAGCATTGAAAGCGCGGCGGAAGAATTTGTCACAGACTGGACAGTTGATAAAACGACAATTTCCTCGCGGCTATCGTTATCGAAATCGCCGGATTCGTAGGTCGTGATTTGACCCATCTGCCTCAACCCTGCGTTAACTTCTGAAGTGTATGTCAGCGAGGCGACTGCGCTTTGAATAGTGGAGATGTGAGGAACATACATTGGCATTGATGAAGCACTACCGATGGAATAAATGTCTTCGGCAGTGTCGTCGTTCGAGAAAGTGTTTTGATGTCCGATGTCACCAAACCCAACACCTTCAAACGCCCATTCTTTAATGCCATCTTGATTGATATCCAGCGACACTTGGCCCGGAGAAACATCGTTGTGATCAACATTAATGTAAAATTGCGCTGATTCGAAGGTCACATTTCTCGGAACTTCAATCGAAAAATTCGTATCCGTTTGATTCGCTGTAAGCGGCACGGTGATTTCTGAAGTACCATCCGAAAAGAGATTGATAGAGCCGGCTTGGCCGTTTGCACTGGCCGAAAGTAGCGCGCCGGATTGGGCAAAAACAAGTAAAAAGAAAACAAAGAATGTTGTGAATCGATTCAATTTCATTTCGAGGCCTCCAGAGGAGGGCGATGCCCTCTTGTAATTCAGGAAAGAAAGAGTTGAGGTTTTCAAGCCTTGCTTCATCCAGTGGTAAAAATGGCGGATGCATCCCGCTAAAGGATTAAGTGAGACGTATGAATAGAGTATTTTGAAGAGGGGTCACTTTGGATAGGTCTGCTAAGATATCTGTAACTGCAGGCGACGTTGATTTTGAGTTGGATGGCTCTCCAACAGAAATCGAAGAAAGGCTCTCGCACTTGCGCCAAGATGATTCCTGGGGCATCATGATTGAACGCTTGAAAAAAGCCCGTGAAGAGGCAATGGATACCGCCGTCGATGCTGCAAAAAAATCCGGCTTACCAAGCAGAGGTGCTGACTTCAAAAAACTGATTGACACCTATTCGCTCAAAAGGAAACCAGACCAAGTCCTCGGTGCAATACACTACCTTAGAGACGTCGAAAAAGTGATGGACAGCCCTCCCCGCGTCATCAATCAACTGTTTGATGATGCTGGAATCGACTCACCAGGAAATCTTTCTCTCTACCTCAACCGACTGCGAGAACGTGAATTCCTCATTATCCCAAACGGTAGCGAAGACAAGAACCGCTATGCCGTGCTCAGCCCCGAAGGTCAAGAACATCTGAACAAGCGTTCCACCAAGTGAGGGTTTCAAATGGTCATGTCAGGCGGTGGTGGCGATGACCCCCGTGAATCAAAAAGTGAAGAATCTGTTGTTTTAGATTGGTCTTTTCAAAACCACAAAGAAGCAATACTGCGTAAGGGAAGGCACTCGGGTTCAAACTTTCGCAGAGCGATACTGGACAATGCTGACTTGACAGAGGGCGATTTTACCAAATCCAGTTTTAGGAGAGCGTCCATGGTTGAAATTGACTTGATGAAATCCGCATTTGACGGCTCAGATTTCCGTGGAGCAGACCTAAGAAAAGCAAGACTCAATCTTTCTAATTTCCGAAATTGTAAGTTTGCAGGAGCGGATTTACGAGGCATCCGTGGGAGATACGCAATATGGCAAGGAAGCGATTGGTGGAATGCGACAATGGACGACGATTTGAAGAAAGTACTCTCCAAAAAATGGCCACGCCCAACTTCTGAGTAACTCTCATTCACTTTCCATACTCAATGTTACTTTATGCTCCGGATAAAGGGCAAGTCGGGCCCTTGCATTGATCATTGGTAAGGCCGCCATACCTAGGCACATAACCATGCAAACACCGCATAAATAGGTCGTTATTTCGTAGGTTAACAGCAATACGCCTTCCAGATGTGCATCGGCTGCACCCTTTACCATGAGGCTACCAGCAGTACCGGAAACCAAACCCAGTGTTGCCCCACTGACGGCAAGTTTAGCCCCCAGTCCATTAAGTAAAATCAGCAATACTCCACCAGCAATCAGCAAAAGACTTGCTAAGACGAGCCCATAACCTCGAAGAGCGTAACCCCCTGATTCACGTGCTGCATCGTGAAACGTTTGATACTCCTCAGTAGTGATTTCGCTGCTGCCATCACCTTGGCTGTTTGGAACTTCAAGGATCATTCCTACCTCTTCATCCGAAAGGTCTGCAGCATTGTGGAGGCCAATGTCGCCGTAAGCTTGCCCTAACAGCACCAAAGCGCCAAGGATAAGAAGGATTCCAATAGATCTCGGACCTTTCGTGTCAGGACGAACTGCAAAGAGGTCTGGAGGAAGTTCTGCCTCCAACTGACTCTCGTCCATTCGCATCGAAAACCCAAGGTCCACACTTTCGTCTCCTTTTTTCGGTAAAATTTCTAAATCGGACTCACTCATGCGGATTCCTCCTTCGTATGTGTGAGTAATCCTGCCCGAATATCCTCAGGAATCGCCATTGGAGATATTGTGTCCATATCAACGCATACCGTCACGTGAGAAGATTCCCAAACGACTTCTTCGTTTTGATTGTGAAACTTGTACGCCCATGTGCACGATTTCGAGCCGACTTTGGTAAGCCAAATAGTGGCATGCACTGTATCCCCATACCGCAGTGGAGTGATAAAATCAGTTTCAATATGGACAATCGGGAAGCCGATTTTCCTTTCAAGCAGCATTGTCGGGTAAGGTATACCGCAAATGGGCTCCCAACACTCCTCAAAAAAACGGTGCGCTAAGTCATAAATACGCGGGAAATAGGCTATCTGGGCACTGTCAATCATAGGGAAATCAACGCGCCTTGAGAGTCGAACCGCCATGTATCGTCGAAGGGTCTTTGCATCATGAAGGCTTGTATTCAGTCCACCAAGAACCCTCAAAAAGCAACCCGTTGCGCTTATATCCAATCGGTTAGTGGCCCGACTACAAGGCCCTATAGTGTAGCTTGGATATCACGCCGGCTTGCGGAGCCAGCAACCCGTGTTCGAATCGCGGTGGGGCCGTTCTTGTCCTCTTTGAGTGCAACCGCTGCATCAAGATTTAATCTTCCAATCGTGCATTTCCCAATTCTGCTCTTCAGCAAATTGCCGGAAAGAACCCTTGGCATTGATAGCGACTGGATGGCCGGTTATTCGCATGAACCACGAATCGGCCATGGTGTTTCCATAGCCATAGCATTCCTCAAGTTCATGACCATGCTTCATGGCATCTGCTTCAACAACAGCAATTTTCCCCTTGCGTCGAGGGACGGACCAACCGCGCTCTGAGCCGCTGAGGATGCCTTCACGGACATCTGGGCCGCAGCCGTAAACTGCATCCATTCCAAGAACCTCGCCCATGGCTTCAGCCATCGGTGCTATGGTGGCAGTTACCAAAACCACTCGATGGCCCTGAGACTTATGCCATTTGAGAGAATCTCGTGCTTCTTTGGATATTTTGGAAGAGAGATTGCTCGTGGCTATTTGATTTGAAAACTTTTCAAGCACGGTCCATGAAGCAAGTGAAAAATGCCCGCGGTTGCGCGCTGCATCGTAAAAAGCTCGACCTCGAAGCAGGTTCGAAACAAGCCCAAAGGTCCATGCTACCGCACCATAGGGAATTCTCCACGGCCGCTTACGACCAAGATAAGCAGTGAGCGTTTTTTCGCTTGAAGCGTCTAAAAGCGTTCCATCAAGGTCAAAATACGCCGCCACGGATTTTCCCATGCCTTACGCACATCCGATACGATACATGAGTTAAACCCCCGTAAAATCTCTAATTTTTACGACTTTTTGCCGCTTCTGTGCAACCAAACTCGCCATACACTCGACGTCCTGCAGTATGATCTTGCCACCACACAAGATATTCTGAAAGGTGTCTTGGGATGAAGAAACCAACTTTACGGGGTGTAAGTCCATGATTTCGCATTGCTCGATCGTGACTTAGATTTGCTACAATCGATTGGGCTGAGCAACCTGGATTCGCCCCTACAAAAGAAAGAATTTCTTTCTTGAGCCGTTCAAACCTTGCTTTCTTTTGAGTACCTTTGCCTTTTTTTCTTGGAGACATAAATCGAAAAACTCTGTCAACCCATATCAAAGAAACCGTGGCAGTCCCATCGGGTAAAATCACTCAAATGAGACGTTTTGAGTGGTTTTCCAGTTCGCTGTGGCAAGTTTCTTTGCCTTACCGTCAGCAATAATCGGATGAATATCCTTTAATCGACCATGCATGCCTTGGACTTGGAATTTAACTCGAAGTTCTGCAGCCTGATCACGGACAACTGCTTCCATTTGAGCCTCGTCCAACTCAACCGAGGCAAGTGAAGAGCCATCAGACTGGCTGCTGATTGTGAAAGTCGTTCCAGTAACAGAAAGAGATGGACGGAAGTCCATGTCGTTTGGATGATTCATCCATACTGAAACATCGACTGAGAGGGAGTCGCGAATATTTACTCGGCTAATTTCTACGGTATCGACCATGGCAACCAACTCATCCGAAGTGCTCCCGCTTCTTACACCTTTTTATCGAACAAAGTGGTCACTCATAGGCGATTTCTGTAAGGACTGGTATGAGAATCGTAACTGTGACCGTTAGCGTCCAGTCGTTACCTGGGTCTGGGTCTGGTGTTCCTTCAAACAACGGGTCTGGGTCTGCTTGTTGGGCAGTTACGGACCAAACCCATGTGCCTTGACCCTTACGAGTGCCGGAAGCCCCCAACAACTGCTCGAGGAGTTGCTGCTCTGAATCAGAGTCATAGATGCCGTCTTCACCGGAGGGATTCATGTTGTCAGCAGAAAGCGTAGCAGACGCGGATTCGTTTGCAGTCAAATTTCCACCTCCAGTTTGTGCGTTCCTTTCGTAGTTATCTTTGACAATAAATACGCTGAGCGTGAAGTTGTCTTGTGGAGCGAGGATGTCTTGTTGGAGTTCAAGCACGCCGTTGAAGCTGATGACTCTGCCTTCGGCGCCCGGAGTGATGTTTCCTTGCCACTCTTGGCCTTGATCGAGATATTCATCCCAAGTGAATTCTACTTCCTCAGTTTCCCAAGACACCTCATATTTGCGGGATTTAATTTCAAGAGAAAACAATTCTTTGACGAAGGCGTCAGCGGAATCTGTCACGGTTAGGCTGCACTGAACTGTACCTGAGCGGTTGGTCGGCAACAGAACGGTCTCAGTTGTCGCATCGATATCGTTTCGCATATCTCCGTCGCCATCGCTGTCTTCGCCCCAATCCAAGTCCCAAGCATACCGAAGAAGGTCGCCCTCGGGGTCCGTGCTTTTACTTGCATCAAGCATCACTGAATCGCCAGAACGTATTGATTCTGGATAGGTTAGATTGAGAACGGGCGCCCCGTTAACATTGATTGTCGTCGTTGCTGTGTCTGCCCCGCCTTGGCTGTTAATAACCGTTAATTCAACCGTGAAAATGCCGAATGAAGAATACCGGTGTGAGGTAAATCCTGTCGTTGTCTCAGTGGTCTGCCCGTCGCCAAAATCCCATTGGTAGTCGGTGATGACCCCTTCGATAGGTTCCGAATCACGTGCGTCGAAAGTGACCGTTTCACCCTCTTGGATTTGAAGCGGATATGCTGTCAAGTTTGCCCGTGGGTCAACAGTGAAATCTAACCCACTGGTGCAGCCGGCAAGAAGGCTTGAACAGACAAGTAATCCAACCATGGCAAGAGTACGGAGCCTACGCCCTGCTTTTCCTTGCCACATGGAAATTGCTGAATACCCACCCTATCTAATGCTTGGGGCGATACTCTCGGCATGATTCGGTTTCTAGAGTCGGTGTTTGCAGTCAGAGTTCAACTTCCTCAGGTAAATCTCCAAGAATCGTTACCGATTCGAGATGATCACCCATTTCTTCAACGGATTCGTGCTCAATAATGTTCAGCAATGAATGGTCGGATTCGGTTTCTTCCTCCACCAACAAGTCTTCTGCTTCAACTGCACCAACGTCGTAGTCGGGCGGGGAGTCAGAGACGGGTTCAGGCCTAAGTTGCTGATTTTCGCCTTCCAGTTCGGCCATCGCTTCATCGATTACACTTTGCTGTCGGGATGCGTGTTCTTTCTTCATCTGTTCTTCCAGGGGGTCTCTGTATTCCGTTTCGTTCGAATCAGTGGTTTCCGATTTAGAACCAAAAGCTTGTTTGAATCGGTCGAGGAAGCCCATATTCCAATGGTGGCGGAGTCCAAGTATGGGCTTTGCTGTTGCTTGATAATCCAGCGAGATGTTCAAGGATGGTCAGCGTTGTTGATTCATTATGGCCCCCAATATCCTTGACGGTGAGCGTGTGCTCGCCTTTGATTTGGAAACCACGGGCATTTCCACTTCCTCGGACAGAATCGTTCAAATCGCCCTCATTGGCGCTGCCCTCGATGGTGAACCGATTCATTATGAACGAATCATCAACCCAGGCCGGCCAATCCCGTATGGAGCCAGCAACGTCCACGGCATCTATGACAGTGATGTGCGAGGAAAAGGAAGGTTCTCATCCATCGTCGATGAAGTCGCTGAACTGATTGATGGCGCAGTTATTGTTGGACATAATGTCCGGAAATTCGACCTTGAAATGCTTGAAGGTGAATTCCTAAGGCTCGGAAAGCGTATGCCTCGCCCCAAAGCAGTCATGGATACCTATGAACTGGTTCGACGGCTCAAACTCCCTCGACCACACAACCTTGGGGCGTTGTGCGCACGGCACGGCATCTCATTGGAGAATGCACACACTGCTGCTGCTGACGCTGCAGCATCATTGCTCCTGTTTTGGCGGCTTTCTGTTGACCATGCGCCATCGTTTCGACACTCTCTTGAAGAACTCGAGCGTTGGGCTGTTCACGGCAATATCTCATCAGATGCAAGCCAATTAGGGCGGGGTTTAGGAGATTTAGAACCGGTCGACCAGATTGGAAAAATCCGCAAAGATGGAGACCAAATGATTCTCGCATTCGGAAGACATCGAGGCAGAGATATCCTTGAAGTTCAAGCTGAAGACCCTCGATACATTCACTGGTTGCTGTCTGCGAAAGGAATTGAAGACGAAGCAGCAAGAGAACTGGTTCGTGAATACCTGGATGTTGAAGAGTGAGAAGGGGGCGATTTGCATTATCCGAGGATACCCTTTTTCTTGGAATAACAAATACATCTAAAATCTCACTGAAATTGGTGAAATAAATAAATATTAGTTTACATTTCATCAAACATGGCCACCCACCTAATCGGCAAAGTGTTGACAATCATCACGATGGGTTGGGGAATTTTTCTTTTGTTCGTGTACTGGACTAATTATTTCGAGTTAGACATTATTAGTGATGAAGATATACTATACATGGCGTGCTTAAATTCAATTTCCTTCACTGCGATTACAGTAGGTTTTTTCTTTTTCCAATTCCAAAGTGATTCTAGAGTCGTTATTTCTCCCCAATGATTTTCTTGTATAATTCCAAGAAGATTATTCGAATACCCATTGCAAAGTTAAGTGACAATCAAGGGTTAGCAGTGGGTCTTTTCATACGCCACCCATTACTCAGTACTGGTACATCAAAGAGTACGCAGCCGCCCTGTTTATTCGCTTCATCCGCAATAAAAAGATAACGAGAAATCACAATGCTAGTTGGTAGTTGCAGGCAGGGAAGAGTGGTGCACATTGATTCGTAGCGCTCCG
>JABIWF010000148.1 GCA_018701175.1 Methanobacteriota archaeon
TCATGTGTTGGAATTGGCGTGTTACGGTGATTGGTAACGAAAACCCTTGAAAACCCCCCCACGCAGAACGGGCTGGTGGGCATTTGAGGGAGCAAGCACGAGCAACCACTCCGCCGGACAATCTCCCGCTTAAAATTAAGAAAAAGAAAAAAATGGCAGCAGGCATACCTGCCGTCACTTCATCTCTAAAGCATGGACTTCAAAACATGGGGATTTCGCGGACAGTCAAAACTCTGACAATGGTCAACCAACAGCAAGGATTTGATTGCCCTGGCTGTGCCTGGCCTGACCCATCTCATCGAACCCAGTTTGAATTTTGTGAAAACGGTGCTAAAGCTGTTGCTGATGAAGCAACAAAAAGCCGTGTTACACCCGATTTTTTCGCCAAGCACAGCGTTCAATTCCTCTCGGATCAAAGCGACCGATGGCTCAACAAACAGGGACGTCTCACCCATCCGATGGTACTTGAAGAAGGCAGTTCACACTACACTCCAATCTCTTGGGAGGATGCGTTCATAGAAATCGCTTCACACATCAATGCGCTTGACGACCCGAATCGTTCCGTGTTCTACACCTCTGGAAGAACGAGCAATGAAGCGGCTTTTCTCTATCAAGCCATGGTCAGAAGCATCGGTACAAACAACCTCCCCGACTGTTCAAACATGTGCCATGAATCCAGCGGAAAAGGTCTTGGAAGTACGATTGGGATTGGGAAAGGCACCGTTCATCTTGATGATTTCAATCATGCAGATGTTATTCTTGTCATCGGTCAAAATCCGGGGACCAACCATCCACGTATGCTTACAGCACTTCGAGATGCGAAGCGAAAGGGCGCCATGATTGTCCATGTAAACCCACTCCCTGAGGCCGGATTGGAACGATTCAAGCATCCGCAAGATTATATGAAAATGAACCTCGCCACAACCCAACTATCTGATTTCCACCTACCGGTGAAAATCGGTGGAGATGCCGCTCTTCTCAAAGGCCTCATCAAAATTCACGACGAGGTTGGACATCTTGATTCTGATTTCATCGAAAACCAAACTACTGGCATTGAATCGATGCTTGAAAAGGCAAGAGACACCGATTGGGATACCATTGTGCAGGATTCAGGTCTCAGTCGAGAACAGATCTCCAAAGTCGGCCATGCAGTTGCAAAATCGAAAGCTACTATTGCATGTTGGGCCATGGGACTAACTCAACAGCCCAACGGGGTTGCAGTTATCCAAGAAGTTGTGAATTTACTGCTGATGGGCGGGCATGTAGGTCGCCCTGGAGCAGGATTTTGCCCTGTCCGAGGCCATTCCAATGTTCAAGGTGACCGTACCGTAGGCATTTGGGAAGCCCCCCCCGAGCATTTTATTGAACGTATGGAAAGTGGCCTCAACATTTCGATACCACGAGAACACGGATATGATGTCGTACGAGCAATACAAGCCATGAGAGAAGGGTTGGTGGATGTCTTTTTCTGCATGGGTGGCAATTTTATCTCTGCAACCCCCGATACGCTTGCTACTGCTGAAGGGTTACGGAATGTAGGTTTGACCGTCCAAGTCTCAACAAAACTCAACCGTTCTCATCTCGTCACTGGCAAGAAAGCAATTATTCTCCCTTGCCTGGGTCGTACAGAGCGCGATATACAGGCTTCCGGACTCCAATTTGTGTCCGTTGAAAACTCGATGGGTATTGTTCACAAATCTACAGGAAATCTACCTCCAGCTTCGGAACTTCTGAAGAGTGAACCATGGATTGTATCACAATTGTCGAAACACCTCTTCGACACATCACCGATTGAATGGGAGCACATTGTGAGCAATTATGATTTGATTCGAGACCTCATGGAAAAATCACTTTTAGGTTTCGACAACTACAACGAAAGAGTTCGCCAAGAAAATGGGTTCATGCTACCCAACCCACCTCGGGACTCCCGTTCGTTCAGTACTCCGTCTAGGTTGGCTCATTTCACGACTCATGAGTTACCCAATGTGCACCTTGAACCTGGGCATTTTATCATGATGACTATACGTTCTCATGACCAGTACAACACAACGGTGTATGATGTTCATGACCGCTACCGCGGCATCAGTGGCAACCGCAGAATCATCTTGATGAACGCCCTCGATATGGCTAAGCGTGGCTGGAGAAACCGTCAAATCGTTTCAATCACAAGCCATTTTGACGGTGAAACAAGGACTGCAGACGGATGGCAACTTGTCGCCTACGAAATACCTCGAAACAATATTGCCACATATTTTCCCGAAGCCAATGTGCTTGTCCCACTGCATTCTACGGCCAAAGACTCCAACACCCCAACATCAAAATGGATTGATGTCACACTTTCCGCATCATCTGGGGATGAAGAGGAATGACAAACATCGGTTATCTTGAACTCATCAAGAGCAACAAAGAATTCCGCCGTCTTTGGTCTGCCTCTGTCATTTCAATGCTTGGAGAATGGTTCAACACTATTGCCCTGTTCCTCCTCATCTTTGAGTACACAGACTCAGAATTTCTTTTGGGAGTTTTGTTTACTGTCCGGATGCTTTGTTTCGCCCTTTTGCAACCAATAAGTGGCCTCTTAGCAGATCGAATGAATCGCAAACATATCATGATTGCTTCCAATGTATTACAGGTATTCCTTGCCCTTTGTTTCCTCGGTGTCAACGGTTCTGAAGACATCTGGTGGATGCTCGCCCTTTCCGGGGTGATGATGTTACTCCACGGCGCTTATGTGACTGCTGAACGCGCAGCACTACCCAATATTGTACCCGAAGAGCACCTTGCTACTGCGAACGCTTTGGATGCAGCGTCATGGTCATCAGCGCTGTGCATTGGAGCCATGCTCGGGGGGGTGGTGGTCGAGTTTTATGGGGTCGATGCTGCATTTATCATTGATTCTCTAACGTTCCTCTTGAGTGCGATTCTCTTGATCCCCATAACATTGCCACAGACGGTTGGTGATGAAATGAAAGGACCTCTGTTTTCAACCGCAGCATCGAACATCAAGAACGGTCTTCGAAGAATTCTCGATGAATCTAGGCTCTTGCGAGTTGTTTTTGCTAAAGCATCTTGGAACATCGCTGGCGGTGGGCTTGCAGGAGTTTTCCTGGTCGTCGCAGGTTCGAATGTCGATGGATTTGGAGCGGCTATTGGTTTTGGATTTTTTTTCTTTGCTCGCGGGATTGGGACAGGTTTAGGCCCAATTATGGCTCGTCGTTTCTTAACGAACGAAGAACGATGGCCACTCCTTATTGGATTGCTCGTCGTTCTTTCCGGATTTTTCTACCTCCTTGTTGGCTTGACACTTGGTATCAATTTATGGCTCACATTTGCTTTGGTAACACTCGCTCATTCAGCGAGTGGCGGGAACTGGGTGCTCTCGACAATACTTACTCAAAGGTGGGTTGAAGATGAAATCCGCGGCCGTGTATTTTCAATCGATATGCTGACGATGTCGATTGCCTTTTCAATTTCAAGCGCCGCCGCTGGTTATTTGCTTGAGAACGGATATTTGAATCTCCAAACCGGTTTCCAAAGTTTTGCAGTGCTCATGATGTTCTCTGGAATCGTGTTTACAATGTGGCGTCCAGACCGTTCAAAAACAAACGATGCGCCGGCTCTTTCCTAATGATTCAATACGAATCCTCAAGGGCGAGAGCATCAACCAACGGACATGAGCGGAGACTTCAGCGCTTTGAGGGAGTATTTGGCAGAGGGTATTCCTTCTCAAATTCCTGATTCGCCTGTTTGGGATGAGACGGTCGACCATGCACCACCTCGGCGCCAAATTTTATCTGAACAGGAAAAGAAATTGGCATTGCGTAATGCTTTACGATATTTCCCAGCTGAACATCATCCAATACTCGCCTCTGAATTCCATAAGGAGTTAGAGACGTTTGGACGGATTATCATGTGGCGATATCGCCCGACGCAATACGAAATGAAGGCACACCCACTCACTGCTTACTCCTCGAAGTCTCTTCAGGCCGCCTCCATCATGCTGATGATTCAAAACAACCTCGATCCTGCAGTTGCCCAATTCCCTCATGAACTGATTACATACGGGGGTAATGGCTCTGTATTCCAAAATTGGGCACAGTACCGACTCGTCATGAAGTACTTGTCCGAAATGACCGATGATCAAACACTCGTCATGTATTCTGGCCACCCAATGGGGCTTTTCCCCTCACACAGAGATGCCCCACGAGTTATTGTTACAAACGGCATGGTGATTCCAAACGCTTCCTCTCAAGAGAATTACGAAAGAATGAACGCTCTTGGCGTCACCCAATACGGTCAAATGACTGCTGGTTCCTACATGTACATCGGCCCACAAGGCATCGTTCATGGTACGACCATCACCTTACTCAATGCCGCACGAGCACATCTTGGATTGGGCGGAGATGAAGGCTTAGGTGGCGTAACTTTTGTCACTTCAGGTTTAGGCGGAATGTCTGGTGCACAAGCCAAGGCAGCTGTGATTGCAGGCGCTTCTTGTATAGTTGCAGAATCAAATTCCCATGCAGCGTATAAGCGCCATGAGCAAGGTTGGTTGACAACAGTCACCGAAGATGTTGATGATGCCATAGACCAGATGATACAGGCTGCTGACCGAAAGACCCCAATTTCAATTGGATACGTCGGAAACATTGTCGAACTATGGGAGCGATTGGTAGAGCGTAATGTCTCTGTCGATTTAGGCAGTGATCAAACAAGTTTACACAATCCGTTCCAAGGCGGATACTTCCCGGCAGGGTTTTCCTTCGATGAGGCTTCGAGTATGTTATCAACGCACCCTGACCGATTCGCGGATGAAGTTCGATCAACGCTCCGACGTCACGCTGCTGCCGTAAATGTTCTTTCTGAAAACGGTATGTATTTCTGGGATTATGGAAATGCTTTCCTCTTAGAAGCCGGTCGCGCTGGCGCCGATGTCATGTCGGCTGACGGATCTTCGTTCCGATACCCGAGTTATGTCGAGGACATAATGGGTCCAATGTGTTTCGACTATGGTTTTGGACCCTACCGTTGGGTCTGCTGCTCGGGAAAACCTGAAGATTTGCGCGTCACTGATGAAATAGCCTGTGAAGTACTTGAGCAAATGCTCGACAGTTCACCTCCTGAAATTCAACAGCAACTGGTCGATAATATTCGATGGATTCGTGGCGCAGGTGATAATGAAATGGTCGTTGGTAGTCAAGCCCGAATCTTGTATGCTGATGATGAAGGTCGTAGGAAAATTGCTTCGGCCATGAACCAAGCGATTTCGAGTGGCCGGATTTCCGCTCCCGTAGTACTTGGCCGTGACCATCACGATGTATCAGGCACAGACAGCCCATATAGGGAGACTGCCAACATCCGCGACGGTTCAATACAAACTGCAGACATGGCAGTGCAAAACTTTGTTGGTGACGCTTTCAGAGGTGCAACATGGGTAAGTCTCCACAACGGCGGGGGTGTGGGCTGGGGTGAAGTGATGAACGGTGGATTTGGAATGCTTCTTGACGGAACTGATGAATGCGAACTGAAACTTCAGAGAATGTTACACTGGGATGTTAACAACGGTGTTGCCCGGCGTGCATGGGCTCGTAACCCTGGAGCAGAATTTGCAATTCGTAGAGCAATGGATGCTGAGCCCTTGTTGAAAGTTACACTGCCCGAGCATGCCGATGATTCACTTCTCGATGACTTGTTCAAGGAGGATTCTAAATGACCACAATTTCACTCGACGGCCACACTCTCACACCTTCTGAAGTCATGCGCATAGCAACAGGTGATGCAGTTGTCGAGGTGTCGAAAGATGCACTTGCCCGTGTTGAATCAGCCCGTTCAGTTGTTAAGCGAATTCTCTCAAACGATGAGACAGTCTATGGAATTAATACTGGCTTTGGAGCACTCGTGCACCAACGAATCTCACCAGATGATTTGACGCAACTGCAAATAAATCTCATCCGCTCTCACGCTACCGCAATTGGCGAATTAATGTCGAAAGAATCAGTCCGTGCAATGATGGCCGTTCGAATTAATTCCCTTGCCAAGGGAAACTCCGGCGTCCACCCAGATGTTCTGGCACAAATTGTGAACTTCCTTAATTATGATATTACGCCAGCCATCCCGCGAATCGGCAGCCTCGGTGCAAGTGGCGACCTTGCTCCACTTTCCCATATGGCGCTGGCGCTCATTGGTGAAGGCGAAGTTCTTACGCAAGACGGTTTGACTGAACCGGCGAAACTCCAATTAAGGCAACATGGATTAATCCCACTCGAGTTACGTGCCAAAGATGGATTATCTCTCATCAACGGTACAAGCCAAATGTGTAGTTTCCTCACGCTATCAGAGCAGCGTCTCTCGAATCTTATGGTTTATGCAGACATGGTACTTTGCACTTCCATCGAAGCAAGGCAAGCAAGCGTTACGCCTGCGGATGAACGCGTTCACAATGCCAGACCACATCAAGGGCAACTCGCCGTCTCACAACGAATTCGTACCCTTTTGGCCAACTCTCCGATTATGGCCTCCCATGCTGACTGCGACCAAGTGCAAGATGCCTACTCTTTTCGATGCGCACCGCAAGTCCACGGGGCGGTTTATGAGCGCTATTCAGCCCTTCAGAATACATTGAACATAGAACTGAACAGTGCCACTGACAATCCATTGGTCTTCCCCGATCATGCAAATCCCGGTCCCCATGAAGTCGTTTCACAGGGTAATTTCCATGGAGAAGTATTAGCCTTGACAGCTGATTCGATGTCTGCTGCAGTGTTTGAGTTGGCTTCGATTTCTGAGCGCAGAATTGACCAAATGCTAGATCCAGCCCGTAGTGGGATGCCAGCTTTCCTCGCAAAAGATTCAGGTCTTGAGTCCGGCCTCATGATTGTTCAATATGTGGCTGGCGCTTCCCTTTCCGAATTGCATGGGCATGCAGCACCCCGTTCAATATTTTCAACCTCTACATCTGCTGGACAGGAAGACCACGTAAGTATGGGAGCAACTGCAACCTGGAATCTCCTTCAAGCAACCTCTCGTCTGGCTGAAGTCTTGGCATGTGAATTGGTTGTAGCATGCGAAGCATTAGAACTCAATCCAATCGAGCCTTCGCCATATGTATCCGCTCTTAAGCAACGGGTACGTACGATTGTCCAGCCACTCTCAGGCGACCGCAGTACCAGTTCAGACCTTATTGCTGTAGCCAGTGAACTGCTTGATTCAAAGTGGCTCGCCAGAATTGAGGCGGAAGTAGGAAGGCTCAACCGTTAATCTACAAAGTAGATTTTTGCAAGCTCTTCAAGGCCGGTCAATTGTCGAATCCTGAATCTCGCCGAGGTTTCTTCGCTTGCAGTAAGCATTCCACTGTTTGCAGTAATGTAGCGGTCAATTTCGACTGCTTGGCGCACTTTTTCTTCCACTACAGCATACAACGCGTACGATTGTTCAATGTCCGTAGCATTGAGTGCTGGCTCAACTTCCGAGACGTCAAGTCCCATTCTCCTCCATTGAAGTATGCGTTTACGAAGTAGGGAATTGGTAAATCCATTGTAGGGAAGCCGTGTCAACTGTACCAGTTGCGGTGAACCATCGTCAAGAATAGTCAATGGCGTCAAACCTAATACTTCGTTTTTCACTTCATGGCGGTCATTCTGTTCAGTTAAGTCAGTAGATGCCTCTGGTGGTGAACTGAGCTCAATGCTGGGTGCTTCACGACGGAGTCTGGCAAGCCATTGCGGGTTAAACGCAAGTGTGCGGATGGGTATGAGTATCGTCCATTGTTTCCTGTGAACAGACTCCCTGAGCATCCGGATGAAACCCAGGGTATTGTCTTCTCCATTTTGCGTAACAAGCCACTCGAGTCCTTCGAGAACCACGACTCCGTTATGGTTGGAGAGGTGCGCTAGGATCAACTTCGAAATTTCATCGAGGTCGGGGCGGACTGCTCCGTCTGTAATTCGTTCAGACAACCAATACGCCTCGACGCTGTTAATGTCGAGATGCTCGAGCAATCGCCGATGCGGCAGCCGAGAAAACAACAGTACATGGCCATTCTTAGACTGACTTTTGCGGTCAACCCAAGCCAGAGTTTCCTCGTCGGTCACAAATTCACACGTGTATATTTTTCCGATTTCCAATACTTCACCCCCGCCGCATTTGACCGCTCGTATTACGAGTTCATCATTCAAAGTCTATGAATCATTATATCCGGCGATGCACTCGGGAGAACAGGTGTGGAAATGTCCGACGAGACGAAAGATGAAGTCGCTATGGCTGAATGTGGAGCATGCAGGGCGATTGTCCCTCTAAATTCCGAGAACTGTCCCGAATGTAATATTTCTTTTTCCGGTGTATCAGATGAAGCACTCGGCGAGTGTGGCGCTTGCCATGGATTGGTCGCCCTGGACTCAACTAAATGCAGCCACTGCGGGACAATATTTGTTGCTGACGATGTTGTTGAAGTTTTACGTAAGTGGCTTGAAACAACCGGTATTAGCATCCCAACTCTCTTCAAAAAGTTCGACACCAATAACGATAATCTCATCGATTCCTCAGAATTGAAGACGGGTCTTCTGAGCTTGAACTTGGCAGATTTACCTCCGTCACAAGTTGAACGACTGGTGAAAACCATCGACGAAGACGGAGATGGACAAATCGACCTCTCCGAACTCCATGAAACCATTACAGGTGAGAAATTAGAACCTGAGGACACCACTGCCGCTGCAACTGTTTCTACAGACGATGAAACGATTTCAGATGAAGACGATGATGTTGTGGTTGAAGAGGCCGACTTGGACACTGACTCTTCAGAAGAGGAGGAAACAGATTCTGTAGAGGAAGACGCTTCAGAGAATGAAGAAGCGTCTGATGCTGACCTTGAATTGGATGATGCTGAGGAAGAGGATGAACCAGAAAGTGAAGACGAATCTTTAGAAGATTCAACTGAAGTCGAAGATTATGATGACGACGAACTTGACGAAGATTATGTTGAGGACATGGATGATGTCCTCGATGACATCGCCGATGAAATCCCATCACATCAATCGATTTTACAATTGATTTCAGATGCAATGGACGAGACAGGAGACTCTCCAAACAAATTCTTCAACGCCCTCGACAAGGATGGCAATGGCCAAATTTCGGCAGCCGAATTTAGAAGTTCAATCTCTGATCTTATCGGCTCGGAAGTCTCATACAAAGACATTGAAACCTTCCTTGTTGATGTTGACGAAGATAATGACGGCTCCATCGACATCATTGAGTTCGTCGAGGCTTTGGAATCACTCGATGACCTTGATGAAGCAATAGATGATGAAGCGCGCCTATCGGATAAGGTGGACAAACCCTTCCCGACAGATCTTCAAAAGAAAATGATGGGTAAGAAATGGAACGATGTTGTTTGGCCTCTTATCCACATGGTGTTTGGCCTGTTTATCGCTGCATGGCTCATCAACGGGATGGGCGGTATCGGTCCTCTGGGCGTGAGCGGCGAAGGTGGCCCAATTGCTTTAGAAACGGACTATAAGATTGGATTTGAAGACTGGAATGAAGGCGACATATACCCCTGTGACCCCGATGTCCAAGTTGGCGAGTGCCGTAATTCCCTTACTCCATTTTCCGGTGACTCATCATCTATGCCTGCTGGGTTTTACATTGATGGAATCATCATGATGGTTCTCGGCCTGGCTGGCCTTATTGGTTCTCTTGCCATGCATTTTGTTATTGTCCCGGGATGGAGAGCACGTGCTAAAGCAATGAAAGAGGTCTCTGATGACACTGAAGATGCACGTTCCGAAGATGCTGAAGAGGACGTGGCTGAAACTGATTCTGATGAGGGTGAAGTAGAATCGGAAGAATCCGAAGAATTCGATGAAGCGTATGAGGCATCCGACGACGACGAAATGGATTACGAAGAAGATTCAGAATCCGATGATGAAGAAGACGAGGGAGTTGAAGGCGACGAAATCGACATCGGATCACATATCGGTCTTGCGTTTGAAGACGAAGATGTGTTCGGGACAATAATAGAATTCGACGATGAAGAGGAAACTGTAACCATCGAAGAAGACGATACTGGAGACATTGTCACTGGTTACCAAAAAGACATTTTCTTGGAGTGAAAGAATGGCTGCAGAAGACTCTCTGCGCGCATTCCAAGGCAAATCATCATGCCCGGTATGTGGATGTATTGAGCCGAAAGGATCGGTCCGGTGTCCCGAATGTGGCACATTCCATTCAGGCATACATCTCGAAGAACGTGAAGCTCCACCGCCGGGCGCACTACCCGAACGTGAAGTCATTGACCCAATGGTCTACTCATTGTCGGACAATCACGCCATTCCAGACGAACAATTTCAAGAGATAGAAGAAATATCTTCATGGCAAGGTGGTTCAACAGATTTCACAATGGAAAATGACGAGAAACCACTTGCTCGAATTGATCCGGATGATCTTGATTTGCCGGAGCCTGAAGTGCTCAGTGAATGATTCCCACGGTATTGCTTTTTCAAGAAGTCAAATATTAGTTGTCTTTTGAAAAATAAATAAACAATATTCATAGATGGTGCTATGTTCGAATGGTGGGCTCGGAGAGAATTGAACTCTCGATCTTCGCCATGTCAAGGCGACGTCATAACCCCTAGACCACGAGCCCTAGGTAACCTGCCCACTGAACCGGTGTATTAAACCACATCGGTAGGCGATGTAGACATTAACTGACGATCTTGGAAATTTTACCAGTACAACCGTTCTGGGAGCAACCACCCGCCATACGCGTTCTGCCGTTCTTCATTTTGATGAGCTGACCATCTTTGATAGGCCCATATGTTTTGCATTTCAGACAGAATCCTTCCACGACCGTCATGTCAATCGTTCTAAGGGCATGGCCCTTTGTCTTAGAATCTTCGATGATACAGGGGTGTAAATCGAACATATGAATAATTGTAAGAAATCTGCCA
>JABIWF010000038.1 GCA_018701175.1 Methanobacteriota archaeon
CGGAGCACTTGCTTTTTCGGCAACATCTCCAAAATGGTGGTCGCAAATCGAACCGACGGTTGGAATAAGTTTCGCCATGGCTCTGACCGCCCTTACTTTTGTTCTCCTGCTCGGATACATTCTTGCCCAAACATTCCATCGACATCGAGTTGAATTGTCTCTCAACAACTTTGAACAGGAAGTTGAGCGGCTTAACGGCGAACATTTGTCGGTACAGTCCTTGCACGGCTATGAAAGTCTCGCAGATCAGTTGTCTGGCGCTAAATCAAAACACACTTGGTCGCTTTCTTTTGGTATTCTTTCAAGCCTTCTTTTGATTGTAATCTTCTTTGTAGATATCGCTTCACTTAACGGACGAATCATGCTCTTGCTTTCTTTCTCAACGCTGATGCTTTCACTCTCTCAGCATTTCCCAACACGTTCCTATCCGTTCAATATGGACGAACGTACAGGTTTGTTGAAGGCGTACAACCCGCCAATTCACCCTTCTACCCTCGAAATGGTGTTTGACGACCTCGTTAAAACCCACATGGACCCACTCCTGCGCTCGGTTTACGAAATCTATTCGAAGGAATTAGAACAATGCCTCAAGAGAGGAACAGATCCACAGTATGCTCGGGAGAAAATCTTGATGACGCTGTATCGGCACTCCAAAGGTCTTGATTTTAAAACAATGGAATCTGAACTTTCCGAAGTATTGACCAAGAAAGGAATGGATCTCGTTCGTAGCCACCCAGTCTTTACGATTGAGGAATGGCTTTCGATTATTGACCACATCGAACATGCGTGTCCTGCATTCTTCAGGATGATTGGTCGAATCGAGGAGGACCTTGGGGCAGGCCGAGCCGCTACAAACTCCGATATTGTGTTTGAAGTGGACATGGAGAATGTTGTTCATGAACGTGCCAACCTGTTCACGCTGATCCACAATCTTTCAGACACTCCGAGAAACGTCGTCCTGCGTGTCCAATCGCCCGATTTCCGACCGCACGACATTGCCATGACCTATCGGCTCAACCCAGGTGAAAAACATTGGTGGTCTGCAAAGGCACTTCCACTGGCTGCAGAGGGTGATGAGGATGTTCTCGGACTCATGTCTGGTCTTCTTAGAGACGGTACAGTCGCTTGGCAATCCTTGCTCCCTGAGCGCTTTGGAGAAGCCACCGTCTCCGTTCGTCTTGAGGAACAAAGCGGTGACCTCATCATTGGAAGACAGATTAACGTCCGAGTTCGAACGAAGTTCCTTGAACGCATCCTCGGCTTCTCATCGGTTACTACAGGCCTACTCGGTATCCTCGGTATATCGGCTGCTGTGTTCATTAAAATCAGCGAAATACTCGGTGACATCGGTGTGTAATTGCCTTTTCACTCATGGGTAGATTTGAAATGGGTCACTCTGTGCAGTAGCCATGCGCGGAAGACCAGACGATGCGACACCAAGTCCTGATGCTGAATTGCGAGAAGAATTACAGGGCATGGAAGCACGTATTCGAAAGATGCGAAACACTCGCAATTCGTTCAGTGATCAGGCTCGTACTGTAGCGGATAAGCGCAATGCAGTACAAGGACAATACAAGGAACACCGAGAGAAGGTCGACCTCGTACTTACCGAGATTAAAGCGATCCGTGCAGAAATCAAGATGTTCAAGGAGAAGCGTAATGCTCTCCAGCAGCAACTTCGAGAAGTGATCAATCAAGTGAAAGGTCGGCGCGATGAAAAGGGCGAAAAGAAGTCAGCAACCGCAGAGTATGCCAAGTTGCAACGAGAAGTTCAATCTCTCGAAAAGACCTTCGAAACCTCTTCTGTAGGTCAGAAGAAGGAAAAGGAAATGATTAAGAAAATCAAGGAAATGAAACTTCGAATCAAGGAATTGGCTCCTGAGGTGACCCAATTTGAAATGATTAACGTTGACCTCAGCGATATGGACTCAGCAATCAAACTGCTTCGCTCTGAAGCTGACGCTGCACACCAAGATATGCTCGAAGCAGTTGGCCGTGCAGATGCGATTTCCAAAGAAGTTGACGAAGCATTCACCCACCGAGACTTCCTCAAAGCGGAGGGCGACCGATTCCACAACGAATTTTTGGAATTGCGTCAGAAGTCTGACGACATGCACAACAAAATCACTGAATTGATGGTGGATGTCAATAAGGTGCGTGACAAGTTGAACATGGCTCGTGATGAGCGAAAGTCATGGATGACCGACCACAATGCATCCGTTAAGGCCGAAATGAAGACCGGTGCAGAATCCGAAGAAGTTGCAGACGAATTGGTTTCGAAACTTCTCAATTCTGGCGGAATCACCTTTGGTGGTATCGGTCAAGGCGATACTGGCAGCTCCAGCAAGCGCAAATCCAAGTCTGGTAAAAAGAAGTCAATGCGCAAGATCGACATGCGTGCATCACGCCGACGCTGAGGTTTGAACATGTATGGGGTCATCATGGCAGGTGGCCAAGGCTCTCGTCTTCGCCCACTTACGCTCACTCGACCTAAACCAATGGTAGAGATTCTCGGCCGTCCAGTCATTGATTTTGTCAAAGATGCAATGCAAGAAGCTTCCATTGACACCATCGTTGTCACGACCGGGTACCGCGGAGAACAACTTGAGCATCATGTTGAGTCCTGGACGCATGGAGAGCATCCGATTCATGCATGGGTCAATCAAGAATCGACGCCGATGGGTACTGCAGGTAGTGTCCGACTCCTTTCCGAACACTTGACTGAAACGTTCGTTGTAGGCTCTGGTGACTCTGTCGCCTCGTTCGACATTGGTGCACTTCTTGATTCACATCGTCAAAGCGGTGCGCGAGTCACAATGGCGCTTTGGGAAGTTGATGACCCAACTGAGTTTGGTATCGTTGGACTTTCACACTCACATTTAGGTGAACTTGATGGGGGACTCCGGGAAGGCTACATTTGCAAGTTCAAGGAAAAACCCAAGTCTGGTGAAGCATTTAGCAACGTGATTAACGCTGGACTCTACATCATTGAACCTGAAGTTTTGGCTTTGGTACCAGAGGGTGAGAAGTTTGATTTTAGCAAACAACTCTTCCCGATGGTGCTCGAAAAAGGCTGGCCGATGTATGCGAAAACCATTGACGGTGTTTGGTTTGATGTTGGACACCCATCTGAACTCATCCGTGCGCAACACACGCTCATTGAACAACGAAGTTCTCTGCCTTTTCCTCTTCCAGAAGGTGAGTTCAAGGGGAACAGTTTCATCTCGTCCTCGGCAGAGATTCTCGGGGAGATTGAAGGTTCAGTTGTATCGTCGATGAGTCGCATCGACTTGGGCAGCACTCTCAAAGATGTTCTCGTGATGTCCGGTTCGAAAATAGGAAAGGATTGCAAAATCACCAATACCGTTGTCGGTGAAGGTGTCGATATTGGCACCGAGTGTATCTTGCAGAATGTCATACTTGGGGACGGAGTGATTGTTGAGGCTGGTAGCAATCTCAAGGACTGTCGAATTCCGAATACGAACTAATCATGTTGGCGTTTGACTCAAATACCTTGGGTTGTCGCAAGAGCCATATGTCCTCTCGTGCCACACCCGTTCGAAGTTATGATCGCACCTGGGAGGAGATTGAGGAAATGCTCAACCGGGCAGAAGCAAAGCGGGCTGAATGGAAGGTTTGGTTTGATGAATGTCGCAAAAATGAAGACCGTGACGGAATGAAAGAAGCTGCACGAAATCACAAGGCATTGGACGGGGTCGTAAAGACGCTCAAGTGGGCTCTCGGGGAAGAGGGTATATCCAATCCTCTAGAGTGATTACCAACCACGCTGATCCATTCGGACTTCAAGTGTTTCTAATTCGTCGCCCTTCATTGGATCTCCAATCGTCATCGCCATAGCCTCAGTAACCTTAGCGGCATCATCGTAGTGTGCTGTTGCAAGAACGATTGCATCAGCCATCGTTTTTGGGTCGGACGACTTGAAGATTCCAGAGCCGACAAAAATGCCATCCATGCCAAGTCTCATCATGTGAGATGCGTCAGCAGGAGTTGCTATGCCTCCGGCTGAGAAAGTGACTACAGGGAGTCTTTCCATGTTCTTGACTTGGTTAAGAATCTCAAGGATGTCGTTGTTCATGTTATCATCGATCGCACCAAACGGGGTCATTGGGTGGTGGCCTGGAAGTTCTGATGTGTCTGCAAGAACACGGTATCGATCAACAATGATGTTGGAGACCTTTTCCAATCCTGCGTCATCCAATGACTGGATTTGGCGGATTTCTTGGTCAATGAGCCTTGCGTGAGTTACTGCAGCAACGAGGTTTCCAGTTCCTGCCTCACCTTTGGTTCGAATCATTGATGCACCTTCGTAAATGCGTCGTACCGCTTCACCAAGTCCTGTGGCGCCACATACAAACGGAATGGAATAGTCGTTCTTGTTGATGTGGAAGAAGGGGTCGGCAGGAGTCAAAACTTCTGATTCGTCGACCATATCCACACCCATGGATTCGAGGATTCGTGCTTCTCCTTCGTGCCCGATGCGTGCTTTTGCCATCACTGGGATGGAGGTACAATCGAGAATACCTTGAATCATGTCAGGATGGCTCATACGGGCCACTCCACCGTCTCTTCGGATGTCAGCAGGAACACGTTCCAAAGCCATAACTGCAACAGCACCAGCGTCTTCGGCAACTGCTGCCTGTTCTGGGTCGACGACATCCATAATGACGCCGCCCTGTTGCATACGAGCGAAACCTCGCTTGAGTAAATCGCTGCCGTTTCGCAGTTGCGTAAAATCTGTTCGAACCATACTAATCAATTTCTCCTTGAGCGCGACCTTCATGAACATTGGTTTAAGCCATGAGTCTGTAAAGCGAACTCAGTCGCTTGCAAGAACCGGTGAATCGCCTTCTGCAACTTCAGCATCAACAGCTTCGTCAGCGTTGCGATCAATCCATGATTCTTCTTCTTCAGGAACATCGGTATCTGCAAAAATAGCGTCTACTGGACATTCTGGAATGCATGCGCCACAATCGATGCATTCGTCAGGATCAATGACCAAGTATGTCTCGGCTTCTCTGAATGCTTCAACAGGGCATACTGCAACGCATTCTTGGTATTTGTGATCGACACAGGTGCTTGTTACTACGTGGGTCATGGATATTCCTCGTCCGACCCAAGAACTCGCCATACATGAAGGCTTTGAAACAAAACTCAAACAAAATGTTGCCTAACCTTGTCCTTCATCCTTTGAATTTCGAGGTAAAATGCGGAAGTAGAGACCTGCTAGAGCAATCGAAAAAACTCCGACCCCAATCGCTACCTTCGCTACGAATGCGTTGGTGTTGGTTGATGTGGAATCTATGTCTTGAGTTTGTGGCTCATCGGTTTGAGGGTTCGTTGAATTGTTCGAATCGGAGGTTGAATGTTCACTCAATTGGTTGGTTGAGTTGTCAGAATGATTTGATGAAGTCACTTCGCCGTTTGGTGTAGCGTCACAGCCGTCTGGAATGCCGTCAATATCCGTATCTATAGAATCTTCACTGCCTTCACAAACATCCTCTGCGTTTGAGATGCCATCCGAATCATTGTCGAGGAGTTCGTCACATCCATCCGCAATCGAATCGTTGTCGATATCAATGGAATCATCAAACCCTTGGCAAGTGTCGTTTTCATCAACAATTCCGTCTCCATCCGAATCAACATAGTCATCGCAACCGTCCGGCAAGGAATCGTTGTCAAGGTCTATTTTGTCATCATGTCCTTGGCATACGTCGAACGGGTCGTTCGTCCCGTCGTCATCAGAATCGTCTACACACCCGTCGCCATCTCGATCCCATGGATGTGCATCTTCGGATGGGCACGAATCCGTTGAATGTTCGATATAAGAACCGGGGGTCATGTTTTTGTCACTGAATGCCGAAAAATTAGGCGCATATCTTCTCGCCTTGAAAAGGGCATTTCCAAGTGCAACAGACACATTTCCAGCCGGTATTTCTTCGCCCTGAGTCATCGTGCCTTGATTTGAAATCGGACTCACGTATTTCCACACAATTTCACCGTTCAAATCTACTTCATACAGTGTTCCCGTTGTGCCATCTGTGACCAGTGTATTGCCGTTCAGTAACCGCTCTGCACCGGAGACAATCTGTGCATACATCTCACTGCCTTGATTCCACGACCAGTTTGGCTGTTGGGGTCCCCACGTGTTGTTGCTTAGCAGCGGATAAGTGCCGTTGTCGCCCGGAAGTCTGAGTACGTCGACTGAAGAGTATCCGTAATTCTGTCCTCCACCGTTGTTGAATACGATGAGGTCTCCTTCGCCTTCTCTGCCTGGTTCAATCCATTGGATGTCGTGTTGTCCGAACAACTTCTGTTCGCTTGATAGACCTGCATCGTAGACTTGCTGATTTCCCCATCGATAGAGAAAGTCTCCTCCCTTACCAGAAAAACCACCGGTATGACCTGCAGCCTCTTCGGTCGTTGTGCTGTGGTCAATAATGTAGACTTCATTCATGTTTTTGCATGAGATGGCGATTTGGTCGAGGAGTTCGTTGTAATCAATGCCGTTGCAGTGCATCCAATCAGCACGGCCGGCTTGGTTGCCAGTGGCACCTACATAATTGATGTCAAGCAACTCTGGATGGTCTCGAACGACACCGTAATTGTCTTTTGAAGCATCATAATCCTGGATAAGGTGGTCCCAAGCGTGCCATTCCCAAACGATGTTTGCCTCATTGTTTTCTAGAGGCTCGATTTCGATAATGAAATCCGGCCACACATTTGCATTACCGCCAGGGGCATCACTCGCTATCGCTGGGTTTCTTCCTGCTTGCAGAGCCTCCGATTCCGTTTTATCTTCCCATGCAATTGCCAATATATTCCCGTTTGGCATAGGTTCGATATCATGGTGTGTGATGTAAGATGTCGAGGAGAACTCCCACGACCATTCAGCAGTTCCATCCCATCCAATCCGTTCTATTTTACCTGCAGTTCCTCCTCCACTGAAGTTGCCTACCGCTTGTTGAGATATGTCAGCGCTCCGTAACAGATCTCCGTCGGGGAGAAGGTACGATGACATGCCCGGACGATGTTTACCCGGGGAGTCCCAACTGTGGACCTCTCTACCTTCGTAGTCGATGAGGAAACTTTCCGACGAAGAAAACGGTGAAAACAATGTATACCCTATGTCGATTGAATCGGTGCAGTAAACAAGACCCACCGTCCACGTCGAATTACGGTCTGCATTGCACACAGGTGCTTCATTCATGCTGGGCTGATGTTCAGCTGAAATTGGCACGGTGAGGCTGAGCAGCATGAGGGCAGTAAGCACAACCGCCCTCAGCCTGATACTCATGAACCACGGTTGCTCGGACTCGACTTCAACTTAGCGTTCAGTCGACTTCATTCAATCAGACATCTTTTGATTCTGTTTCATTGCTTGTTCAATGACCTTCATGCACTCTTCTTTCGGATCTTGTCCAGGGTAGACTTCGACCTTCGTGTGGCATTTGATGGTTGAAGCATGTCCTGACGATGCTAGAACTGCCTCACCGTTGACAAAGGAATGGAACTCAAGACGGAAGTGCAGGGTGTTGTTTTCATCGTAGCGTTGCTCGACTTCTCGAGCAAGGGTCTGCAGGTTTTCTTCTCCAATTTGCGCAAGAGACACGAGGGACTGTTTCTTCTTTTTACAAACTCCAGTAACCATGTGGATATCCGAGCCGTGGTAGGAAGTAGTGCGTTCAATCTCGACCAGTTCAGGGTCGCCCACCAACCAAGCAATAGCCTCTGCCACTACTGTTTCATCTTCAACTGCGCCGACGGTTGCACGCCAGGTGATATGGTGTAGGCTCACACCCTTCCGTGCCCCTTCATGCTCAAGAGTTTACCGAACCATCGAGGATTCAATTGTCTATATTGACCCATCTTTGTTTAAGTGAGCGAAGAGACTTCTTCAAATAGGGGAGGGAGGTCGCCAACCTGCAAGTGGGGTAGCCCCCGCAAACACACACCCCGAGATGATACCATGGCAAAAAAGATTAGTGTAAAGGCACGTGCAGCAGCACGTAAGCAACGTGACAAGTGGAAGAATAAGATTTGGTACACCATTCGTGCCCCACGAACACCATGGGATTTTAAGAAAATAGGAGAGACTCTCGGGGAGTCCGATGAATACATTATCGGCCGTGTGTACGAAATGACACAACAAGAATTCAATGGCGACTTTACCAAGATGCACGTTATCCTCCGATTCCGTGTTCACGAATGTGTCGGGCAAGATGCTCTAACCACATTCATCGGTCACCACCACCAAACCGACCACATCCGTCGTCAAATCCGTCGCTACCGTGGTAAAGTCGACGATGTCGTCGATGTCGTTTCGACAGACGGTTACTTGATTCGACTCAAGCCACTGATTATCACTCAAAAGCGAGTTCAGACTTCCATCAAGCAGGCTATGCGTGCTAAGGCTCGAGACATGATTATCGCTTTTGCTTCCAAGGCAACCTACTCCAAGATTCAAACTCAGATTCTTGACGGAACCCTTGAAGAAGAAATCCGAAAGGCAGTCAAGCCGATTTACCCCGTAAAGTCCGTCGCAATCCGTAAGAGTCAACTGCTGCAAGCTGGTGTTGTTGCTGATAAGGGTAAGACGCTCGATGAAATTCACGCTGAAGAAGCACGCAGCGATGCTGAAATCAAAGCAAAGAAAGCAGCAGCACTTGCATCTGCAATGGAAGATGAAGAGGAAGAAGAATCCACTCCGTCGATTATCGATGCTGCTGAAGCAATGGAACCTGCATCTGAAAAGGCCCCTGCCAAAGAAGCACCAGCCAAAGAAGCACCTGCCGAAGAGGCTGCACCAAGTGCAGACTACGACTCAATGAAGGTTGCAGAACTCAAGGAACTTCTCAAGGCAGCTGGAAAGCCAGTCTCTGGCAAGAAAGCAGACTTGATTGCTCGTCTCAACGAGTGAACGTCCGACGACGTAACAACGTCATCAGCGAAAGCAAGGTTCAAGCGGCTCAAGAGCCGTAGGTTTGACAAACACATAGTGTGAGGGGCTGGCATGCAACGACTCGGAGTGATTGGCGGAACAGGTCTCATCAACATGGCTGTTGGTGAGGAAATGAAACAATTTGGCATTGAGTTGCTGAGAAGGGACGACGTCAATGTTGAGACGCCATGGGGAGATGTCCCACTGACTTGCATGCGACTCACAAACGGAAACGTAGAGAAAGAACTGTTCTTCCTACAGCGCCATCACAACGACGGTGAAGCCAGCAAACCCCCTCACATGATTGAACACAGAGCCAACATGCGTGCACTCGCTGATGCTGGATGTGAAGCGGTCATGGCGGTTTGCTCAGTCGGAGCAATTCCAGAGGATTTCCCGCCAGGGAAAGTTGCATTAGCGGAACAGTACATCGATTTCACTGGCAAGGCTTCAACATTTCACGATGATGAGGCCGTATTCACATCGGTGACCGAACCGTTTGATGCTGCCATCAATCAACGACTGAGTGAAGTGTTGCGCTCGGTCCAAGCGTTTTCAGATGCCGAGCGCATGTTCTATACGTACTGGCTCGCTCAAGGACCTCACTTTGAAACTAAAGCCGAGATCGATGCGATTGATACGCTTGGTGGCCATATGGTGGGGATGACGATGCCACGCGAAGCAAAGCTTGCCCGAGAACTCAAGCTCCCATATGTGGCCGTTTGCATTTCATCCAACTGGGCTGCAGGCCGTGAACCTGGCGATTCCGGAGCAGACCTTGACCATCATTCGGTCTCTTCGCAGGCGAACCGTCGATTGATGCCTGTATGGGCGTGCATGGTTGAATTGCTGAAGGGATAACTTCTGTGATATACTCGCCAGTTTTATCTCGATTCGAGTTTCCTTTTCGAGGAGATTTGGTCATGATGCATCGACATTCACATCATCCCAAAAGTTGCTGCCTTGCTCTTCTGATTCGTTCGGAACCGTTGGTTCTGTACTTGGAGGAGTTTGGCTGTTGGTTGGGGGAGATTCGTTATCTGATTGCGTTCGAACTTTCTTTTCCTCGGGTGATGAGTTCCTCTGTCCTACCGGATATTTTGAAGAGAAGTAGCCCGATACATCATTTGTTGGCAAGCCCAATTCAGGAAGTATTTCCTTAACTTCATGTTGAGAACCCGGACAATCGAGAATTTTTTCACCTTCGTAGAACAACTGGACATAATTGATTGAGCCGTCTTCTCCTGCACTACGCTTGACCGTTCTGAAATTTAATTTGGAAATCTCATATTTCTCCGCCCAGACGTATTTATCCGTAAGTTGTTGCCCAACAGTGACCCAATCTTCGCCTTCGTTCCGGCCAATGAAACGCCTTCGAAACCACCATTCGATCAAGAGTAGGGTTGTTACGATGAGGAGTACGAAGAAAAAAGGCGGGGCGTGAATAACTTTTTCATCGACTAAAACACCTACAGAAAAGAACCAGCCCAAAATGAACAAAATCGGTAAGCCTTGATATCCAAACGTTTGGAATTTGACTTTCTGGTCATAGGTCACTGGCCCATTGACATCGTGTTCCTGTGAAGCAGACATTTTCAACACTTCCGACTCATGGGTGCGACATATAGATGTGCGCCCGACGCTTCGACACCGTTTTCGGCATTTCACTCAATGATTTTTTGAATGGACAATGATGCGCCATTGTGCCCCCAAGTAAGATGCCCTGGGCGAGAATCATCGAACATGAAGTATTTCGTTGACAACTCGAGCCCTAACTCTGGATGCGGTGAATCGAATTTGATAACAAGCCTTGTGCTGTAGTTACCGAACGAACCAACACCGGCATTTGCTGGCCATCCATCGACCAGAACCTTGTGCATTGTTGGTTCTACATTGGCGTCTTTTGCTTCAAATCCATGGGTGTCGTTCTCGACGAACAAATCTCGTTCAGTTGCAGGTATTGTGGTTGGTACTGTCATGGCAATACGTAGCAGTCTACTGTTCTTAAATCTCTCTGACGGTAGTTATCGAGATTCATACAAGTTCAAAGTCTGGCGATGGTAGGCTTTGATATGGATGGAATGTCAGTGGCTGATTGGATGGCTCATGAAGCAACGAACGAATGGGAAGTTATGATGAAAAAAATCGCAGTTTTTCATGACAAACACAATTTCGAAGAGAATAACGGCCATGACATGGGCTACCGAATTGCTCTAACCGTCGAAGAGTTGGGTGAATTGGCTGCTGCTGTCACGAAGGGCAAACCTCTCTCTGAATGCGCAGAAGAAATGGCGGACATTTTGCTCCTCTTAATGGGCCACTCCCTCGCCATGGAAATTGACTTGAAGGCAGCATTTGAAGAGAAATACGCCAAAATCATGCAGCGTCCATCACGCCAAGGAAGACTCGGCTTACGAGTGACTGAGTACCAGCCCGAAGAGTAATCAGCGAATCCAGTGCTGGAATACCATATCGTGTTCATCGCGTGGGCCGGCATTGACAAATCGTTCTCCAATCATGTGAAAACCTTCTCCATCCATCGATGGTGCAAATGCATCAGCGTCCTCAACTCTTGTGTTGATGATGGTCTTGTGGATTTCTTTCGTATGCTCCATGAACAGTTGGTATATCTCCCCGCCACCAATGATCATTAATTCCTCAGATTCACCAAGTTCCAAGACTGACTCATACGACATAACTTCCACATCATCTCGAGGTGTTCTGGAAAGCACGATGTGTCTACGCCCTGGTAATTTACCGGGAAGACTTTCCCAGGTTTTTCGCCCCATGACCATTGTCTTCGACATCGTGATGCGCTTGAAATGTTGCAGGTCAGACGATTGTCGCCATGGCAAGTCTCCGTCTTTTCCGATGGCCCCGTTCAAGTCGCAAGCGAAAATCATTGTGAACATGGAATCTCGCCTCAAACTGCAATCGGTGCGGATATGTGTGGGTGATGTTCATACCCCACAACTTCGATGTCTTCGAATGTAAACGAGTCAATGGTCGTGCATTCCGAATTGAGTTTCAGACTCGGTAAAGCCATTGGTTCTCGACTGATTTGTAAGTTGGCTTGTTCCAGATGGTTTGTGTACAGATGTGCATCACCGAGTGTGTGGACAAAGGTGCCAGCCTTCAACCCGCAGACTTGGGCCATCATTTCAGTGAGTAATGCGTACGATGCAATGTTGAACGGGACGCCAAGGAATACATCTGCGCTGCGTTGATAGAGTTGGCAATTCAATTTACCGTTTGCGACGTGGAACTGGAAAAATGCATGGCATGGCATCAAGGCCATTTCATCAAGCTCGCCGACGTTCCACGCAGATACGATAATTCTTCGACTGTTTGGGTTGTTTTTGATCATGTCAATCGCCTGTTCGACTTGGTCGATGATTCGGCCGTCTTTTGCTTCCCACTTACGCCATTGCTTGCCATATACTGGGCCAAGATCACCGTTTTCATCAGCCCATTCATTCCAGATTCGAACGCCATTTTCTTGTAGATATTTGACGTTGGTATCGCCTTTAAGAAACCACAAAAGTTCGTGAACAATGGAGCGGAGGTGAAGTTTCTTGGTGGTAACCATTGGAAATCCTTTGGAAAGGTCGAAGTGCATTTGGTGTCCGAAGACTGAAAGCGTACCTGTGCCGGTTCTGTCCCCCTTTTCTTCACCTTCGTCAAGAATGCGTTGTATTAGGTCATGGTAGACTTTCATTCACTCACCGAACAATTGTCGTAACCGGCAGCACTTGAGCATTCTTGAGTGATTCTATCTCACGGAGCGAGGAAAAGAACATCGGTTTCTTCATCTGGATGTTGAATGTAGGTTTGAACTTCAGCATCTGTGAAATTTTCGAGGATGGGTTGGAGAGCCAAACGTATTTTGTCAAAATGCCAACATCTGCATACATACAAACGCCGAGCCATTTGAGCGAGTACCGATAATCCAGCATGAGTAAATCCTTCTTGGTGGAGGTGAAGGGCAGATTGCATTTGATTGTGGTCTGACTCCAAAAGTTGGCCGAAGTTTTCGATCTTTCCGTGCGAAGAAGTAAGTGATTTCTCCCTGAGGGTTTTGGGTGTAGAATCGTATGGCCACCCAGCAATTCCCAGCAATACAAGTGATACGAGTGAGTCTGTGGAAGGTGTGTCAACAATATCGCTGTCACGCAAGATGCACACCGGTCTTTGCGACATGTAGACTGTGATGTGTGGGTCTCCTTCGCATATCTTCTTGCGAATGCTCTCAAAAACATCGATGAGAATGGTCGGTCCGTTGTCGTTGGAAATGATGAATGGTTTTTCAGACCCCATCTCTAGACTCCAGATTGGTGTCGAATTGACAATTGAACACAACAGTTCCAGTCCTCGAAGTTCTGACTTCAGTCGCTTTGGACAAACAATGTCTCCAAGGATAAGGGTTCCAAGTTGGGTGTCTATACGCTTCACGTAGGGGTAAGCGGTCGACAGTACATCAACTATGGAGCACCAAGCGTCGAAATGCTTGCCATTATTTGGTCGGTAAATTTTCTATAGAGGTTGGCAAGAGACGAACGAATTTCATGGTCTTCCATCTCTGCCAACTCGAGAAGTTGTGTGGAGGTCATGCCGCCTCCGTTCTCATGTTCCAACCATTGCATCCACGTAATGCCGACACCTGCTGAGAGCCCGATTCTCCTCCAAAGCCGTGGCAACTTGTGATCTTGAGGTTTCATCATATTTCGTGTACCAGTGAGTGCAATAGGTACAATCACTGCGCCCGGATACGATGCAGCGAGACGAGCAATTCCAGTTTTACCGGGCAGTAGGAACGGTGCATCCGTTCTTTTCGAACGTGTTCCTTCCGGGAATATTCCGAGTGCCTGGCCCTCGGAAAGTACATCCGCAGCACTTGATAAAGCTCCTTCTCCCCCCTCATCTCTTTTGGTCTCAATCTGTCCAGTTGCTCGCATAACAAATCGAAGCAGCCCGTTTTTGAAATGCCCGTCTTTTGCCAGGTAATGGGTCGTTCGTCGTGCTGCAGCAATGACCAGAATCGGGTCGACGTGTGACAAATGGTTTGCTGCCAGAATCACTGCCCCCTTTCTTGGAATGTTATGCAATCCGACCAATTTTGCGTTTAGAACTGGGCGTAAGAAAGGGGAAAGAAACATTCGAAGAAAACTGTAGCTAGGAGTTTTTTGAAGTACTTCACCTGTGGGAGGAATAAACCAGTGCGATTCGAGGGCTTGCCATGCATCCTCGAGTGATGGCGCCTCTGTCATAGCAAATTGGAATCAACCACGGGTTTTGACTGTTCCCTTTCTATGAAGCCGCAGAAGCCACTTTCACTTCATTTTGAACTCAGTCATACCCATACAAACCATGAAAGCATTCCTTCCACAGCGCGTTGCATGGCAAGAGCCTCCCACGGACTGTTCCTTCGTGGTTTTGTTGTCACCGTTCTTCTTTGTCTCTTGTCCTCGACATTCAGTCCTGTAGCGATGGCTGATGTTGGTTGGGAGGAGGACGGCTGGCTTCGAACTGCACTTGCTCAAGAACGACTCGATAATGGCGATGAGTTCGGCTGTTACGGGATGCCGCACCTGTCATGGCAAGCGGACCCAGGTGCCGTTGCACTTGAGTGCCAGAAGTACATCACTGGACGCGTCGATGCTAGCCACTGGGGCGCCAACCCAGTCTCAACTTTTACGCCACCTGGCCTAACAATGAGTCAACATACGACCATTGCAGGTCAAGGTTTTCCGGTTCAGGGTGACATGAATGGTTTGACGTCGACGGCATGGCATACATCAGAAGATTCCCCTGTCGACGATTGGGATTGGTTCAACCTTGGGCGACGAGGTGGAAGTCTTGAGCAGATTATTGGTTCGAAAGAGCAAGTAAAATCTGCGGTGGAAGAGGGTGGACTGGTCAACTTGTATTGGGTGGGTCGAGTCAACGATGCTACAATTCGTCACGACAAGGACATTGCGGAATATCTTGACTTCGAAGCACAAGCATGGATGACAACATGGGGCGAGGCATGGTCGTATTGGAACGTTCATGACTGTTATGAAATTGCTCACTCCAGTTCGGTGGTCGCAAACCAAACAACCATTGAATTCGAGTCACTTTTGACCGAGCAATGCACTGCTGTTGCACCATTGGCTTGGAATGTTCCAATGACATGGATTCTCGATGTCGGCTCTGAATCTGTAGTCGATGTCCGTGATGCAAACGGTACGTTGCAGCCGCTTGAAGGGGTGAAGAAAACTTCTGAAGGTTATACGCACACCGAATCGGAGTACCTTCACCTTTCGGTCCTACGGGGTCACAATGTGTCGATTGTCGTCAACGGGACGGATGATTATGATGTTGTGGGTCGCTCACAATTTTGGAATAATTACTCATCGGCCGTAACCATCGCTGCACACGACACGACGGACTTGTTCAAGTGGTCAAAGCGCTTCACGGATGAATCAAATCTCGTGTTTACATGGCTTGTACAGCCTCGAGATGGACTTGGTGAAGCACCTTGGCTTCCGTTTTTGGCCGTTATCATCACGGTTTCTACGATCACTGGGATGATGTATATTCTCAAACGAGAAGGCCTCGGTCCGTTTGGCAATAAAAATTCAGATACTGGCAAGCATTATGGTTCTCAGCAATCGATGTTTGAAGCAGAATAAGGGCGAAGCCTTGATGCCATGAAGTCTTCACCGCAGTTTGAGAGGAACTGAACATGGCAGGAGAAGATGTCGTCATTGACCCATGGGGAAGTGCACAATCGACTGATTATTCTCGCATCATCGAACAGTTCGGACTGTCCTCTATGGATTCAGTCACCCTCCCTCAACCATCTCGTCTTCACCGGCGAGGTATTGTGTTCGCACATCGCGAACTGGAAACCGTTCTGGATGCACAACGGCAAGGCGATTCATTTGGGGTCCTCACTGGACTTATGCCAAGTGGTCAAATGCACATGGGCCATTCAATGGTCATTGACCAAGTCAAATGGTTTCAACAGCTTGGAGGCGATGTGACAATCGCAGTTGCAGATCTCGAAAGTCAAGCAACCCGTGGTGTGTCGTTAGAAAAAGGCCGACGCATCGCGCTTGAAGAATACATCTCTCATTACGCAGCCCTCGGATTGGACCCGGAGAAAACCAATGTATACTTCCAGTCTTCTCGTCCAATCGTCCAAAGGCTAGGGTTCCAACTTGGGAAGCGTACAAACCTCAATGAATTTGAATCAATATACGGTTTTAACGGTGAAACCAATTTGGCTCATGTTCAAGCACCGTTGGTTCAAGTTGGCGATATACTCCATCCACAGACCGATGAATACGGTGGTCTTCGACCTATCGTAGTGCCTGTAGGTGTCGACCAAGACCCGCATTTGCGCCTTACTCGAGGTCTTGCATCGAAAACAAACTGGTTCAATGTGAACGACGGTAAATCATCCGGTGTCGTCATCACGCTATCGGTTCAAGACGACAATGCAGAAGTTCTGGGTCAGTTACCAAACGGTCGCCTTGACAAGGAACGCTTGAATGGCGTCTTCGGTGGAATTGTTGAGTGCCTCGAACATCTTGGGTACTCCGATATCATGTCGAATCCCAAGCAGGGAACGGTTCGTGTTCCAAGTGCAACTTCGAAAGATAAATCCAAAATTCGCATGAAGTTGCTTGATTATGAACGTTCACTTGGTGGTATGGGCCTTCTTGCACCTTCATCGACTTACCATCATTTCGCAGTCGGGCTTACAGGAGAGAAGATGAGCAGCAGCAAGCCCAAAACCACTCTTTTCCTCGGTGACGACATTTCAGTTGTTGAAAAGAAGATCAAGCGTGCTTTCTCTGGAGGACAATCTACCGTTGAAGAACACAGACGGTTGGGCGGTAATCCCGACATCGATGTCGCATACCGTTACATGATGTATTTCTTTGAAGATGACGACTCGTTCCTTGCTGAAATCAATGCTGATTATCGTTCAGGGAAGATTCTTGCAGGTGAGATGAAACAAATGTGCATTGAACGAGCCACGTCATGGCTTGGCGACTTACACGAAATGCGTGACCAAACTGCTCATCTGGTCGAGGAATTCCTCGCTTCGGATGCCCGTTAATTGGCAACATCGTCTGAAGAAAAAACCGCTGGGTCAGGGCCGATAGGCAACTCTTCCAGTTCTTCAGCGGTTAATTCTCTCTCATCAGCATCTGAATCAAGAATCATAGAATGGCCGTTTGGGTCAAGAAAGTCGACGGTAAATTGCGCTGTATCTCCGGCGTTCTCGATGGACTCAAGTAGACCGTCGAGTGTTTGCAGCGATTGCATGAGTTCTTCCTGCTCTACATCAGGACTGGATAAATCTCGGACAACATCTCGACGAACCATATTGATGATGTCGACAAATCTGTTGAGAACACCTTCGATGTTGCTGACATATCCAGTAGAATTGGTACCAGGCATCACTTCAAGATCCAGTTCAGGTATTCGTACAGTGCATGAAGATGAGCGGACGACTCGACTTCGTAACTTTTTGACATCGTCAATTCGAAGTGACCACGCACCAGCTTTACGGCCTTCAGCCGGGATGAAATCGGTTTGCCTCCATCCGCATGCGTGGCACATCACTGTTACTTGGGTGTGCTCCCCAAAGTAAGGGATTTCGTCGACGTGAGCGACCATTCTTAGTTGGCCTTCTTGGTGACAAATTGGGCAAGGAATGTTGATGTCTTGTTCATCCATCACAATCCCTGCCTGCCGAGTTCTTTTGCATCAACGGCAAACGCTTCCATGTCAACACCTCGAACACCTCTGCATCCTGGTGGAAGCAGCATGAGTCGGGTGTCAGTCATCTGGATTATCTGGCCACCTAAATCAGTATCAATGAAGGTGTTGAGTCGAGCAATGGCACTGTTGAACTCGACAGTCTTCTTCATCAATCGGCTCATTTCGACGATGACGGCATGATCATCAGCAACCCAATCCATGAGTTGACCGCACCCAGTGATGTCGTTGAGCACTGCTCGGTGCAACACCAGCCCATGTCGTGAATCGATTATAGGGGCGTGCGGGTACATCTCGCCAAGTTTGTGGTAGATGACTTCTGCCTCAGGAATCGCAACAGTAGGCCGTTGTTCCATACTTGGCATGTTGAATGTTCGCAATGGTTGTCTGGCTTCGGGTTCTAAGGCAGACGTTTCGACATCGCCGATTGTTTCCCGAGCCTTTTCATCAGCGCGTGTCAATGCATCAAGGTCTGGCATCGAAGGGACAATAGTAGGCATCTCTGTTTCAGAGTCTGCCCCGATATTGGTGAAAGCATCGAGGGAAGACTGCGCTTCGTCTTTCTTGGCTTTTCTCCTCCGGCGCATATCTCACCCTCATAACCTCCACCTCAAGAAGACTCGCATGAATCCAAGTGATTGAGGTCTTTTTTGATGCATTAAAGGCTCTAGCCGTCGGCTCGTGGGGTTGATAAGGGTCCGCTGATACCTAGCACTTGCGCCTCAAGGTTCAAGAGGTGTCGACCAAGACAAAGGATTGATGACAATGGAAGCACACCAGAATGTATTGAAGACCGGGACCAGCACAATAGGCATCACTTTCGATGGCGGTGTCGTCGTTGGAGCTGACCACAGAGCGACTATGGGCCATTTCATCGCCAACAAGAGTGTGCAAAAACTCTTCAAAATCGGCGAAAACTTGGCACTTACTACTGCTGGTCTCGTTGGACACGCTCAATCACTTTCTCGAACACTCTCGGCGGAAGTTGCTCTATTCCAACTGCGCCGTCAACAACAGATGACCGTACGTGGCGCTGCAACACTGACCGCAAACATTCTGTCTGGACGCCCACACTGGGTTCAATTGTTGATTGTTGGCGTTGATGATGAAGGCGGACATGTCTACTCTATAGATTCTGCAGGTGGTTCAATTCCTGACTTGTATTGTGCTACCGGTTCAGGTTCTCCTTACATGTACGGTGTCCTCGAAGACGGCTTCAGCGAAGGTATGTCACGAACCGATGCATTGAAACTCGCGGCCCGTGCCCTTCACGCATCGGGGCAGCGTGACGCCGCCTCCGGCAACGGCATGGATTTGGCGGTGATTACCGCAAAAGACGGCTACGTGGCCCTTTCCCAAGGCGAGATTGACAAACTTCTCTCCTGATTCACATTCCCGCAGCTCATCTGCGCTCCCTTTGGGAGAGTCTCTGCACATTGCTGTGCGAGCGCGGGATACGGTGAATTATAATGCGTTTAACATTTAAAGAATTGAAAGACCAAGTGCAAAAGATTGTCCCAAAGGACATCCCCTACACTGTTGAACTCGAAGCTGGCAACATTGCTCTGGTAACTCCAGAACCCAACAGAATCCTTGCTACGGATGGACTTCTTGCTAAGCTCTCTCAAAAAGTAAAGAGAAAGATTGTTCTTCGACCTGATGCTTCAATCATGAAGTCTGAAGAAGAGGCTACCAAAATTGTCAAAGAAATCATTCCGGAAACTGCCGATATCAATCAAATCTACTTCGATGCGTGTTACCGTGAGATCACGGTCCAATGCCAAAATCCTGGAGAGGCAGTTGGTCGCAGAGGAATTAATTTGCAACAAATCCGCGACCAATCTGGATGGCTGGTCACCGTTGAGCGAACTCCTCCATTGGTTTCCAAGACGGTTCACGATATCCGTGGATATCGACATGCACATGCAGACGAACGGCGTAAGTTGCTCAAGGATTTCGGCTTGAATATCCATCGACCTCAACGTCCGGGTTCTGCATGGGCTCGCGTCACCGCCCTTGGTTCATACCGTGAAGTCGGAAGAGCCTGTCACTTCGTTACGACAAACGAATCTCGCGTGATGATCGACGTCGGCGTAAACATTGCATCGGATACAGACCCGATGCCGTACTTCACTGCTCCCGAAGCCTTACCGTTGGAAAAGCTGGATGCGGTTGTACTGACCCACTCTCACCTTGATCACGCTGGAATGCTGCCGGTATTGTTCAAGTATGGATACCGTGGTCCGGTTTACTGTACTCCTCCAACCCGTGATCTCATGCTCTTGCTCCAAACAGATTACCTCAAAGTTGGTGGTGCGGAAGGAAAGCGTGCACCCTATGACATGGAGGACATCCGTACCTGTATGAAGCACGTCGTTGATGTTGACTGGGATGAAACTACAGACATTGCTCCAGACATCAAGCTCACCTTTTCCAATGCGGGTCACATTCTCGGCTCATCTGCAGTTCACCTCCACATTGGTGATGGAAAGCATAACATTGTGTTTAGTGGAGATCAAAAGTATGAGAAATCATGGTTGTTTGATGCTGCAAACACCCGTTTCCCTCGTGTCGAAACCCTCGTTATCGAATCCACATACGGTGCTTCAGGTGACTACCAACCATCTCGGCAAGAAGCCAACCAGGAATTGCAAGACATTGTTTCAAGGACAATTGCTCGTGGCGGTAAACTGATTTGTCCGGTTTTCGCCGTTGGTCGAAGCCAAGAAGTGATGATTGCGATTGATGAATTGTTCCGCTCTGGAAATGTGAAACCAGTGCCAGTTTGGTTGGATGGAATGATACAGGAAGCGACTGCAATACACGCTTCGCACCCCGACTATCTCACCAGCAGTTTGCGTAAGTCACTGCTCAAGGACGACGGAGAAAACCCATTCACAAGTGAATGGTTCCGTCCAGTCAAAGGCCGTGAATTGCGTGAAAGTATCATCATGGATAATTCTCCTTGTATTGTATTGGCAACCTCGGGAATGCTCAACGGCGGACCGGTTATGGAATACTTCAAGAATTGGGCTCACGAAGACCGAAACTCGTTGTGCTTTGTTGGGTATCAGGCTGAAGGAACACTTGGTCGTCGTTTGCAGAAAGGATTCGGTGAAGTCCCAATGATCATCAATGGCAAAACTGAAATCGTCAAGATTGGCTGTGAAATGGTTACCATTGATGGCTTTTCTGGGCACTCTGACCGTCGCCAATTACTTGATTTCGTCGACCAAATCTCTCCGACACCACGCAACATTATTTGCCATCACGGAGATTATCACAAATGCAATGAACTTGGGAAAACCCTGCGTGAACGATACAAGTGCAGAACATATGCACCTCAGAATCTCGAAACAGTTCGTTTGATGTGATTTCACATTAGTGGAATCTCGAATCCAGCTTCGAGAGGGTCCGGAAGTTCGCTGTCGAGTTCGCTTGATGCAAATTTGTCCAGAGTTTTACCAGAAGCATGTTTTGCTTTAATCGGTGAAGAACCCCGCTCATTCGAACGGGATGTCGCCTCAAAGAGGTACCATGAAAACACGACCATAATGAGTCCGAACCCGAATATCGCTACAGTGAGGACACTTCCACCCGTTGAAATATTCAGTCCGATGGCAACAAGTAAAATCAAAATGGCTGCAGATGGAAGAAGCCTTCGAGAAAGCGTCGCCATGAGTGTCTCACAACCATGTTCTTCATGAACCCGTTGCATCTGTAGTGACACTATGTACTCCGCCGATGGAACTCATGGTTCATCTGCAAAATGCCCTGGTTGGCTGATGACCGCTGTAGCACCGTGGGGTGAAAACAGCGAGGATGCTTACGACCAAGGTTTGGTTGAACTCGGTCTTGGTGATTCACGTCTTATTGAAATGAAAGGGGCTATGTTGCCTTTAGGTTTTGGCGCTACGCCCCCTCAACCACTTCCAATGGGCTCTCTTGTAGAATGCCATTTAGCGACTGCATATGCCTGGAACGGTTCATCTGCTTGCGCAGGGGTTGCTTGGGCAGCGTGCGTGACACCTGAAGGCGATAATTGTGCTATCGTGGCAACCGTTTCTACTGAGATGGATTACGAAGAAACGACATTGCTGTTGCGCCGCCACCTCCAACGGAAACTGGCTAGCCGTGACCTAGAAGTGCTCTCATTCGATGTTGCAGTCGACGAAGTTACTGCAGCAGCAGATCACTACGGAGTTGCAATGGCAGCACTCATTTTACCAAACTCACTATCGCTTGGTGCTCGCACTGGCACCGGGCCTGTGCGAAAGGCCTTAACGCGACAAGCTGCCGAACCTCCTCAAAAACGAGTCGATGTCAAAGCACCTGCTGCACCAGCATTACGTCCTGGTGGTCGCAAGTCCAACACTGATTTTTCTCTGTGAGAAGCGTTGAAGTACCGTTGCCAAGAAGGCAGACTGTGTCTGGTCGTGGGTGGAACGTTCTTCGTTGCAGTGCTTGCAACACCTGCCATGGTCACCGTGGCACAGGGAACTCATGCCCACATTGCGGTCAGAAAATGGGTAAGAACCCGATCGTTGTTTGTACGGTACAAAGCGCTGCTGATTTACGTATCGAAGTGGCTTTGGCCAACACTCCCGATGAATTGCGAGACTCGTTACGTAAACGACTTGTCAAAAATGAGAAATTGTTTCAATCGGATGACCAAGTTTCGTTTACAGGCCTGCCGCAAATCCTGCATCGAGCTGCTGATGAGGATGGCGTTTTTACCGTCAAACAGTTGGAACCAGTACTTCAGAAAAGTGGACAATCCCTTGATGTTCAAGATCTCATTGATATCGCAGAATCGCAAGGATTGCTTGTTCGACTTGATACGAATCGCTGGCAAGTTCTTGAGTGAACTTCATAGGTAAGACGCCGTGGCGAGGACTGCAAGGGGCGATTGGGTTAGCTTGGCCTATACTCGGGCGTTTGGGACGCTTGGACCCAGGTTCAAATCCTGGATCGCCCACCAATTATTTTGAGATGTCCTTACTCGGGCAGAATTACCTCATGGACCCACAAGATGTGGTATCCAAATTGTGTCTTGATGAAGTTTTGTGGGATTGTTTCAGGCTCAGTTACCCAAACCGCATCCTCAAACTTCTGTACCATTTGCCCTTCGACAAATTCCCCAAGGTCGCCTTTTTTAGTGGCACTTGAGCAATTGGAATATTTTTTTGCCAATCTTTTGAACATTTTTAGCGGGTTTCTGGCCCCTTGAATTTGCTCGAGTAATTCTCGAGCATCTGGTTTACTGGCAACCAATATATGGCGGACATGAGCCTTTCTTGGCTTACGTCTTTTGTCGAGCCTTCGCATTCACTCTCAACTCCTGTACAGTCCGAGTAGCCCCCTTGTCAAAAACATGAGCCACTACCCACGCTGCAAGTGTAATGAATACTGGAGCAATTCCTCTACGAACTAATTCTCTCTCGATGTCAGTACTAATCCCAGGTAGCAGTGCTGCCCATCCAATTCCGTATGCGATGGCGGCAAAAATGGTATGAGGCGTAATTCGATGACTGAGTAACCAAGAAAAGTTCCGTTTGTGGTGCTCCATCGCCAGCATTGATCCGACCTTGATGAAAAACGGAAGCCGGCGAATTCCAGAGGATTGCGTTCCATAGATGGATTCAACGGGTATGTGGGCAATACGAAATCCGAGTCGCGAGAGATGTATCAACCAAAAGTTCGGATATCCGTACCCCTTCCACGATTTACTCCAATTCCATTCACGAAGAACTTCACACTTTGTGGCAGTGTAGCCACACTGCGGGTCTGTTACAGTCTGTCCTGATGCAAGCGTCGTGAAAAGGGACAGTATTCGACTTGCTCTTCGCCGGTCGTTTGGCATGCCTTGGACGCCCTTTGTATGGATAAATCGATCACCTTTCACGTATTCACATAGCCCTTCAGTAATGGGAAGCAAGAGGAGCTCCATATCATTGGGATTCATTTGGCCGTCTCCTGCCATTACGACGCTGATAAATTCCTCTTCACCCCATAATTCGAGGAGGTACTGGTGTCCAGCATCGATGGCAGCCCCAACTCCGTTGCCAGAAAGTTCAATTGAATGTATTTGTTTAGATTTCGAATAATCTTCAAGGATATTTTTCGTCCCATCTGTTGAACCATCATTGATTACGATTGCCACATCGACAAAGTCTGGTAGCGTATCGATGACCTTGCGAAGGTGTTTCTCCTCATTACGGGCAGGAATGACTACTCCGATTCGGTAGTCTCCCTTCATATGTTGAGCATCGAGTCATAGAACATGAATCTGTGGCTTTCTCCGGATGGATTTCAAACACCCCTTTGACTCTCCATCTCGGCGAGGGTTTGATATGAAGTGGCAGACAGTCGACGGTGTGGCTCGGGGAAAGTTACGGATTGTCCTCATTGCTAAGGACATTGAGTTGAGGATTGTTTCCATCATCGTACGGGCACGGGAAGGTTCGGATGAAGTAATTCTTCTCGACCATGGGTCGACTGATTCAACCGCCGAATATGCAGCTGAAGTTGGTTGCAAAGTTTTGAATTTCAATCACGACATCGATGTTCAAAGTATTGCTTCGTTCCTTTTGGATGGCAACCTCGACCCCATTGATTCGACGCTTGTTCTTTCCATCACCGACCAGTGGAAACTGCAGGACCTCTCGTTATCCATCAACAGGGCACGAGAGGTTTGGGACATTCACCTCTCACATCAAGTCAATGAATCTGAAACTGAATCAGCTGATGAACTCGTTCTAAGTTCGGTGAAACTGCAGCACCTCGTGCTTACGCAAGAAGGAATGGAGGCACTTGCTTACTTGGGCCCATTGGCCAGAGCAGTTGAAATCGATGAGTCATTGCGTGTCCGGATTGTGCCTGCACGCAAATCAGTACGAGTCCCACAGAGAGAGTCACTTGCTACAGCATCTCGTTTTGCCCAGTTGTTTTACTGGATGCTCGAGAGTAAACACCCCTTGTTGCTGTTTGGGATTCCTGGAAGCGTCTTGTTCATACTCGGATACAAATTATCAGGAAATGTCATAGGTACGCTTGAAGAATTAAATTCTACATCCATTGGAGTCACACTCGCAACCATTGCAATGACCTTGGTTGGCCTGTTCGGAATCATGGTTGCTTTGATTTTGTATATTATGGGTAAGCAAGTCGAGCAAATACAGTCGCAGTACAACTGGCCAACACGTGAGTAGTTGCATTTAGATTCGTGAAGAAAGTTGGATTGAATATTATGTCAGAAAGAGATACTCCCCGCTTGGTTTGCCTCGATATGGACCGTGTGCTTGTCGACCACTTGTCAACATGGCAATTCGTGTACGATAATTTAGGAATTTCGAACGACGAGTCATTTGAATTGTACAATCAGGGTCTACTCGATGAGTGGGACTGGATTAAGTTGGATATCGCATTAATCAAGGAAACACGATCCGAGGAGGACTCAACGATTACCGATTCAGAATTACGCGGATACATGGAAGGTATGCCGATGATGAAGAATTGGAAGCCATTCATCCAGACACTTCTTGACAGTGGATACCATGTCGCCATAGTGAGTGGTGGCTTGCAACAAACTGCACGTGATATTGCGGCACAGTTTCCAAGTAAGAAAGAATGGAAAAAACGCTGGGGCGGGATTGATCGCTTCACAGCACAACGGTTTGGTGGCGGCAAGGATACGCGTCTTCACGTTTTTACAAACGGTTGGCTTCTAGGCGAGCAGTTCCAAAATGGCGAGTATGGAATCGGAGATTTTGGCCGTTACCAAGTCCAAATGGATGGCAAAGGATCGGTCGTTAAAATGCTCCAGCGTCGTCTTGATGTTTCAAAGGAGAATACTGCTTCAGTGGGCGATTCTGCCGGCGATATTGCAATGTTTCAAGAATCGGGTTTTCCAATTTGCTTTAACCCATGGGACGAGCGTCCAAAAAAACATGCAAGCATGGTCATAGAAGAAAAAGATCTCCTTCCTCTAGCAACCCTTATCGCAGATTATTTTCAATCTGTGTGAGCGATACTTTGATGAACATCGCAGAGGATGTGTCTACATGATTGTTGAAGATTTCATGACCTCTCTCTGTCCGCATTGTGGTTTTCTCTTGGGCGAGTTTATTCCTGGACTGCCCTGTCCGAGTTGCGGGGAGACAATGCTCTAGTCTTCGTCGATTTGTACGCCGTTTTGTACCAACATAGCGATGACTGAATCGATGGCCTCGGTGCTTAGTGCCTCGGGTGGATGTATCCCTGGGCCAAGTCCGCAACCCTTGAGCGGTCCATCTCTCAAAAACAGCAGAGCGCATGCAGCGGTTACGAGCCCTGTTGTTCTGGCCATTGAACCATTTCCATTGAGGCCGGAATCTTGGACAACCCAGCGCTTTTGCTCATGCGCAGTTTTGGTAACCACTTCCAGCCAAGTGAATTCTTCTCTCGAAGAGTCAAATTTCCACGCATCCAAGATTTCACTTTCATCCAGTATGCCTCTTGAGTCTAACCACTTTTGGATGTGCCCGGGCCAGCGGACGGTGTATTCCTTCATGTTCGTAGCTGAAATCGTAGTCAGAATGCTCCGCAAACCATCTGTGAGGAAGGCTTCCATTTCTCCATATCCATCGACCTGTATGAGGTGACGGTCAGTGATTGCAGGAACTTCGAAAAAATCATTGTTCGCCTTTATTCGAACAGGTCTGGTGTACTCTTCGATGACATCCGATGGAGAAAATGGGGCCATGTAGGACCAGCGTGAATCAGGCGCTGTAGGGTTACCCCCGACTTTGATTGTGAGTGTTTCAAGATGACCCAATGCCTCAAAGCCTTTCTTAGCGAGCATGTTTGACATGCCAGGTGCGATTCCTACATCCCAAAGTAGAACTGCATTGTTTTCCACTGCCAATTGCTCGTGAATATGTGGGTCTTCGGCAGTAAACGCAAGGTCGACAACATTGTGGCCTGACGAGAGGAGTTGAGGTCGAACTTTGTCCCCAACTCGCCCGGGAAGCATGTTGATGACGACAGACTGTGGAGGCAAGTTCTCGATATGTTGAGTCGCATCACCAACCAGTGCCTTAACCATCGGATTGGAGGATAACTCCTCTGGAATCTGTAAGTCAACAACGGTAACTTCATGGCCATGTTCAAGCAAACGTTCGACAACAAATTGTCCTACAAGCCCACACCCTAGAGCAATTGCTGTAGCCATGATCTCCCCTCAAGGTGTAACTCTTCGAGAATCTCTCGGGAATGGAATCACTTCACGGATGTGATCTGCGCCGGTTAACCACGCACAGACCCGGTCGACACCGAGTCCAAAACCTCCGTGAGGAACGCCACCGTAGGAGCGCGTGTCAATGTAGAATTGGTATGCTTCGGTTGGCGTTCCTTCTTCCTTGAGTCGAGCAAGGATTTCTTCTTCAGACCAAGTACGCTCTCCACCACCGATGATTTCTCCGTAGCCTTCAGGAGCCAGTAAATCATGGCAGAGCACATAGTTGTCATCATCTGGGTCAACGCGATGATAGAATGGCTTTGCTATCTTCGGATAATGGGTGAGGAAATGAGGGACATCGAAATCTTGTGTCAAGATTTTTTCCTTTGAGTAGTCAAGGTCTTGACCCCATTCGATGTCAACGTTCATACCTTGAAGAGTTTCAACAGCCTCATCGTATCGCATTCTTGGGTAGGGATTATCGGCATATCGGGCAACCAGGTCGAGGTCTCTTCCAAGTCCCTCAAGTTCTGATGAACGTTCATCAAGTAAAGTCGAGGCAACGCGTCGAACAACACCTTCGCCGTGGGTCATGATTTCTTGATTGCTGGCCCAAGCGACTTCCATTTCAGCATGCCAAAATTCGGTGAGGTGTCGACGTGTACGGGATTTTTCAGCTCTGAATGATGGAGCAATTGTATACAATCTTTCCAAAGCGGGCATGGCAGCCTCAGCATACAGTTGCCATGACTGTGTGAGGTATGCAGTACGCCCGAAGTACGGAACTTCGAACAGCGTAGAGCCACCTTCAACTGCACCAGCGACAAAATTTGGTGCTTGGTATTCTACAAAGTCCAGATCCCGGAAATACGAGTGTATTGCTCCGAAAACACTGCTTCGAATTTGCAGCATAGTGGTCATGCGGGAGGTTCTCAAGTACAGGTGTCGGTTGTCCAAAAGGAATTCTGTTTCTCCTCCATCAGCAGCCGCCATTGCAGATTCAGTGATTGGAAATGGTTTTTCAGGGTTAACCGCACCAATAATCTCGAATGAGGAAGCAACTAATTCGTGTCCGCCGTCGGCTCTCTCGTCAGCGTTGACTTTGCCGTGAATGATGACAGAAGTTTCAATGAGAACATTCTTGACTTCAGCAAACAGTTCTTCACCGATGGTGTCTTTCTTCACAACGCATTGAATTGTTCCAGTCGAGTCTCGTAGGACGACGAATCGGATGTTGTTGTTTCCACGTGCCCTTTTGACCCAGCCTTTCAATTCGACCTCTTGGTCGTCGTACTTTCCAGACTGAACATCTCCTATCCAAATCGTCTTTACCATGTTCGCACCAGTTGGTGGTGTGACCTTCTCTAATTCAATGTCACCCTTCGTGACTTTGCAAGTGCACTCCGAAATGGGTTTGAGCCGATGGGAATTGGGCAAAGGGTCAAACGCTCCGCGTTCTTCTCAATGTTATGCCTCGTATTGCAGTCTATGCCATTGGCGGGAATGCTTTGTCTTCTCCAAACGGAGACGATGCAGTACGTAGTGCAGAAATATTGGCGCATGTCATGTCCGACGTTATTGATTTGCTTGAGGCCGGATGGGGTGTTGTTCTTACACACGGAAACGGCCCACAGGTCGGCCACCTCATGGAGTTAGATTTGGAACAAACACAAACAATGGACAGTTGGGTGTCAGCAACCCAAGGTATGATTGGCCACTCTCTTGCGCTTAATTTAGATTCAATACTTCACCGACGTCAACGGCCCGAGCGTACGGCTTGCATCCTTACTCGTGTCTTGGTCGACGGTAACGATAATGGCTTTCAATTTCCGACTAAGCCAGTCGGTCCAATTCTTTCTGCTGATGCAGTAATGTCATCAGAATGGGACATTGCTGAGACCATCAAGGGCCCGCGCAGAGTTGTAGCAAGTCCCCTTCCAATGAAAGTCATCGATCTTCCTGTTATCCAAAAATTAGTCGAGTTACATGCTGTTGTTGTGTGTGGAGGTGGAGGTGGCATACCAATCGTCGATAAGGGCGATCATTTTGCTGGAGTTCCTGCTGTCATAGACAAGGATCGTTTATCGGCGCTTCTTGCCATCGAACTTCAGGCCGATGCACTCATCATCTCAACCGCAGTTGATGCTGTACGAACCGACTTTGGTGGTCCGAACGAGGAAATCCATCGCCGCCTCTCGCTCGATGAATGTGAAAAATACATGGAACAGGACGAATTTCCAACAGGTTCGATGGGTCCGAAAATTGGTAGTTTGATGGAAGCTGCCCTGCATCGGCCGGGTCTTCAAGCGATACTCTGCCAACCAGGAGATGCCTTGCTCGCCCTCCGTGGAGATACCGGTACGACAATCCATGTCGGTTGAGAGTTATGGCACATATTGATATGCTTGTTCTCAATCCGAGAATCATGGAAGACACCCCATTTACACTGATTGAAGCATCTGCACACTGCGACGGACCTTGCGGAGTATACGACCCAGCGAGTGCCCGTGTTGCTGGAGAAGCAGTTCAATCGATGACTAAGAAGATGCTCGCACTTGAATACCCACAAGTATTCAGTTCCGAATCCATGGCTTCATACCTCAACACTATGAGTCGATATGCAGCAATCAAAGAAGAAGAAGCACAGAAGTGCAAGAAAGAACTTCTCGTTCTTTGGACTGATTTCTTCAAGCCAATGCATCTTGAAGCACATCCTGAACTGCACGATACATTCTGGCAAGCCGCTAAACTTTGCAGTGCCTGCAAGGTTGAGGTTTCAGCCCAACACGCTCAAGAATTGATGGACGCCATCGAATCGATTCACAACATGTTCTGGGCGGTCAAGGGACGAGAAGTTCCTTGGATTCGTGCAAGTTGAGGTTCTTGAATGTCTGAGGTCCGAGTGAATATCTCGGGCGACAGTATGTGGCCGACGTTTCCTGATGGGAGTCAATTTTTTCTCAAGCCCTGTCCGTTTGAAGAACTCTCCGTAGGTGATGTTGTTCTTGCACAACACCCTTTCCACTCAACTGTTCGAATCGTTAAGCGTATACAAATTATTCAGGACCAAACCGTATTTCTGGTTGGAGACAATCCAGATCCGCTGGCGAGTGAAGACTCTCACAATTTTGGTACTGTTCATCATGAAGCAATTCTTGGTCGATGTGAACCGATTCAAGAGTGATGTGTTTGGCGGGCCTGACGGGGTTCGAACCCGCGACCGATGGATTAAGAGTCCATCGCTCTACCTGACTAAGCTACAGGCCCAACCTTGGGTTCGACCACCCGTATTTAACAATTGACAGAAAGCTGTTCACTGAATACGCCCATTCGGGTTGACAAATGTTTCAACGCCGTTTGCTCCAGCAAGTACAACGACGTCACACATGTTGTTGAAAAGACCGACTTGTACAACACCAGCGACATTCAAAATCTCTTTTTCCATAGACTCAGGAGACGATATCGTCGGCCCACAGTGTGCATCAGCAATCATGTTGCCATTGTCGGTAATTACGGGGTTGTCTCCAGACATTCTGCAGTTGACACGACAGTCCAGCAATCTTCCAAGCACCCGAATCGTTGCCTGATGGGCAAACGGTGTAATCTCAATAGGAAGCGGAAACGCTCCGAGTGCATCAACACGCTTTCTGTCATCGGCAACGACAATCATTGCTTTGGATTCTTGTGCGACAATTTTTTCTCGCAAGAGTGCTGCTCCTCCACCTTTGATAAGTTGGAAGTTTGGGTCGTATTCATCAGCACCGTCAATGACGATGTCCAGACCATCAATTTGGGAGAGTTCGACCAATGGGATTCCTATTTCAATAGCCAGTTTTTCTGTGGCCAGAGATGTTGGGACGCCAACGATTTCCAACCCATCTTCAGCCATCATTCGTCCGAGCTCTACAACCGTATGTTTTACAGTTGAACCTGTTCCCAAACCTACCTTCATTCCGCTTCGAACAAACTTGCATGCAGCGATTCCAGCCTCTTTCTTGAGCGCTTCAACATCGGTCATACTGCGATAACTTTGGGCCAAGCCCTTGAGGCTTCCGTTTTCGCTTTCAACAAACAGGTACCTCTGCGGACTGAGATTCCTTGAGCCGAAGTCTTTTGACCTACGAGTCGCCTCGTCAAGTCATGGTGTCGTCTCGTGCGAACGCGCTACGCTGCTCGGCAGTTGTAGTTTTGTTCTTGCTTTCAACGCTAATGCAAGGCTATTCACCGTCAAATAGCGACGTTTTTGAGACAAAGTCGCACGAAATTTCACCAGTTTCTACCCCGTTTGGGCAGAGTAAAACGTTGTCCATTGGTTCGTTCCCTGATGGTGCAAACACGAACACAAGGTTGAGTGTTGATGAAAGTGAGGCATTGAAAACACTCGAACTCCAAGTAGAGGCCGCCCGTTTGCCAACCTCCACAGGTTTCTCTTGGGCAGAGTCGAGCGATTTCTCGATGAACACCGTCTACGATGGAATGGATGTCAACGCGACCTCTCTAAGCTTGCTACCACAAGAGTGGAAATGGGATTTTGAGTCGGCGACTTTTGGTCCTGAATGGACTCAAGGTGGTACCTCAAATTGGAACTTGCAAACGAGCAATGTGATCACCGGCTCTCAATCAGCACAAGCAGGAAGTATAACTCACAACCAAGAAAGTTCGCTGACCTTGGATGTCTCTGGAATCCCCTCAGCGAGTGGTTCTTTTCAATACGAAGTTTCGTCAGAATCGAGTTTCGACTATCTTAATTTCTGCATCGACAACACAGGATGCACACGATATTCAGGATACTCTGCTCAGTGGTCTGGGACGCAAAGTGGTACGCATACATTCAACATACCGGCTTCTGCTCAGACGTTAACTTGGAAATATACGAAAGACGGCAGTGTAGATCGCAATCAAGATACGACATGGATCGATGAAATCATTCTGTCGCCTACCGGTGGTTCAGGAAACGGTTTGGGGTATTGGGTTTCTGCTCCATTCGGACCTTCCTTACTCGGCCAAGGTGAAGACAGGTCTTTCGGACATCTGTACATGGACGCTTCCATTCCAACAGGAAGTATCTTCGAATGGCAACTCATCGACGCAGCAACCAATTCCATTGTCCCTGGATTTGAATCCATAAGCGAAACTTCGTTTGACCTTGGAATGATTGATTGGGAAACCTATCCAATGTTAAAAATGAGAATATACATGGAAACTTCTACTGGAAATTTACCGTCCATTCACGGTATTCATTTCGAAGGTAAAATAGTTGAAGACTTTTCAAACAATCCAACTGAAATCGGTTGGCAAATGCAAGGCGTGTCTTGGTCAAACGGTGAAGTCTCGGGTTCAGGTACACTGAAATCTCCGGTGTACAATGTTCGTTCAGGTTTTGCTGGATTTGAATCAAATTCGGTTCTCTCACCGAGCGCTTCTGTACAATACACGCTCGATGGAGGGACCAATTGGGTCGATTTACTGCCAGGAAAACAATGGCTTACGAATCCTGCTTTTACCGTGCAATTCCGCGTAGCCTCTGCAGGCAGTCAGTGGGACATAGATGTGTTTGAGGTGGAATTAATTCGCACAAGCATTCCTGATGGATTGCGTATCGATGTAGGCATGGATGGTGTGAGCGATTGGTCTCTTGAAGGGGAAGGAATTGGGCGTCTCGGTATTCAGGACCGGTTGAAAGACAATTCACTATGGCAAACCCGAGCCTCTTCACCCTCTGCTTCAGCGTCATTTAGTCTACTCCTGCCCGCATCGGGAGTGGAAGCGTTCGAATTCGGTGTAGCTTCACCGTTGCAAGCAATGAATTCACCTTTCTTAACCATGTCAATTGGTGGCCAAGATTTCCTCTCTACATCACTTCCTAATCTCCAATCATTGCAAGTGATCGAACTCTCATCGAATGAACTGGGATCACTCAACAGTGCACTTTCCCAAGCCTCTGCAGAATATGGAGTTGAGGGATTGCCGATGGTGGAAGTGACCGTTCGCCTCGGCTCTTCAACGACACCAACCGATGTCCTACTTGGCGGGATATTTGCTCCATACGACTCCGCTCTTGCGCTGCAGTTTGGCCCGAGTGATGCCGTGATTATCGCTTTGAATAATGCGCTTCAGTCGGTCATTCCAGTGGGTGGTAGCAAAGAATTACCTCTTCCAATCCGTATGACCTCCTCGGGTGCGGTCCATATGGTCGTTGTGCAGCAAACGACACAAGCTTCGATTGAACCAATCTCGATGTCCGTATCCAATGTGAGCGATACATTCACGCCTTCAACCGACTGGATCGAGGTTGCAAGCACCTTCGATTTCTCGAATTTAGGCGTTTCGAATGCTGAATCCTATGTCAAGTCAAACGGGTGGTCCGTAGCATTGCACCTTACCGGTGTGAACTCCCAATCAGAAACCCGTTGCCCCATGCTCTCACTACCAATGTCCGGTGCGGCGGTCAACAGTTGCCTGACACAAGGCAACTCAATGATCTGGTCTTCAGGAGGCTCCGATGGCTCAATTCGTATGGTTGAGAGTGGTTCATTGCTCCAAGTCAACCATCGCTTCCAATTCTCTGAACTCTGGGACGATGAAGAATCTCTAACCGTTTCAGTGAATATGCTTTCTCCATCCGGGCCAATGCTACCGGCAAACATCAATTTCGGCCTTGGTTCTTCAAACGGCGTCGAGAATGATGTTGAAGTCAAGGATTGGAGCATTGTCTATGACAATGACGTCCGTTCAACGCATGATTCTCCATACCTTCACCCTGGAGAAAGCGTCAATGTTGAGGTGCAACTTGGATTTGAAAATGTACCATCGGATACGACTCCACGCTCCGGTTCAACGCTTGTTCGCTTCATCGCTGACGGTGTTGAAATTCAGTCGACTTCAGTCTTTTCAGATGGCATTGCATCCTTCCCATGGGTTATTCCTTCGAACAAGGAATCCATCGAACTCGAGGTCGATGTCATTCCACTTGTAAATCAAAATATCCTTTTCGCTGTCCCAAACAAGGCAACTTACGGTTTTGATACCGTCGATCCTGAACTCTTGGGTGTTAGCATCTCGGAGTTCGACCATGTCGAAGCCAACCCCGCTACTTCAATCGAATTTGTAATTGCGGACCGGCCAATGCTCCCATCACACGCTAATGCTCACATGTGGCGTTCATGGTCAGATGACTCGAATCTTGATGGAATCATGCAACGCGATGAAGTCCAAGTTCGGTCTCTCTTCGTTCCTGAGGACAGAACCCCTCTTCAGGGCACATATGTGCTTGAGCTCGATACTTCTGAAGCATATTCTGGTTCTTACTTCGTGGGATGGCTTGATGTCGCCGATTCTGCAGGCAATGTGATGCTTAACTCAGGTTCTTTTGACTCTCCACTGTTCAATGTTCAAGTCAACAACGACGGTTCACCTCAACTCGGCACTTCATCTGCATACTGGGGTCACGGAGACTCGGTATGGATTCACCCCGGTGAATCAAACATCATGCATCTTCCTTTGCTCGATTTGAATGGTATCTCTGATATTACTCACATTGAAGTCAATTTAGCGGGTAACCAAATTGACCCTGTTGAATTCAACTGGAATTCTGAGAACCAGAGATGTACCAGTCTCAATATATTCCTTGACATTGAATCATGCACATTCCAACCTGCGGATTCTGGCAGTCTGTTTTCTTCGGAAGGCATGTTCATTGTCAATTTCTCACTCGAATGGGGCTTTGACCCGGATGTGAGTCTGTTGCGCATTCCCAATGTGTTAGTCCACGATTCGCAAGGACAATCAAACTCTATTTCCGTACCGGATTTGAGTTGGAGTTTTTCCGGTGAGGTTGCTGTGAATTCACAAACCCTTGAATTCTCTTTGGACGGTTCTGAGGTGGAAACCCTTGGGACGTGGGTAAAACCACGCGCAGACATTGGTGTGAATGGCGAACTCACTTGGCATCGATCCCATAGGGCAGTCATCCAATCGATGGAATTGGATATCGAAATTGGAGAAAATGAACTTCTCGCCGACAGTGTTAACGGGAGTTTTTCTGGTATTCTAACGGCTCCTTTGGAACCTGGATCTTACGCTGTATTCACATCGCTTCATAACCCTCCAAATGGAGCAATTGACCGAACTCCGACAACCCCACCTGCTTGGTTCATTGTCGATAATAAGGCTCCATTAATCGTAGGAATACCTTCTCCGGTGAATGAAATTGTGCTTGTCGAGGACACATGGAGTTCTCTTGACATTGAAATACTCATCTCGGAGGGCGACCGGCTCGATGAAAGTTCATTGATACTGCATTGGGCAGTTCATCCAGAAGGCGTTGGTATCTCGAGTGATTCGGTCGTGAACGGTAGCGAGCCTCTCGCGATTGTCGGAGGACGTGCCTTTGGCGATGCAATACCATGCGCAACGAACTTGAATCTTGATTCAATGCTGACACCATCGATGCGCAACGATGCTCTCGAGATGAGAATTTGGGTGAGTGGATTTGATCAGGCCGGTCATGAAATCAGTACATTGTCCAATGATATTGATTCACCACTCTCCGTTTGGGTTCTTGAGCAACGCATTGCAGAGTACTCATTCACCGAACCAGTAATGAAACCCAGTAAGCAGATTGCTGCGGGTGAAACAGTTGCTCTTGCTGTAGAAATTTCAAACTCAGGCCTTGCAGATGGTGAAGCCCAAATGTTCGTCGAACTGGTTGAAAGTAACGGTGCTCGAACACGAATTGATGCTCGTAGCATCGAAGTTGAGTCTGGGGGAACTTATGTTTACACGAAGGACTGGATTCCTGCACGAGAGGGTACAATGTGGATTGAGTTCCAAATTATTAACGGACCAAACGTTCAAACCAACACGGTCTACATTGACGAGGC
>JABIWF010000149.1 GCA_018701175.1 Methanobacteriota archaeon
GAGGGCACCAATCGCACAACAGTGGACGGGGCTACAGCGGTAAAGTCGCACGCAAGAGTAACCTTGTCACCGAGGTTCACGACTTCAGCATTGATCGTGCTAATGATTTCATCGTTGCCATCTACACAATCGTAGGTCAGTGAACCAGTAGCAGTACTGGTCAAGTCGATGGCAAGGGAATAGTCAATTCCTTGCGTCATCGGGAGGGTGAATGCCGAACCTTCTGAATCGGTCACTTCGAGTGTTGAGAGAGCCCAGTTGAGGCGTAGTTCTGCTTCAACGGAGACCATCCCGGTTGCGACGCTGTTCAAAGGGTTTGAATCCCAACTGTTGGAAGAAGCGACCCATTGAGCCTCGAAATCAGCCTGGTGTGCACCAATAGCGGTGGTGAGTTCAACAATCCAAGTGTAATCTTGACCAGAATCAAGATAGATAATTGGAGAGGTCTCAGTCGTACCTTCCCATGTGTAGTGCAGTCGACCAGAAACACGAATATCGCCGGTGTTAATCATACTTACACGCCATTCAATCGAATCACCAGAGTTCACCGATGGGGATGAAGCGATAGCGTTAGCATCAACGAAAACGTCAGGTACTTCAAACTTGGAGAGGGTGCTTGAAAGTTCATCGTTATCTGTTGACTCTTGTGTAAAGTCTGCATTCGAGAACGGGTCGATTTTGGCCGTGATGGTGTGCATACCGGCAGGCAGACCATCGAGTTCAGCAGCAGTGAGGGTATGACTCCAAATTGACTCAGCGTATCCAGTTCCGCTCAATGACACGCTAAATGGCGCAGTTGTCACCAATTGACCGGTTAGACTTGAAATTTGAAGCCACATAGGTACTTCCGATACACCGGTTCCGTTGGTTCTACCGAGTTTTCCAGAAACCACCCAAGGGCCTTGGAGAGCACCTTCTGCAATGTCGACTGTAAGCTCCCCAACGTGGAATACATCCATTCGAGTATCAACAACAAATGTAACCTCTACCACCTTGTTGAACTCGGATGATTCCTCAACAGCATCTTGGTAATCCGGCGTCAAATAGAGTGTATGTGAGCCACTTTCTGGAGCAGTAAAAGTCGTGTTGACCCACTCGGTTGCGCCAGCTGCGAGTGGCGGAGTTGTAAGGTCCAAATCGCTTGCACCGGGCAAGTCGATGTGAAGGGTGCTTGCGACTGCGGGTTCACTGCCTACATTTCGGACAAGTGAGGAGAGTGTAACAGTGTCTCCAGAGAAAATTCCAGTTGATGGCGTAAGTTCAGTTTGCGTTACCTTGAGGTTCGGAAGCCCAGTGACGGTAAAGTCAACCCAGAAATGCGCTTCGTTACCAGAGTTTCGAGGGTGTTCAAAGGTGATGTGAACCTCATGTTCGCCTTCAGTGAGTCCGTTCCATACTGCTGAAACTTCTGCTGTGGCCTCCGTATCAATATCTATCGTGGCTTCTTTGAGAAGTTGGTCAGGGCCTCTCGAATCACGATAAAACGAATATTCGACATCGGTCGCATAGTTGCCACTGTTGTACAATTGCAGGTTAATCGTGACCGAACCGCCTGCAACAGGATTGGCCGGTTGAAGGGCAACCGTACTCGGACTTGCCTGAATTGAACCGCTTTGCTCCGCTGATGCAGGCATCGGAACCGATGCGATACAGAGGAGAAGAATTGCCAATATCGGCTTCCACGCGCTTGCCATGTAGGTAATCGACAACCTGCGGAGCACTTGAACCCATCTCTACGAGCCGTGAAAAAAAACACTTCAAGGCTAGGATTCGTCAATTCCGTAAGGGGAGAAGCAAGACTGATGGGGAAAGACTGAACTCATTTAACCTGAAAACGACCCATATCAAGGGGAGCATTCAAGGATAACCGCACCCGTCACAGTCTCATGGGAAGGAGTTGGCCGAGTGTGGTTTTCGTCGTGCTTCTTCTCTTCTTGAGTACAACTCCAGCGGTTAATTTGGAACTCGACGATTCAAAAACCAACTTTTTCACCAACTCAGACCTCACTTTGGGCTTCTCAAACGGTCCGACTCAAAATCAAGATGTTACTGGATTACTCAGCCTGTCGTTTTCGATGAGTGGTGAGGCCAATGTATCATCTCTTCTCATTGAACTATCCAGTGATGGAAACAGTTGGACGACGGTCACCAACCTCACGACTACGCCATGGCTGACCTATTTTGACTCAACCAGTTACACCAACGGCTCTTACACCCTTCGAGCAACGGCATGGGACGATGATGTCAACGAATCCGTAATTGCAACATCGGGCACCTTCAATATCGTCAATCAAGTACCTGTGATCACGATTTTCACCGCACTCAATGCTGCTGCTGGAACCGGAACTTCGGCTTCGGACAGAGCATGGTTTGGTATCGCAACGGACGGAACATTGGCCTACCGTTGGGGCGCAAGCGATGACGATCTCAGCTATGCAACGATCACCAACGTACCAGGCCCAGGTGCACCGCCAAACGACGGACCTGGAAACCTTGCTTATGGATGGGATTGGAGCAGCGGTGCTATGACGGAAGGAACGTGGAACTCTCGCCTCACCGTATACGACAGTTCGAGTCTATCGGCAACCCAGACAATGTTTGTCGGCATCGACCGAACAGGACCTACGCTTTCATCGGTCACGGTCGGAGACGGGTCGAACTGGCAAAAATCAACCGATGTAACCCTGAGTGGCCTCATCAACAACGCCGATGATGGCCAAGGCAGTGGCGTTGCATCCGCCGAATATTCACTGGACGGTGTGGTCTGGAATGCAACAACTTCCGATTCAGTCCAACTTAGCCTTGCAGAAGGTAACCACACCGTTTTGGTTCGCTCGATAGACAGAGTAGGCAATATTGGCGCCACAACCTTGGTCGAAGTCCGTATCGATGACACACTTCCCGTTTCAATTGGATGGACCGTCGATGAGTTGACCACAAGCCGTATCGGTCCAGCAAACGTTCAATTCAATGCCGTAGACGACGGCTCAGGAATTGATTCCTCCAACTCATACATCCAATTCGGTTTCGACTCGAACGGTGTTGGGCAAACTCCTGACCTTTCAGGCAACTGGTTGCAAATGAGTTCTCCCGGACTTACCGGTTCCATTGGACTGGCCAGTTGGGCCACAAAATCACGTCAATACTTGATGTTCCGAGCAATTGTAGTTGACAATGCTGGAAATGAATACACATCAAATCCAAGCGCTTACCAAATCCTGCCGGGCCTTGACCTGTACTGGAACGCAACAGAGACCAACCTTGACCGACAAATTGTCCGACCTGGAGAAGCAGATGGCAATGTTACCATCACAAGCCTACTGGAAAGCAACCAAGATTACGGCGGCAGCGTCGTTGTACGGCTCGAATCAGCACCGGCCGACCGAACCTCAACCGTGTCATGGACGGTTATGGAATCCCGAACCTTGGAAACAAACTCGCTCGCCGATCGTGAAGAATTACTCATTTGGAACTACACAGTACCCAAAACTGGACAGTTCGACCTACGTTTGGTCATTGACTACGTCAACGTCATCGATGAATACGATGAAGGGAACAACTACAACCACATGGTGGTAACTGGTGCTTCGATTGGTTCACCGGGTTTAGTGCCGTCTTTTGCTCCGTCAGTATTGCTCCTGCTCTTGGCTGGTTTTGCCATTAGTGTATTCCAACGCCGTACAAGAGATTGAAAAGAGGTCGGCTGTAGGATTAGCCATGCGCCAGCCTCTGCCTCGTGTCCCGATGAACCGCGTTGCGGTTCTTATTGGTTCGAAAGGAACGACTGCGAAGTCCCTTCGGAACGCATCAGGATGCAAGGAATTCAACATCGATTCCGAAACCGGTGATGTTGAAGTTGTTTGGGGTGAGCCAGGGTCCTATGATCCTGTCAAGGCAATGAAATTTCCAAACGTCATCAAGGCCATCGGCAGAGGTATGGCTCCAAAGGCAGCAATACAATTGCTTGAAGACAATCACTTTTTCGAACTTGTTGATATCCGGAAATTCGTTGGCAAAAGATCGAATCAACAACGAAGAATTCGCGGCCGAATTATTGGAAGCCAGGGTAAAATCCGCCAACTCATCGAGGGATTAACCGACACTCAAATCACCATTTACAATTCGACGGTTGTATTGGTTGGAGAAGAAGAGGGACTTTCTGCAGCCCGACAAGCTGTCGAAATGATTGCTGGTGGAGCAGAACACGGCACCGTACTCAACTTCCTCGAGCGTGACCGAAGGCGCTCTCGAATCGTGAACCGTCAACTTGACAGCATCGAAATACGTGAAGACATAGCAGTCCCCTCCACCGGATTTGAAGGACTTGTACCGGGATTGTCTGACCTTTCAGAGCGCCGCAATCGACGGATGCGTGCAGCCCAAGTTGACCCTGAAGACGAAGAAGCAGTCATCGAAATGATGGAACTTGCCGAAGACGAAGAAGTCAGTTGGGGCGAAGAGTGATTATTCCTCTTCGGAAAACATCTGCTGCTGTACATGATCGAGGTTCATGTTGAGTACCTCGAACATTGCTTCAGCGAGTTCCATTTTTATTCCGTTCTTCTTCCCCCACTCGACCAACCGTGTGACGTCACGAACGAGGAACTCCTGCGCTTTCGGGTGGGTTTGAATGACCGCTTGACCAACATCGATGACCATGGCTCTTCCGTCATGCCAGAGAATATTGTACGGTGAAAAATCGCCGTGGACCAACTTTGCTTTTTGCCAGCTAATGGCCAAAAACTCCAGCAAATCTTGGAAAACGTCTTCGGGAGCATCGACTTTCACCTCACGAAGCTTAGGCGAAGCAGAGACATTGGTCCCTACATACTCCATCACGAGGACATTTTTGTGAATGCCAAGAGGGCGAGGAACATTCAATCCCCAGCGAAAAAGTCGTGACAAATTGCGGTGCTCCTTTCGAACCCAGATGTCCACAAGATCACGATGTCGGCGTCGAAGGCCACCAAATCTGCGGTCGCCTTCGATGTATTGAATAAGATTCTTGAAAACTGCATTTGAAGTGTGGAAAATCTTCACTGCAACGACCTTACCGTCGATATCTGTGGCGTGAAAGACGTGAGCTTCCTTACCTCGAGCGATTGGAAAGTCAAGAGTATCAATCGTACCGGCTTTCATTAATTTGTACAGAGACATAAGGGTCATTCTGTCAAAAACTTGGTCGAATACTCGTCGATCAACCCAATCGTATGTCCCTTTACCCAACGCACCTTGAATCTTGGATTCTATGTCACGAAACATTCGCTTGTGACGATCTTCCTTCATCCAGTTGAACGCACCGGATTTTGCCTCAAGGTTGCTGAGAAAGTGGTCTTGCTCGCTCTTCGCGTAGTCCTCATCCATGCCCTGCTCGGAAGAGTTCTTCTTCCGGGGTTGTTTATTCTGGCGACGGCGTTTACGCTGACGTTTGTTGGAACCCAACTCGTCTTCCCAGTCGTTTCCTTTCGCCATTCGCCCACCCAGGGTCTTGCACCAGTTCAATCAAACAAGGCTTCGAGGTCCTCGTCGTCGTCGTCGTCGTCGTCATCGTCTTCTGCTGGATATTCTTCAACGGGAACATGTGGAACTTCTTCAGCCGGTGCTGCCACTTCTGCATCATCGGAACCAAACAAATCATCGTCGTCATCGTCATCATCGTCTGAGCCGAACAAATCATCGTCGTCATCGTCATCATCGGAACCAAACAAATCGTCATCATCGTCGTCTCCGTCGTCACCAAACAACTCCTCAGTTTCTTGTTCTTCAGGCTCGTCCATTGTGCCGAAGGTGTCAGAAAATTCATCGTCGTCATCATCGTTTGAAGTATTCATACCAAAGAAATCCAACTCCTTAGGAAGGACACCTTTGCGTGAAAGGTACATTGCTTGAGTTTTGGTGTAACGGTGCTTTACATCTGCTTTCGAGTCTTGGAAATCCCAAGGCCAGACAATGATCAAATCTCCATCACGGACCCACTGACGGCGGCGCATCTTACCCGGGATACGGGCCATACGGGTTTCGCCGTCTTCACAGAGAACAGTAACACGTCGACCACCGAGGATTTGTTCAGCAAATGCGAACATTTCGTTGATTTTGCGGTTCGGCATCTTGACACGGATTTTGCCACCTGTCGCGTCTTCTGGATTTTCGAGTCGAGCAAGCTCTTCTACGTCCACTTTCTCTTCATAACGTCGACCCAAGTAGTCTCACCTGTATATCCCAATAGCCGACCCTTCTTGAATACAGCACCCAAGAATCAGTCGCAAAAGTCCCGCAATAAGGCGTTTAAGCCGAAAGAACGGCCTCACCAATCGTAATTGAGACTTTGAGCAGCCATTTCACAGAGGCGAAGCACTGCGTCTCCCGCAACACCGATGATAAGTGTCGTAAGGACGCAAGCAAAGATTGCTGCACGGACTTGCCAGCCGGTCGGAAGTGGTCCTTCACGACCTTCTTCAGGTTCGTCAAAGAACATGACAACACCAACACGGAGATAGTAGAACATCGAGATGGCTGAATTGAGAACCATCAACAACGCAAGCCACCAAACCCAGTGCATATCGCCAAGTGCATAGATGCCGCCATCAGCGAGTTCCGCACCCATGTCACCTACGGCGACACGGACGATTCCCATGATGACGAGTAACTTCGAAAGGAAACCTGCCATCGGAGGGACACCTGCAAGTGAGATCATGAAGATGAACATCGAGACTGCGAGGAGCGGTTCTCGCTTTGCAAGGCCACCGAGTGAAGACAAACGGGAAACGTCGCCTTCTGATTCAAGAATGGACAACACGAGGAAGGCTCCGAGTTTGAAAGCAACCAGAACCAGCAGGTGGAAGATTACTGCCGTCAAGACTGCAACTGCTGCAGCACCGGCATCGCCAGACACTGCTGCGTCCCAGTTCCAAGCACCAACTGCTGTGAGAGCAGCCAGCATGTAACCTGCGTGTGCGACTGAGGAATAAGCGAGCATTCGCTTTGGGTTGTCGCTGCCAAGAGCGGCAAGGTTGCCCCAAGTCATGGTAACCGCTGCAAGAACGCCAAGACAAGCAAGCCAGATAGCACTGCCGTCACCGGTTTCAGGAGCCGCAACAATGAGCAACATGCGAACCAATCCAATCATTCCCATTGCCTTACTTGCAGTCGCAAGAACACCGGCAACAGGGCTTGTTGCACCAGCATAAGCATCAGGAGCTGCGAAGTGGAACGGTGCTGCACTGACCTTGAAACCAAATCCAACCAGCACAAAGCCAATTCCAATTAACGGTAGAGCCATTTCTGTTGAACTGGTTGTAGCAAAAGCAGTAGCCAATACATCAAATTGCAGCGAACCTGCCCAGAGATAAAGCATCGAGAGGCCGTAAAGTCCGACACCAGAAGCAACTGAACCGACGATGAAGTATTTCATACCGGATTCAACACCAACCTTGGATTCCTTGAGGAAAGCAACAAGCACATAGGTGGAGAACGATGCAAGTTCAAGTCCAATGAACAAAACAAACAGATCTTGAGCAAGTGCGACTACGGACATTCCGAGTGCACAGGTAACCATCAAGATGTAGAAATCAGCTTGCCGTCGGTTGTTGAACAATTCAGTTTCTGAGACCTTTGAGCCAACACCGTTCACAGGTAGGCGGTTCATGCTGGAAAAGGCAGCAAGCGCAAGAGCACCGAAGAAAATCAGTTCGAAAATTCGACTGAAGCCGTTGATAAGAAGCAATTGCTTACCGGATTCACTGACGATAGCAACTCGGTCGAGTCCCTGGCTGAATGTGTAGAGGACATTGAAGAATGCACCACCAAGAGTGAGGGTTGCAAGCCAAGCAGGCAGACGTGGGTCACTGGTTAGTTCAAACCTTTTACCACCAAGAAGCCATTGTAGTCTCAGTTGAGTTCCAGGAACGCGGAATGTACCTTGACCAAGGTTTGGTACGATGATGAGAAGAAGCATGCCAGCAAACAGAATCAATTCTGGTCCCATGGCTTCGACAAACCCTTTGCCGAACGGTTCGATTTCAGTTAGGTTCGACATTTCAGATACCTCCGTTAAAGTCGCCAAGAATTGGCAAAATCAAACCGTCAAAGATTTGCTTTGTCCAATCATGCATCATATCGAGGCCAATCCACGGCATAACCCCGAACAGGATTGTGAAGGCAGCCAAAATGAGCATAGCCAATTTCTCCGGCGATGCAAGGTCAGGCACTGGTTCTCCATGCAATGAAGCAGGTGGCTGAGTTTCGTCTCCACCCTCGAAGATTGTTCGTTGCATCGACCAAAGGTAGTATGCAGCGGTCAAAGCGAGTACGAGTGCTGGTCCGACCATCCAAAAGACGCTCCATCCGTTGGCATCGATGAAATACCACAAGGCAATGAACATCATTAATTCAGCAACGAATCCTGCCAAAAGAGGAAGACCAAGTGAAGCCATCCATGCAAACATCATTGATGTGGCAATCCAAGGTGAATGCTTTGCCATACCTCGCATAGCACCGATTTCCATGCTGTGGTAATGGTGCTTGAAAGCGCCACACACGGCGAAGAGCATTGGACTGATGATTCCGTGAGCGAACATCATGAACAGTGCTGCTGCCCAGCCCATTGGCTGCATTGTAGCGATTCCGATGAGGATAACACCCATGTGAGACACGGATGAGTAGGCAACCATCTTCTTCAGATTGGTTTGACCCAAACAGACGATAGCTCCCCAAACAAGCGAAACCATACCGATGATCATCAAGGCGAGTTGGAAATACTCCAAAGCATGCGGGAACAAACTGATTGGCAATCTGAACATACCGTAAGCGCCCATTTTGAGCATGACACCTGCAAGCAGCATTGAACCACCTGTAGGCGCTTGAACGTGAGCATCAGGCAGCCAAGTGTGGAAAGGAACTGCTGGAAGTTTCACCAAGAATCCAAGCATGAGCATTGCGAACAGAACCTTCTGAATGTTGGCTCCAAGGTACCAGTTGCCGTTGCTGTTCTCAGCAAGTGCGTGTTGTGTGATGGTTGGAATATCGTAGCTACGACCGGTCATGCTGCCTGCGTAATCCAATGGATTTCCGGGGTCTTGGAAGAAGTAGAGCGTGATGAGACCGAGCAACATGACAACAGAAGCGGTGAAGGTGTAGATGAAGAACTTCTGAGAAGCATACTTTCTGTCTGCTCCACCCCACATGAGGATAAGGAAGAACATTGGGATAAGTGTCAATTCCCAAAACACGTAGAACATGAACAAGTCAAGAGCAACGAATACACCGATTAAAGCGCCGCCCATTGCCAAAACGATTGGGAAGTAGGTAGCGCCGTTCTTTTCGTTCCATGTAGCAATAATTGTCACAGGGAGGAGGAAAGTAGTCAACCAAACCATTGGGAAGGAAAGAGCATCCAAACCTACAGTCCAATGAATTCCAAGTGATTCAATCCAAGTGTAGCGGTGTGAGTACTCGTATTGATTGAAACCAATACCCTCCCAGCTGACGTCTCCGAAATACTGGAAGAACATACCCGTGGTGATTCCGAGAAGAACCAACGAGAA
>JABIWF010000145.1 GCA_018701175.1 Methanobacteriota archaeon
GGAAAAGAGAGAGTTTGGATCTTCTCGACCCCCAATTCGACATACTTAACCAAATTCAACCTGCGATAAACATCGCAGCACCCGCCGAATACCTTCTCATCGTTGGCTTAATGGTGACGCTTGCTTCGATTGGCAGAGATTTCCAAAAGAAATAATCAAAAATGTGAATGGGTATTTATTTCCCTCGTAAAGCCAAAATTTTCCGGTCGAGTGATGAAATAGCAACATCTGATGGTTCAATTCCTCGATGACATGAACCGTGCCACACTTCGACAAAGAGATCACGATGAGAAAGCGTGTGCTCAACGATGCCAATCAGTTTCAATCCGGTGACATCGAGATTCTCATCCATCGGCGGCCCCCACATCCCTGCAAGAATACCGTCACTGCCTCGTTGAACCAACTCAGGCAAGCCATTGGCATCAAACCGAAGGGCGCATTTGAGGTCAAGCCGTTTTCGTTTGACTTTCTTTGGTTGTGGATAGAGAAGCGGTTCTCCAATACCGTTGCACGAAGAGGAAACTGGACATTGTCCACACAACGGGCGTTTAGGCGTACAAACGGTTGCTCCAAGTTCCATTAAGGCTTGATTCCAATCCCCAGCATCATCCTTGTAGAGTACGGCATTCGCCCAGACTTCAACTTCCTTCATTGTCGGCTCTACACGTTTCGACTGGCGAGCCATCACTCGCCGAATGTTACCGTCAACGCATGCGACGGACTCTCCATGAGCAATACTTGCAACTGCTGCGGCGGTGTAAGGGCCGACGCCGGGTAAGTTCAGCAATTCAGCCGCAGTCTTGGGTAGGCTACCTCCAAATCCGCCATCCTCAATCGGTAAGCACACCTGAATAGAAAGGGCGTGAAGTCGGCGTGCTCGGCTGTAGTAACCTGCTCCTTGCCAAAGGTGCAGCACTTCATCGACGTCAGCATCCGCCATCGATTGGGGAGTTGGAAAACGTTCGACGAGTTTCCCCCAGTAGTGTATGCCCCGGCTTACTTGTGTTTGCTGGAGAAGTATCTCCGAGAGGAGAATCTTCCATGAATCGTTCGTGTGCCTCCAAGGCAAATCTCTTTTCGATTCAGCATACCAAGCAAGAAGATCGCTCTGAGACAGGTGTTCACTCACTGTGCCACCTCAATGGTGCTCAAGCGTCAGCAGTTTCGGCCTTTTTGGCTTCAATTGCAGCGTCGTTGGCTTTGATTTGTTCCCAAACGATCTCTGCGATATCTTTGACTTCCATTTCAGAGCCGATGGCACTGAGTCCGTCTGTGACCATGGTCGAACAGAATGGACAACCGACTGCGACGGTTTCAGCACCGGTCTGAGCAAGTTCCTTTGAACGAATGATGTTGACCCGGTCATGGTCGTCATCGACGTGTTCTTCCATCCACATTTGAGCGCCACCTGCGCCGCAACAGAACGAATCCTTACCGTGCCGTTCAGCTTCGACTGCAACGCCTCCAATTGCATCACGAGGTGCATCGAGTTCACCGCCAATCCGGCCAAGGTAACACGGATCGTGATAGGTAACTGAGCCGTCGTGTTTAGGCTGAGGTAATTTCCCTTCCTTTTGCAAATGGTTGATGAGTTGAGAGTGGTGCATAACTTCAATGTCCTCTCCGCCGTAGTCCTTGTATTCTTTGCCAAGAGTATGGAAACAGTGTGGGCAAGAAGCAACAATCTTCTTGACACCGATTTCTTCGAATGTTTCCAGGTTGGTTTCAGCCAGCATCTGGAAAAGATATTCGTTTCCAGCACGGCGTGCAGCATCACCGCTGCATCCTTCCTGCATTCCGAGAATACCGACATCTAATCCCGCTTCTTTCATCACACTGATGGTGTCTCTAGCCACCTTTTTGTTACGTTCATCGAACGAAGCAGCGCATCCTGCGAAGTAGATGTATTCAGCAGGTTCTGCAACCTTGACGTCTAAATCAGCAGCCCAATCGCCACGCTCGTGAGCAGGCAGACCGTACGGGTTCGAGTCGGACTCCAAGTTTTCGATGGTTGCCATGAGTGGCATGACGGTATCCTCTACAGACTCGTCAAACTCCATCCTCTCCATCATCAAGTGACGGCGAGCATCGGTCAATTTGGGAACATGATCGATGTAAATCGGGCAGGCTTCAACGCATGCATGACAGGTCGTGCACGCCCAAATAGCGTCTTCACCGAATCGAGCAATAATATCCTGTTCTGGAGTTTCACCGGCGAGAAGTGCAGTGGAATTGTCGTTGGCATAATGACGCACATCGTGGATGATTTGCATTGGGTTGAGTGCTTTTCCAGATGCATACGCAGGGCAGACATCTTGACAGCGAGCACATGATGTGCAGGCCCAACCATCGATGAGATTGCGCCAGGTCAAGTCTGTGTAGTTGACCGTACCAAAGGATTCGATATCGAGTTCTTCAAGCGAAACAGCCTTGCCATCCTCGCCTCGTGCGAGAGGCTCCATCGTGCCCATTGGGCGCATGTCGTGGAAGAATACATTCGGGAACGCCATGACCAAGTGCATGTGTTTTGACAGTGGAATCAAGAACAAAAAAGTAGAGATGGCAAGCATGTGCATCCAATAAGCGCCAACGACAAGCGATGTTGTTGGCCCAATGCTAGAAGCAACCCAGTAGCCGATTGGTTCCCATGTCGAGGAAACCGTTGATTCTCCTGCTTCGACGAAGAACGATGTAACCGTGATGGTCATGATGAGCAACAAGATGGCGTTTCCTTCAAGCTGCGACTTCCCTTTGAGTTTCTCCGGAGTAAATGCAACACGTCGGGTTAACGCAGCAACGCAACCAACCAATGCAATGGTGTATCCCGTCTCAACGATAAGATTCCACGGTCCTCGGACAAGATCAGGAAGAACATTGTGAGAAAACCAGTTCGCAGTGGCAAGGTCAAACATATCGGTTGATAGCATGAGGAAGCCCCAGAACATGAGGACGTGGATGCCGCCTGCAACGCGGTCTTTGAGGACTTTCTTTTGACCGAGCCATCCCGTGAGGACTTCCATAATTCGAGAACCCCAGTTGTCAAAGCGGTTGTCTGGAGCCCCTTTGAGAACCAAACGTGAAGCCTTAACGACTTGATAGAGGAAGAATCCTCCCGAAATACCTCCGAGAAGCAAAAGAAGTATCCATCCAGAAACTGGGCCATAACTCATTGTCAACGGATGTTCCATGGTAACTCATCTCAAGGGAGGATTCCCGTAGTTAAAGGCAGACGCGCTCATCCCTTCAATGCACCGACAATTCTCGTTCAATGGCAGTGAATGAAGAACAAGGGATATGAAGCGAAGGTTCTTCGTGAACACGAAGGGGACATCATGGGCCGAGTTACAGCAAGCGCACCAGGAAAATGTATCCTGTTCGGCGAACATGCAGTGGTGTACGGTGAGCCTGCCGTTGCGGTTGCAATCGAGCAACGCATTTCTGTGACGCTCGAATCCGTTCAAACCGGTGAAACTCCTTGGAAAATTGATGGAATGCAATTTGATTCGAGAAAGCATCCACATGTTCAGGCACTACGTAATCGTCTCTGGCAAACATCCCAAGGCGCACCAGGCATCACCATCCAAGTCAATGGAGACATCCCTCCAGCATCAGGTCTTGGCTCATCAGCCGCACTTTCAGTTGCCGCAAGTGCGGCGTTACGATGCGCTCGTGGTCGCTGGTACACATCGACCGATGACTTTCAAAATCCAGCGACATGGGCTGAAGGCTATTCGAGTTCGATAGACAACAGCGATGTATACACGGCAGAAAATCGCGAACTTTCGTCGCAAAAATCTGTTTCATCGATGAAGCATTATGTTCACGGCAAAGAAGTCACATCTCTCGATGAATGCGCCCTACTCGCTCACGCTGTTGAAGCGGTGGCTCAAGCCGGCAGGGCTTCGCCGATGGATGCCTCA
>JABIWF010000008.1 GCA_018701175.1 Methanobacteriota archaeon
TAATCACCTTAGCAGTTTCAATCTCTGCTCGTGCTTCCGCAGGCAAGTTGGCTAACCAATTATCTCCTCGCTCTGCTCGTGCATGAAGTTCTTTCTTGACGAGGACCTCGAGTAGTTCGGTAATCACTTCGTTGGAGAGCGTGTGTTGAGTAACCGGAACACTCTGCACTGACTCGTGCACCGGTGCATCTTCAGACATAAGTTCGAACATTCCTGCGGGTTCATCTTCCATCCCAAACATTGAGTCTGCAACAAGAGTTTCTTCTTCGTCATCGTCCATGAAGGCTGCTAACGGGTCGTGATTGATGCTGGTTAACGACGGCTGATTTACTGCATGAGAGTTGGATTGCCCCGGAGGAGTCGCGCCGAGTATAGCAAACATATCGATTTCTTCTTCTTCGTGTTTAATTGGTGCTGTATCCCAAGGTCCCATCCTTTCACTTCCGGATTGACATTCGCCTTCTACTACATGAAAGAATGTTTTTTTGAGATGATGTCTGAGCGAACATTTTGGCGATAGATTATCAAGTAAGAAGGGTATATAATTTGGAAAGAGTCATATGAGACGCACGAACAGTTTCAACTGAAGTCCAATGAGGTTCAGTGGCCTGTCCGTTTTTCTCTGCTTGGTGATGGTAGTGGCGCTCGGCTCTCCATCGATACAGAGTGCACCCACAGGAATTGGAAGTTTAGCCGATAACGGTTGCACATGCCATGGAGGATATTCAAACACAACTCAGCCGATTATTCTTGGGCTTCCAGAAAAGTTTGAAAGCAACATCACATATGATTTGACATTGAGTGTTGAGGCATACTCTGGACAACATTCTGAATCGGCACAGGGTGGATTCCGACTTCTCATAAGCAACGGTTCTGTTGAAATCCAAAACCAATCTCGAGTTCAATTCCTCGATGGCGGGTGGACGCATACAGAATTAGGCAACCAGTATCGCAGTTGGAATTTGACATGGACTGCTCCGAGCGACAACACAACGACTGTTGACTTCGTTCTGCATGGAAACGCAGTCAACGGTAACGGAAATTCTGAAGGGGACATGTGGAATTCATTTGGCACAGTATTGCCAGGCGCTCAACATGAGGGTCCGGTAGAACAACTCAACCTCACAAGCGAATTGGACGATACACAGTACGGTATCTTGTATGCCGGGCTTATTGCCTTACTTCTATTCTTATACTTCGCAATAAAGTAATCAGTTGACAAATTCGATTTGCTGGTTACGCAGAGCGCGTAGTTGCCTGTTTTCACTGGCACCGTGAATCTGTTCGCTCTTCACTCCAGTCAACACGAGCATGACGCGCAATTCATCTTCAAGTTCTTCTTTGACTGCTGCACCCCAGATAATTTGGGCGTGTGGAGAGATTTTGTCCTTGATGATTTTCGCACATTGTTCAGCCTCTCCCAATGTAAGACTCGCTCCACCAACAACGTTGATGAGAGCGCCTCTTGCATCCGAGGCATCGATATCAAGAAGTGGAGAATGAAGTGCTTCCATTGTTGCAGCTTCTGCCCGTCCCGGGCCCGATGCAGATCCGAGTCCAATCATGGCCACGCCACTGCCGAAGTTGATGACTGAGCGAAGGTCTTCAAAATCAAGATTTACCATGCCGTCAATTGTAAGTAATTCTGCAACACCGGTAATCGAGCGTACAAGCAGTTCATCTCCAACTCGGAATGCACTGGTAATTGGCAAGTCTTTGACGCCTTCAATTTCAAGCAGTCTTTCGTTTGGTATGACGAGTATTGTATCGCAATGCTCTCGGAGGCGCTCAAGGCCCCACTCAGCATTCTGCTTTCGAAGAGCACCCTCAGATTGGAACGGATAGGTTACCACGGCGATGGTCATGGCACCTTGTTGCTTTGCCAATCGAGCGATTTGTCCTGCAGCGCCGGTTCCTGAACCGCCACCCATTCCTGCTGTGATAATGGCCAGTTGCGTATCGTTTGTGATCCGTCGCAGCGCCAACTCCGATTCTAGAGCGGCAGCTTCACCCTTCGTTGGGTCTCCGCCAGCGCCTCTTCCACGAGCGGTCCGCCCAATCAGAATCTTTTCTTCGATTGGCGACATCAAGAGTGCTTGGGCATCGGTATTGATTGCGTATCCAGTGACGTAGGAGTTATCGAACAACCCTTCCGCATGCAACCTTCCAATGGCGTTGCATCCAGCGCCACCTACGCCATACACTCGGATACGGGGTTGAAGAGATTCGAGCAGAGCCTTCAGTTCGACTTCACTGCCTTCACCCATCGGTGGGGCCACGGTGGCTGGCGTTGCCATTTCTGATTCAGTCAGTTCCAATACCCTGTCAATCAAGTGTCGCATGAGGGTCATGCTCACCCAAGCACCCTTGAATGTGCCGCCACTGAGAACCACTCAAACAGTGGTTTTTAGGGGTAATTTCGTTCACCAATTAGTCCCGAAGACCTTCTTGGGTTACTTGGTAGACGCACTCACCATCTGGCAAGTTCGGTGAGTCAACTAGGCGAGCAATTCGTCGGCCACCCTTTGCTTTTCGCAGGTAGAGGCGGAAGGTCGAAGCGTGGGCAAGTACGTGACCACCAACGGGCTTAGTTGGGTCGCCCCACATTGCATCTGGCTTGGAGTGAACTTGGTTGGTAACGAGTACCAGTGCATTGTTCACATCGGCAAGCTGCTTCAAATCTTTCAAGTGACGGTTGAGTTTTTGTTGGCGGTTTGCCAACATTCCTCTGCCGATGAATTCTGCTCGGAAGTGGCTGGTGAGAGAATCGACAATGATCATCTTGACATTGAGGCCTTTGCTCATTCTCTTGATTTCGTCAACCAGAAGCATTTGGTGAGCTGAGTTGTAAGCGCGAGCAACGTGGATTCTGCTCAGCACTTGTTCGGGATCCAGTCCGTGGCCGCGAGCCATTTGAGTGATTCGCTCTGGGCGGAATGTGTCTTCTGTATCGATGTAGAATACATCGCCATCAAATCCTCCTTCTTCGAGAGGCAGAGTGCAGTTGACAGCCAATTGGTGGCCAATTTGTGTCTTTCCGCTGCCGAATGCACCGTAAACCTCAACCAATGCTTGTGTTTCAAATCCGCCACCTAAGAGGTCATCAATCGACTCCACTTTAGAGGTGAGTTTGAGGACTTCACGGCGTCTTTCAAGAAGTGCGCCACCTGATACGAATCCGCCAATGTTTGCCATTTTCTTTGCGCCACCGATAATTTTTGTAGCAACGGCTTCGCCAAGTTCTGCTTGGTCTGCAAGATCGCCAGGTGACATGACTGCGAGTGCGAGGAGGTCATCGAAACCGGCTTCTCGCAGCTTCTCTGCGGTCGCAGGTCCTACGCCTGGAAGGTCTTCGATAAGCGGCTCAGGCACTTCCTCTTCTGTCGGCATCATTACCGGTGCTTTGTCCGTAGGACTTTCATTGTTTTCAAGTTCAGTTTTCGCTTTCTTCTCCGATTTGGTTGCCATTCTTGTTCACTTCCAACCCCTGCTGGTCCGCCAACAGTATATGAAAGACAGAAACAGGGCGCGTCTGGGAAAGCCATTCTTTCTACTGAATTGCGAGGCTTGAATCGCAATACTACGGGCTGTTGTTTCAGTTTAACTTCACTTTTCCGAAAACGAAAAGTGAATCTATTCTACTTCTTCTTCGGCTTCAGGAGCGCTCATTGGATTGGGAACGCTTTCTTGAGCGTCGTAGAGTATCTTGACCGTGTGATCGACATTGACTCGTTCCTCGCCGTTACCTTCCGCACTCACATCGACTTCGAGTTTCCATGTTCCTGGTTCGACGAAGTACTGGTTGTGCATCCATGAAGCATCTTGTCCGTCTCCCACTTGTTCGGGTGCTGATTCGACGGTTGTAGCATCAGTGGAGTTCAACATTCTCCATGTTACCGTGACGGTTTGCCCTTGATTGATTGGAGTTGCGGGTTGGTTTTCGATGTTCACCACAGTTGATTCGACTACAATTTTTTCTGGCGCTGGACAACTGCAGTCCGGTGTAGTTTCGATGTTCATGACTCCAGGGTCAGCAGTGTTGCTGTCTCCCCAAGAAATCTGTTTGTCGATGCGAATCGTGATGTTCTCAAAGTAATCGTTCCCTTGGTCGTCGATGCCACCCATTGCTGCATCGAAGAGACCGTGCGTGAGGTACGTGTAGGTGACTTCACCGTCTTCAGCAGCGTCATTTTCAACAGCACTGGAGCCGTCGCCGGGGAGGAAATAGTAGGTGACCATGGCACCTGCGGATGATTTGGTGTACGAGAAGTCGAAGGTGAGTTCAACACCGGTCTCGGAAACCTGTTGGTTGTTCTGCACGTTTTCTTCAATGACACCTGAAGTTGCGTCGTAATAGACGATCAGTTCGATTGCGCTGGTTTCCTCCGGTTCACCATCAGAACTTAGACAACCTGAAATCGAGGCTAACAGGAGCAATGTGCACAAGATGGCCGGTACTGTTCGCACTGTTCGCATATCTCGGCTCATGTGCTTCATATTCATCAATGCAGTGCTGATTCAGTGTGAAATCCTCACTCAAAGTAGTTTTTCGAGGTGCATTCCTCAATCGTACTGAATCGGTGCATTGAAGAACGGGAGGGTTTCAGCGTTGGATATAACGAGGTGGGGTAGTCTGGATATCCCGTCGGGCTCATAACCCGGAGATCGATGGTTCAAATCCATCTCTCGTTACCATTCTCAGTACTCGTAGTAGTCGTGTTGCGGTTTGAGTAGATCCATTGCAGCTTGCAGCCGGGCGTTTGCGGCTGCTTCACCGCGCTCAATGGCTTGACGCTCTCCGTTGATGCGCTCAATTTGCTCTTTGCAAGCACCCGTTGGACCGATTTGTTTCTCCATTGCAGAATGGAAAGCAGCGATTATCTCATCGGTTTGTGCCATTGGAGAATGAATTGGCTGTAAGTAGAATATGCCTTCGTACATGATGACTGGGCCAGAGTCAGCAACAACACTGACGAGTCGCTGAACGAGCTTCTTTTGGTCAGGAATCATTTGACATGCCTCAAGTGCAGCAGCCACATGCCCTGGTGATTTCTTTTCACATTGTGCAAAGGCTTTCATCGCCGCACTTTTTTTTCCAGCGTGGGCATACAACTTTGCAGCCCTTCGATAATCTTCAGCTTCAGAAGTCATTTTTGCTAAAAGTTGAGGTGCGCCTTTGGTAAGCACCCGAATCAGTTTTTTACGCTCTCTGTGGAGGATTTTAACGGTAGATATGCCACGTTTCGCTTTGTTCCGAACTAGGAAAACATCACAAAGTATTCTCAGTCCTTTGACCAGCATGATTTGGGCGTCA
>JABIWF010000006.1 GCA_018701175.1 Methanobacteriota archaeon
GCTACGGCTTGAACCACCGCTGCTACGGCTTGAACCACCACTGCTACGGCTTGAACCACCGCTGCTACGACTTGAACTACTCTGCCTACTTGGAGGTGGACTGTTCGAATTGTTGCTATCGTTGCCCATGTAGTAGTTGTTTTGCTGATAGCCGCCTTGGCCACCCGGATAATGCCCGTTGTTGTTCCTCCACCAAACATTGTTTCCGTAGTTTCGCTGCATACTCACTCCAGATGAACCACTGCTTGCACCTCGAAAAATGAAAAACCCAATAGCGCCGAAAACTCCGAGGCATCCAAGGCAAGCCACTATGCTAAAGAGACCATCTCCAAGATCTGAGGATTGCACGTCATTTTCCTCGCCGTAGAGGCGCGGTGGATTGTACCAGTCTTCGTTAAACGGGTCATCATTCGTGTTTTCAAACGGCTCAATACCCGGATTTTCAAACCAGAACTCTTCAACATCATTAGACAAGGAAGTCACCATGGGTAGAATGGCACTGGACCAGTTAGAATTATTGAGGTCTGTGAATACAGTATCAGGCAAATCTTCTTCCCATTCTTCGAGAACATACCAATACTCCCACCAATGCTCTCCCCCGGCATAAGCCCAATCATAACCATCGCCAGATTGGTTGGTGGCAATGAGCAACAACAATCCATCCCGGTAATCTTGGTCACCGATTTTCCATTCATTGAACAAGTCAACAGCGTAGTCGCCGAGAGACATGTTTGTATCGTTTCCAGTTGTGTAATTCATTGTAGAATTGATTGTTATGACAACCAGTACGGTGCCAGTGTTGAATTCGAGATCATCGGATACTTGGTTGATGTCGCGTTTCTCATCAAGACTGAGTACATCTACATCATCGACAATAAAGATGTTTGAATCAGCAGGATATGTGATTTCTGCTTGCGCCCCTGGGGCAAAAACGCTTGCACTAAGGAGGGAGATAATGAGTATTGACAGGGAATATTTCCATACATTCAACATTTGTTCACCAAACCATCCTACGCTGTTGAATGGTTTAATGTTGGGTCGGTTTTTACAAATAATCAGCCGTTATTGATTCTTGTTAAGACCAGCCATTATGGCTTTGAGTGGTGCAGAGGGCAGGATTCGAACCTGCGAACTCATAGAGACTGGGACCTCATCCCAGCGCCGTTGACCAAGCTTGGCAACCCCTGCTTCGACCCACCGTTAGAACGCGCGTATATCAATTCCGCGACTTAACCCTAAGCAACGAAATGCCGATGATGGCAATAAATTGGAATGAAAAGACTCACATCCAAGGAGAATCATTACTTGCAATTATTGGTGATTCTAACGAATCATTGTTGAGGCATTCGTCCACGCATCCGCAACCATGTTTCACTACCGAACATGAGTGCGTATAATGAAGCGAGCCACAACGTCGGCCGGCCCCATTGCTCAACAGCATCTTCAGGAATCGTTCCTTGCCCCAGAATAAGCAGCATACACAGCCAGAGCATTGTAATGCCGTGCAAACCCCATCGAACACCCGACATGATTTGCGATGAATTCGCTTTCATCTCAGTGATTTCTACTTCAGTTAGAACAGCAGTCACGCCTTTGAGTTTGTCGAGTGCTGAGCCGCCATTCCATCGAATACGCCCAAGTCTGAATCGGTGCGCTACTTCGATAAGCGTGAATGTGGTAACCCATACGACGACAATTTCAAGCAATGATTCAGCGCCTAGTAAATCGAGAGAACCAAACGATGACCACATCAGAAGCCCCCACAACCACCCGATCAAAACAACCTGAAACGTCCGTGCAAATCTCGTGAGCCGATGCAGTAGTTCAGCATCGTGTGATAGCAGATTCTCAAGTGTAATAACAAGCAATGTTACTCCCGAAAGCCCCATACTAAGCAACAGCCACCACCAGTCAATACCTCCGTCTCGCCAAGCAAACATTAGGGCGACCATGGTCCATGCAAGAACAACGACAGAAGCCATATTCGCAGCAGCCTGCATCGTGTACAAAGGGTCGCGACCATCCTTCAAGACAGCAAATCCTCCCATCAGGCGAATTTCAAAAGCCGAGTCATCAATGATGCCGTGTGCGGCAGCAGTCATGCCCCCTACGGCTTTGATACGAGCATTCTCAACGATACTTTCGGCTTTACCAGTTGCCCATTCGTCATCGAGACCCTTCACCTTCCAGGAAGACCCTCGGCTTGCAGCATGTGCCGCACCTGTGCCACGGTTTTTCGTATTCCCAGACGATCGAGTTTTCGCCCATGCACGGATTTCCTCAGACATTATGTCTTCAACTTGGTCTTCATTCAGCGGTGCGCCGTGGTCGGTGTAGAGCCATCTACACTGTATTGGGACGGGGGCAGGGTCGACATCAGGGGCAACCATTTGGAATTGACCCGGCCCGAGCGTTGGTAGTTGAGCAACCAAATCTTGGTCTCCACCACTTTCTTTGAGTAAATGTCGAACCTTTTCAACATCCTGTGGTTGGGTAAACCGGCCAATAAATGTGGTATTGGCTTGTGCGAGGATTTTGTAATCGACATCACTCACGTTTTGAGTTGCTAACACACAAGCAACGCCGTATTTTCGTGCCTGTTTGAATATTAATTTGATCAAATCTTTCGCCGGAGGATTACGTGGGTGAGGCGGCAGATAAGGTGCGACTTCGTCCATGAAAAACAAAAGTTTGATTTCACCATCAGCCGGTTGCTGAGTTAGCATCCAATCGTACAATTCCCGAGAAAGTTCTTGTACAAAATATTGCTTTTGTGCTTCATCTTGGATGGTGTTGAGGTAAACAATATTGAGTGGTATTTTCCCGGGTATTGCAGGCTCTACAAACGCATCGATGTCAATTGGTACGCCATTCGAGAAAAGCAATTGATTCACTCCAGAGGAATAGGCTGACAACCTTCTCGCGAGATCATTCCGTGTTGTCTTTGGCAGTCTTTCTTCAAAATCTGTAAGACGATGTTCCATCATTACCTCATCCCAGGTTGGAACATCGGGTTTCTCTTCACCTTCCTCAACTTCGTAGAAACATTCCGGGTAAAGTTGACGAGTAAATTCTTGATTTGGCTCTCTAACGACACGTGCTAGGGCTTGGAAATCACCAACATTGAGTCCGTGCTTTGTACCTTCGACAAGGATTTCATAGAGGAAAGGTTTGACAACTTTCCCTTGCGCCTTCTCTACATCGTATCCAGCAAGACTTGTGAATCCAGCAGCTACCATATCCCATGCAGTGATTGCCTCTTCAGCATCAAGGTCAGCGGGTGGCGCTCTGAATGGGTCGATACACAGCGGCAATCCCTTGCTCCTTAACGGCGTCCAAATTCTGACTTCGCACATATCGAGCAATTTTTTTGCCCGGGCTACGTCACCATTCTGCGCTTCAAGCTCCGATGGCTCAATACCAAGAGCAAGTCTCGCTAAATCTCCTTGGGGGTCAATGATAAGCGATGGAATTTTTGCTAAAGCCGCTTCTTCGATGAGAGCTTTTGCCATTACAGTTTTTCCAGAACCTGTGGAGCCAAGCATCGCTGCGTGCCTTGCAAGCACCATCGGTTTGATGTCTATTGGTTCACCAGTATCTCTTCTGTTTCCTAAATACAACCCACGGGGTTTGAATCTTTTTTTGCGTTGCTGTATCGGTTCTGACACCTCAACATTTTCGATTTCATCGGGCGAAAGAATGTCCCCGATCATGTCAGCAAGGCTGCGCTCTTCATCTGGCTCGGAGTCTTCATCGAACCCGTTGTTCTCAGACACCATGAACGGGGCAAACCGGTTGCAGGTCTTGAAGGGCGCGCTCCTCTCGATGTTTGAGAAGCAGACTCAAGGGGGTCGGCGGATTCGCCGAAGCATGGAGCGCATCCCGATGGCCCGCCCTACTTGGAACAGTGAAATGCGTTCAGCGGCGTTGGCGACGCTTGATTCGAAGCAATGGGTCAAAGGAGCCCAAGGTTCAGCATTTGGGGTAGAGTTTGCAGAACACTGCGTCGCATTATCTGCAACGCCGTGTCAAAATGGCTCATCTGCATTGTGGGCAGCGCTACGAATCGCCGAAATTGGGCCAGGCGACGAAGTAATAGTTCCTTCTTTCACATTTATTTCATCCACAACATGCGTTTTATTGGTTGGTGCAACGCCTGTTTTCGTTGATATAGAGCCAGATTACTACTGCCTCGATGTTGAGCAAGTCCGGCAAGCGATAACCCCGAAGACAAAAGCCGTCATAGGTGTTCATTTGTTTGGACAAGTCTACGCTTCAGAACTTATCGATTTGTGTAAAAAAGAAAACCTCGTACTGATTGAAGATGCAGCGCAGGCGCATGGTGCCACCCAAACATATGCGGATGGAAGCTCCCATACAGCGGGGGCGATGGGCGATATTGGCTGCTTCTCCTTTTTTCCTTCGAAAAACATGGCCGTCGGCGGTGAAGGCGGCATGCTCACGACAACTCAAATCCGTTTTCAAGATCGCATTGTTGGTATAACGAACCACGGACGAAGCCCCGACCTTGAAGCCATTCAACTCGGAAGCAATCTTCGGATGTCAGAAGTGTCTGCTGCAATTGGCCGTTCGCAACTTTCTCACCTTGAGCAATGGGTTGGCAGACGGCGAAAAAACGCTGAGAAATACACTGCAGCTCTGGCAACTCACCCGCTGATCAACGCTCCAAAAACTCGTCCTAATTCCCAACATGCATGGCATCAATACTGCATCGAAACAGAAAACCCAACTCATCTGATTGCACATTTGGATGAACGAGGTATCGATGCACGACGCTACTACACAGTCCCTTGCCATCGACAACAAGTGTACAACTCCCATCATCAATTCAACAGTGAACTTCCTAATACGGAGCGTGCCGCTGCTTCACTGGTTGCCATACCCGTCATGCATGAATTGACTGCAGATGAGCAACAATATATCATTGAAGCATTACTGGAATACCAGTGAATCACGGCCAGCCGTTACGAGCAAGGCTTGAGTTCGACCATTGATGACGGCCAGTAATTTCCTCACCTATCCACGAAGGGATGACTACGGAGTAATCTTCGTTCGGTAGCTCCACTTCAGCAATGATGAGGTTGAGTAAATCCCCTTCAAACACGTCAATTTCCCATACGAGGCCGTCAGGCCCTGTCCAAACATGTCTAGTTTTCATTACAGTTGGGCACTCCATCTGTTCGACAATGTGAGATGCGATAACACCATCAATTGCCCATTCAAGTTCTATGGCTGACGCATGATCTCTCTTTCCTTTCAATGTGAGCGTTACACACTCATCTCTAAATCGAATTCTTGAAGTCCACTCATCTGTAGAGTTGATTATATTTTTCTGTTCAAGAGCGATGCCGCTTAACATTTTTTGGTTTTTATAGAAGAGATCAGAACCCCTCAAAGAGATGTCCGGACTGTGTAAATAGCATTGACGTATTCTTGAAGTGATAGAATCCAGTTTCCACGGCTGTGCTTCTTTATCGTTCAAGAAGAACCGCCGCTCAATCTCCAAATGCTCTCTCACATAATCACCCTGCGACCGTCGTATATGCCAATGTTGGGTCGGTCTTAGTCTCACCGAATGTAATCTGAACCAGTTTTTGTCAAATCAATGAACCAAGTTCTTGAAGACCCAGCGGTTGATGGAAGTGTATGAACGGGAGTTGGGTTGTACGTTTCTTATTCATTGCAGCCATTTCTTCGTTGGTGTTTGGTCTTTCCGGAGACAATCAATCCATATCAACCAATGTTCCAAACGATGAGGGGGCGGCCTTTTCTCCGGAAGGTTTCGACGAAGCAACAGAGTCTACATCAGGGAATGATTTCGAGCCAAAGTACAGTGAGGATGCAGAACAAGGCAGCAATGGAAGTGAGCCAAACTATTTCATTGGTTTAGGAGGGGGAATTCTCGCAGCCTTATTCCTTGGATCCGGAGTTTTTGAAGTCCTTAAAATCGCTGTTTTGATGGCTTTATTTACACCACTAATAAGTAAAAAATCAAGGAACGACGAACTGAATAGAGGCAGAATTTTAGGTTTTATTGAAGGGAACGCCGGTATTCATTTTTCTGCGTTACGCGACGGCCTTCAACTCGCAAACGGAGTAACTGCATATCATTTGCAAATGTTGGAAACACAAAACGAAATAATATCTTGGCGAGATGGTAAACTTAGACGGTACGCTGCAGCACACCTTTCTGTCGAACAAAGAGCAGCGGTAGCGCACCCAGTCATTGGCACCCGTCTAGCCATATTGGAAACACTTTCACGGGCTGGTCAACTCGGACTTTCGAACGCTCAAATTGCTGAGCAACTCCAATTATCTCGTCAACTCCTATCGTACCATATCAAATCTCTAAGCGACGAATCGTTCATCGAGAAGGTTCTGCCGAAAAGACGATCGCCTTGGGCATTAACAACGAACGGCCAAGAGATTCTCGTTCAACGAAACACCGCTTAATGTAAAACCAGTTTACCAATCCTTTCATAGCCAAGCGCACCGTAGAAGTTCCATGAAAGCACATAAATTACTGGCAATCTCCTTGGTTTCCTTGTTTTTATTTTCAGGATGTTTGGGTATGATCAATCCCGATTCCGAGGTCGAAGTACCCGATGTGACGTTGCCCGAGGATTGGTCCACGATCGTTCAAAGAACCGCAGTGAGCCCCGAACTTTTACTTTATGACAATTGCGAGGATTTGGAACGTTCAATAAAATCATCAATCGCAGAAGAATACAGGGTCCAACTTCTGCAAGCCGTCGAAGAAGAATACTACTATGGCGGCGGCATATGGATGGAAGATGATATGGCCATGGCTGAATCCTCAGACGGTGGCGGGAATAAAGCCCCCACGGCCCGCCGCACTGAAGGTACCGATTACTCTGGTACGAACAACCAAGAGCAAGGCGTTGATGAGGCAGACTTCGTAAAAACGGATGGCTATTATATCTATTTTTTGAACGGTAAAAATCTCGAAATTTTTGGTGTCCCAGAATTTGGTGAATTAGCCCACCTTTCGACAACACCGATCGAAGGGCAACCGCAGGCAATGATGCTTGACGCCGACAGACTGGTCGTTATTTCGACTGTTTCGACATGGAACATTCCGAACACGGATGCCCTTTCCCAAGCCATGGGATGGGATGACGGGTATGGCTCTTCGAGAACAACCTCCCTCACCAAATTCACAGTACTCGATATTACGAACCGTTCATTGCCTGATGAAGGCAAGGAATTGTACCTTGAAGGATATTACATGACGGCTCGTGAAGTAAACGCCACGGTTCGGACCGTAACACACACCTGGCTCGATATTCCAGGAATGAGCAGCTGGTTGGATTTACCGTCCGGATTTTGGGACCTTGAATACGAAGACCCAATCCGTCGTGAAATCCGAGAGAAAGTGGCCTACAAAACCATGCTTGACAACGCCGAAGCGCTCGATTCAATGGCGCTTGAAGACCTCCTTCCCAAGGTGTATGAGCGTTTGAACGGTACACTCATCACCCACACCATGAGTGACGGCGAATGTGCTGATTTTGTTGCACCTGAAGACGGGTTTAATCGCGGATTTAACAGCATTTTCACCTTTGATTTATCAACAGAAACCCTCGATTTCCAAGCGGATCATATCGTTGGAAATTATCCGATGGTTTACGCTTCTCAAGATGTACTTATTCTTACTGAAAATGCTTGGGATTGGTGGTGGTTCTGGGGCAACGACGGAATGTTGGAAGCAACCAATATCCATAGTTTCGACATTTCTCAGTCAGGAGATACTGTTTACACGGGTTCAGGCCGCGTGAACGGCACCGTACTCAACCAATTTTCAGTCTCCGAGTATGAAGGGGTTGTTCGCGTCGCAACAACATCAGGTCAGTGGGCGCGATGGTGGATGGAAAATCCCGAGCCAATGAGTTCCAGCGTCGTGACTTTTACTCACAACGTTGACGAAGTATCAGGCCAACAGGCACTTGTCGAGGTTGGTAGAGTTGAC
>JABIWF010000005.1 GCA_018701175.1 Methanobacteriota archaeon
AATGACTCTCACCTCGCCAAGTTAGACAAAGACCGGAAGAAGAAAAAGTGCGAATATGCAGTCCTCGTATCGATGCTTGAGCCCGAAAACGAACTCTATAACGCCGGTCCAGTCGACATGTCCCACAAGTACGAAAAAATGTACGTCGTAAGACCGCAGGAATTCATGTTGATTCTTTCCCTCATTCGAAACGAGGCCCGAAAGTCCCTTGAAATGAGAAATGAACTCGCAGTCATCAGGAGTCAAAATATCGATTACGAAACATTCGAGAACAAACTCCTCGATTTCCAGGAAGCATTTGGAAAGAATGTGACATCCGCTCAAAAATACTACCAATCGGCAATCACTGATATCGATGCAACAATCAAGAAGCTGGAAAAAATCAAGGCCAGCCTAACGACATCAGGACGACAACTTGAACATGCGAATAATAAGACACAGGACCTTTCTATCAAGAAATTGACACGTGGAAACCCAACGATGAAAGCCAAATTCGATGAATTGAATTCCGACGACGATTAGATTCCATCGAGATAATACTTTTCCTTTCTGCTTGTGGGTTAGCAGTAAGGGTATTCACAAGGATGCCGAGTTGTACTCGCATACGAACACAACGGTAACCGTGCGACATACATCGCCCGCTTGGATAACTGAACATTTGTTTCAGTTCACCATAACAAACAGTGTCAGTCTCTCGGTAGAGTCTCATTTTCATCAAACTTGATTGTGTGGATTTTGTTTACATTCGAAAACATGAGCATATGTACTACGATGCTGGGATATGAATCATGATAGCCACCCATCTGATGGCCCTCAAAGGCGCCATTCGGACGTTGCTCCTAATTGGTGCGTTGGCTACAGGAGGGGCGGGTGTGTTAACTCTAGGTGTGGGCATGGATACTCCTTGGGCGCCTTGGGAAAGGCCATCTGAAATCATGTTCCCTCCGATGTTATTCACACTTGCAAGTTTCGTGGCCACCGTTGCTTTCTGTGCAGCTACGGTGGTCTTCCACACCTCGTTGAAGATGGTGACCAGCGACCCAGATAAGTGGTGGAGGGTCAGCGGCGTACTGTTCTTGATTGCCTACGGAATGTACTCGTTTGGTTCAGGCACGGTTGAAGCGGCCATCATGCTCAATCTTCTGCACTTCATCGTAGGTCTTCCAGCCCTCACCCTTCTGCCGCGTGCTTCTCGCAACGCTACTCTCACGATGAACTCTCAAAGAATGTAAGACATCGCCGGGTGAAGAGTTATACTGTGAGTTCGCAGGGGTTAATGTGGACGAATTCGATGATCTTGAAGAGGAATTACAACTATCAACGCCCCACATTTCTCATTCGGAAATCATTGAATTAATCAAGAACATAGAATCGGGTGAAGAAACGAATGGTTTCAAATTTACGCCGTATGAAATCATTTGGACACCAGCATCAAGCATAGGCTGTTTAGTACTTGGAATCGTTTTGACTCCACTACTTATCGGGGTTTTTTGGCTTTGGATATTTTTTACTCAAAGGCCCAATATTCCAATAATGGATACTTCCTATTTCTATAATTGTCAATATTATGTGGCTGGAATACATTCAATCCTCGAATACGAAATATTGGATGGAATATTAGATGTTACAAGCTATAAGATTCATCCTATTGCTGCAGGTTCTTATGTCGGTTCTGAGAGGGTGACTATGGGCGACAATGGACGTTCGCGGGAGAAGTTTACTGTTCGCTCTCCTTCACATTTAGTTCAATTAACAATGAACGATTCGGTGAAATATATTGAAGTCTCTCGCTTCTCTAAAATTGCTGGTTTAGAAATCAATAAGATTTCGTAAGTTTAAATCCAAATCTCATTGTTGTATTCTCTCACGAAATCATAGCATGGTCCAAACTCTTCAATTCTTCTGAAGGCGCAAAATGAGGTTCACTTGAACAAACCTTGCTTCCGATTTCCCCACATGCACACACAGGTTTTGCAATGCAAATGCTGGAATACGAGGGTGTAGAAGTCAACTTCTCAGCACTGTTTCGTTTCCTCCGGTGAGTTCTCATGGTGGAACTGCGTGATTGTGCAGAAAAAATCAAAACCGTGGGTTTCTTTTATTGCCCCTCGACTCGTGGAATTACTGAGGGATACCAATGGTCGAGGGCGAAGGTTCAGTATCCCGTCTTACCGGCCTTGAGGTCTATCTCCCAGATGGCCGTCGATTGGGTATTGTCCACGATGCCGTGGTCGATGCCAACGGATTGAACTGTACGCATTTGTTTGTCCGTGATACGGAAGAAGAACTTGTTGAAGGTTCGGTTCACGTTGCAGTCCCTTGGAGATGGGTTCGAGCCATTGACAGAATCGTCTTGCTGCGCTGGTTTCCACAAACGCCTATACCGCTCCAAAGCTGAGTTGATTTCATGAGTATGGAAGTACACATTCTCGGCACCTCATCTGCTCGACCGACGAGAAAAAGACAGGTCAGTGGAAGTTTAGTTCATTGCGATGATGGGATCGTCGTCGTAGATGCTGGTGAAGGCTTTCAAACGCGTTATGCGGAACAACGAAAGCGCCTCAAGAACTTCGAAAAGGGAACAACATTGCGTGCATCTCGAATCAACGCCGTTTGCCTCACGCACGGCCATCTTGACCACACCTGGGGACTTCTGCCTTGGATGCATACGATGGCTTTGGATAAACGGGAGACTCCTCTACTTGTTCTCGGCCCAACTTCAAAGGAAGTCTTCGATTCTCTCCTGCTCTCAAACGAAATTCCGGAATCTGCTCCGAACGCAGAGCTCGCTCGGCAGATGCGCAGTTGGCAATCGCTAGGTGCTACGACAGCAGATCTAGGTTATCCTGTTCAATGGATTCTTGGGGATGTTAAGGGCGACCGTTGGCTCGAATTGATTCCAGGGCAACAGCCTGTGCAAGTCAAGGAAATGCCTCAGCCACACGGTTGGAAGAAAACCAGAATTCAACCGGTTGTTACTCGTCATACGGTTCCATCGTGTGGGTGGATGGTTGAATCCAAAAGCAGTCCAGGGAAATTCAATCGTTTGAAGGCAGCTGAAATGAAACTTACCGATGCTCAAAAGACGCATCTTTCCTCAGGCGAAGACCTCGAGTTAGCCGATGGAACGGTATTGAAAGCACTTGATTTCCGGGGCATGCGTCGCCCCTCAACCCGCCTCGTGATTTCGGGTGACACCGCTGAGATGGCAGAGGGTTTCACATCACTCGACAATGTCGATGTCCTGGTTCATGAAGCGACGTTTCTGGACGATGCACAACAATGGGCTGATGAATTCCTCCACAGCACCAGTACTGGTGCCGCTAGAACTGCAGTAGCATGCTCTGCCCGGCATCTTGTCTTGACTCATTTCAGTGCGCGTCTCAAAGAGGCTTCTGTGTCGCTCAATGAAGCAATGAACGAGGCATCTGCCTCGGGACTAGCCGTAACTTCAGCGTCCGATGGTGACCGAGTCGTCATTCGTGAGAACGGAGAAATCCATCATTTGGTATGGCGCAACGACGGCTGGTCTTCTTGAGCAAACGGCCACATCATTGAAGTGGATAACGGCATACAGCGGTATATGCGTTCAACCGTCTTTGTCGCGCTTCTCCTCTGCACAATGCTGCTTCCAGCCACTGCGATAGCGATTGAAGGCCGTGAGCAGCCAAATTGTCTGAACGATACTCCCGAGGCATTCTCTAGCGCTACAGTTATTGGCGACGGAAACTGTATCAAAATCAACCTTGGCGTGTTAACACCTGGTGATGTTTACGACCTCTCCATCATTGTCAGTCAAGACGCTCTTGATGTTCTCGTGTTTGACCAAAACTCTGTGCAACCGTATGATTTGGGTCAATCGTACCGTTCTTCATACGAACAAGTGCCTTCGACTGAATCGGCCCTCGGTAGTTTTGAGTTTCATTGGAAAGTCCCACCCTCCATCACGTCAAAGTCATGGTACATTGTTTTCGACAACTCTGCTCATTCTGGAGACCAAGGCATGGGCGATCAGGGTGGCGCTGACAGCCGTGCCAGTCTGACCATCTCCAAAATTACAGAATCGTATTGGACACCCTTCCATGACGTCATCGGTATGCAAAGTGATTCCTCCAAAACATTGCTTTCAGGTGATGACTTCCGACTTGATGCTGGGACAACAGTTGTTGTATCTGCTTGGTCATTGGAAGGTAACGGCGATGTCTATCTCCAGACTCAAGGGATGAATGATTTGTACACCTCTGGTGGTGTTGGATCTTTGTTCATCACCGGTGCAGGATTACGCTCAGTCGACGGGTCCGACTCTTTTTCTTGGGTTGTTCCAAACGAATTGGACGGAGAGGCGCTTTACCTCATCGCTGACAACACAGATACACCGGTTGGTGGAGGTGACGGAACTTTGCCAGTTCGAATGACCGTACGCATTGAATTTGCCCCACTCCTCAGTCCCGTCATCAATGACGATTCGAACGGAACAACCATCATTGGCAGAGCGGTTTCACTCGACGCAATGGCGACCCCAAATCGGCTCGATCAAGTTGCATCAGCCTCTTGGGATTTTGATGCCGATCTGGATTCCAACGGAGACGGTGACAAACTCAACGACGCTGATGCTTCCGGTTGGCAAGCCCTTGCCATTTGGTCAACACCTGGCGACCGAACAGTGACGCTCACCGTCACTTCTCCGACTGGCGAAGTCGCCTCGACCTCTTCGACAATTACCGTTGCCGATGTCGTTGATCCCGTGGCGCGAATCGGGGGTAATGCACAACCCATAAGCGGTGGCTGGAAACTGGTAACCGCCCAATCCATTGTTCTCAACTGCGATGGTAGTACTGATGATGACCAAGTTAGCACTTGCTCATGGAACCTCGATGGAACTCCGTACGGGCAAAACAATTCCATTACGCTCTCATGGAACGATATTGGCTTGCATACAGTAACACTCACCGTCACTGACCCATCTGGTAACAGCAACTCAATTTCGACACTGCTCACCGTGACCGACACCAGTCTACCCGTTCTTGACCAGGCTTCTCTCGATCTTCTTCCTTCATCGGGTTTGGTTGACGGTACGATCAAGTGCAGTGCTTCAGCCCAGGATTCTTACGACTCGAGTGCAGTACTGCGTTACCATTGGGATACAAACCCAAACATTGACTCAGACGGTAACGGAAATGCTCGAGATGATGCAGATTTGAGTGGTTCGACAGCAGATCTTGTCTTTGCAAAGGCGGGAAGTTATGATGTTGTTCTCACCGTCTTCGATCAGTCGAATAATTCTGATAGCCATGCCTTCACGATTACCGTTGAGAGCGCTGATGAAAAAGGTGATATTGCTGGGATTTTGATGGTGGTATTGTTCATTGGGGCAATCACCATGGGTGTGGCGTTGATTGGCCATCGCCGCTGGCAAAAAGGAATTGCAATGCAACTTCTTCTCGACCGAGGATTGAGTTCCGCTGAGGCACAAGCTCACATGGCAGACGTGTCGAGCACTCGAAAACTTCCTTTGTTTTCATCCGCGACGGCACTTGCAGGATTAGAAGCCAACGCCTCAGTACAGTCAACATCTTCGAAAGTCGAGGACGCCAAGGCTGCTGAAATGGCTGCAATTTACGGAACTGAACCGTCAGTTGCACCAACTGCTCAAGGGGCGTTTGCCCCTCCGACGTTCGCTTCCCGAACCGTTTCAGCCGGTAGTCAAGCAGCAGCTGCAGACGCCATGGCCTTGTTTAACGACGATTCGCCGGCACCATCAACACAGCCAGTTCTACAGGCCCCTCCCTCTCAAACACTCAACGAACTTACTCCCTCTGCACCGATTCAAACCGTTGTTCAGAGCGGCGGCATTTCGTTGCCTGAAGGCGTCTTGAAACCGGCAAATGCCACGCCACCACAACCGATTCCAGTGCCTGAACAAGCACCGCAACCTGTGCAGACGCGAGTCACATGCAGCGAGTGTTCTGCTGTCTTTGCAATTCAGATGCCAGCCGGTGTCAACAAAGTGGTAGTTGCTTGTCCTTCATGCTCGAAGGATTCTACCGTCGAATTGTGAACCGCCCGTAGGGCGGACTTGAGAACACTTGAATCTCCACCCATGAAAGGGATGGGTTCTCATAGTGGGGATTCCTGCTTGCAACATGGTAGAGGGCCAACCGCGTTTGATTCGAGTTGGTCTGCCTCAGGCATCAGACCCCCGTCGAATGGCTGTAGCCATGGTGATCTTGATGTTCATCTCGATGGCCCAACCCGCAGGTGCTGACTTATCGGTTTCTAGAAATGACTTTGGCGTGCTGGATGAATTGGACGATACGCTGTCGAAGAGAACCGCTAACGGGGAAGCCATTGCTGCAGCCGAAGGAGCAGCAGATGCACTAAATGCTGTTGACCTTGCACAACGCCCAGTTGATGCCACCGACCCACTTTCTCAGGCGAGTTCTTACCTTGACAGTTTGGAACTTCGAGACGCTTCACCGTTTGAAGCGGACCATCCTCGACCGTACGAATTCCTAATGGACGCATCCACTCAACCAGACGGTTGGCCCTACAACTTGTTCGAGACGTTGTTTTCGGTGCAATCGCTTGGACTTGACAACATTCTTGGCATCGGAATCAATACCTATGCAGTGTATGTTAATTTCACTTCAAGAGACAACGGGCCATCCCATGAAGCGTGGGTTGAAGGCACATTTACTGGCGAACTTTTGGTTGGAACAGATCTTGTTTTGTTCAACAATTACATCGATATTGACGGCGATTCAGTCGATGATTTATCGGTCGGATTAACCATTGAAGGCATTATAACGCAGGGCGACGGTTTTGGAATTGAACTTGGCGATTGTGAATTGACACCGAGCCCTGGCCCGGGTATACCTCCGGTGACCGTACCGTGTGTAGAGGAACTCTGGGTGCGTCCGACCTTCCAATGGAAAGTAACTGCGCTTAACCAAAACGATTTCTTATGGAACAACATGTCTCAGCTTGAAGTCAGTTTGATGAAGGGTCTGGCTTTCGATCTTACGCTTGATGATTCGGAATCCTATGCCATCGTCATCGATACACGATTTACCCAGCCTCCTCACGAATTTACACTTGGCGTAGGTCTACAGAAAATGGCGTTCAATGTGAATGCGGTCATCACCAATACAGCTGGATTCATCACTTCACTCTTCAACGGCGGCATCAATGCATCGTCACTAAGTCTGACCTCCATCTCCGCCCCTTACGCCATACGAGTCTCAAACCCAGATTTCGATAGTTCGGACCGTCAATCCGATTGCGATGATGGGACCGGTTACTATGACCCCCTCATTGACCATAAAACAGAGAGCCATCTGCATAAATGCGGATTTGGCCTCGGTGTTGGTTTCATTCGATTTGATGGGTACGGTGGAGGAACGACTGCTCCGATTTTGGAAACCGCCTACATCGATGTCGGTTTTCACCCTGAAGAAGGCGATACTCGAATCCCAAACGAAGTTGACATCACTCTCCGTAACGATAACCTCGGTGCGAACACATTCGATACCGTAGAAATTTTCTCTGATTACGGCTCAGACATGTACTTCCACTATTTCGAAGACCGTTCGAACACGACAGAGGGTGACTCGCCTTTCGGAAACACAACGGATTCACGAACATGGATACGAGGCCTCCCTTCGGGAACACTTCATCCTGATGAAATCAATGCGATTTTCACCATGATTGGCGAGGAGCCGGGAAGCGCAGATTTACCCGGAGAAATTCCGAGCCGTCTTTCAATGATGATTGCAATCAAGAACTTCTCTGGAGACAGCACCAACAACGTTAACGATCCAACTTTGCCGGTGAATCCTGCTGCACCCCCAAATACGCTTGTTGCCATTGTAGCGACTGAATCAATCGATCTTTTGGACTATAAATCGACCTTCAAACGCGGGGGCTATGATGTGGATTCATCTTCTATTCAACTGCGCATAGAAAATGTCCCCAAAGTCATCATTGTTGAGGGCAGTTTCCAAATTCCCGAGAGTGGCTTGAGCCGAGTATCCTACGACAATCCCAACCTCAACACGGTTGCCCAGATTTTTGACAACGCCTTACTGACCGTCATTGAAGTTATTCTTGATGTGGGAGATGTTGTCAACGGTCTTCCGGAATCCATTGTCGGAACGGCTGGTTCTTCTGGTGGAGCGGTTCGAATGAACTGCTACAATCAAGTCCGATTGAGTCTACCAGCGTCGACGAGAAGTCCAATGGAAATTGGTTCAGTCTCGATTGCCATCTCGAGCAGTGACCAACCATGGTTGCCTGATATTGACCACATTCTTTTGTCAGAGGACACCAATATCGAAACGGTAAATGGCCGTCTTGGAGTTCAAGAACCGCTTGTCCCTGTTGCGATGAGTGCCCGAATTGGTGGCATCTCCAGCGTCAGCCATGATTACGACCCGATTAACGATGTTCGACAAATGGAACTTCGAGGAATTAACGGCGGCCCGCTCTTGATTGGTCACCTGTTACACGATGACGGAGATTTGGCTACTGCCAACCAGCAATCTGCTACGCTTTCAAACCGTCCCAGTACTTTCAACGTCACCCAAACTGCGGAAGCACTCACCTACACAGCCTCAGCTCCAATCGGAACCATTACCTATGGCGGAAATGGAGAAAATCAACGAAACGCAATTCGCTTGAATGGCCTCCCCTCATCGTTCCAACTTATTCTCGGAGATACTGTCGGTTATGTCGCTGCAACGCCAATGGACTCGATAGAAGTACAACTTACCAATTCGACTCAACCGCTGACAATGGATGGCGACCACTTCCGTTTTTGGGTGAACGAGACCTCCGGTGAAGCAAGCCTTAGTACTGCAATTTCAGATGTTACAAGCCTGCGTCGCCTCTCACCCTTGGACCCTGGGTCGAAAGGACCCGAAGGGAACTCGCGTATCGAATTGATTCGAGCCAATTCTGCTCCAATGAACGTCTTGATGGAAGACGACACAATCTACGATGATTCCTTCAAGGGAATGAACGGTCGTGTGGCGATTGACCCGCTTCCAGCAAACATCACCATCGCCTACCCGAGTGGAGTCGATTCGGGCGGACTTGAATTGCCTACTTTTGACGAAGGAGACGGCGTTCAAGCGCTATCGTTCTTCTTGGGCGACTTGGTTAATTTCGGGTCTCTTGTCAACGATTTCGTTTATTCAACGGTTGTAGACTTGGGCGGCCTTGAGACCGGAAGTGAAGACATGTCACTTGGTCTTGACCTGATAACAGGCGAATTGTTCAATGTCACGGTAGACATCGAAAAAGGTTCCAATGTGATCGATGAACCCGAATGGTCCCACGGACTTGGAATGGAAGTTTTCGAAGCAACGGTAGTTTCGTTCAACCTCTCACGAATGCCAACCTACACATTGTCGAGCCGTGAAGTTGTTGACGAGGCACTTCGTGATTACAAAATCACTCCAGCGGAATATGAACAGGTTTTGGAAGTGTTTGACAATACCAATATCTCCGGATTTATCCCACTTTTGCTTGCATTGGAAGATGGTATTGTGCTTGATTCCGAAATTGAAGGAGTGAACTTGAGCCTGTGGGAGGAGCAGGGAATTACCTTTGAGTTGCGCCGCTCATGGCACATGCGCTCTTGGTTGCCGAGTCTTCCGACTGGACAAATACTTTTGGAATATGATTTCAGGATGATCGGCGATCTCCCCGTTTACGAACTCGATGTTTATCTTGAACAATGGACTCCAAAACGGCAACAGTTGAGTATAATCGTGAACGGACTTGAAGGCCGTGATCTTGAATTTATCATCTCTGGATTGGACACAACACAAGCAAACAATGTAGAAGCGAATGCTGTGTTTTCGACGCAGGACAATCTCACCGTGCCCCGCGTATCCATCGACATGCATTATGATCTTGGCACCCGTCTCGATTCTGCCCATGCCACATTCATCGACCGTCGAGAACTTAGCCGCGTTGAAGCGTTAATTGTGGGTGTCCCCCAGGAAACCGATTTTTCAACCACGATTGGTGATATTTTCCTCATTGACCTCATGGTACCGTCACAGTATCAAATCGATGGCCACTCTGCAGAATCGTTGATGATTCAACAGATGCGGTTCGTCGATGGATTCTGGTGGCCTGCTACGGCATTCATGCGTGATCTGCCGGGCGAGATGCATCTTTCTGCACAACCGAATACCGAGTTCGACATCCGTTCAGAGGTCTCGTTCCAAGGGATGATGGAACTCGATTACAGGTCCAACACCGATGACATGGATTTGTATCTGGAAGCAACCGGCCGCTCTGTTGACACCAAAGGCGACGTTTTGATGCTCGCCGAAGACCTTCCCTCAACGTTCGTTCTTGAGACGACCGATGACTGGGGCGTTCGTGTCGCTTCCTCAGGTGATGGTGTAAGCCGCCTTTATCTCAAACAAACCGATGTCCCATCGTCACCGGGTGTCACGGTGGATCGTGTTGAAATCATTGGCCAAAACCTCCAATCTGCAACCATTCACATTTACACTGGACCGTTCCAATATCCTTTGATTGTCATTGATGACATTACCAACGGGCGCATTGTTGCCAGCGCTGAGGCAACCATTGAACCGTACCATACGACTGGTCTGCTTGAAGGATATTCATTCAACGGCCGTGGTGTTCTTCTCGATGCCCAATTCACGGGCATCTTACCAACCGCCTCATCGATTGGTGTCAACGGTATGGTCACCGATCTTTCCTTGGTCGGAACGCTTACTGACGATACTGTAGAAACCCGTCATATTTTGCTCGTTGAACCGATTACGACCGTTATCGCCAGTGGCCTGGCGCTCATTTGGTGATTCTATGGCAGACGACTCTTCGATTTCATACAACGAACATGGGGACATGGTCGTTCATGAAGACGATATTGAATCCCTTGGCTTACTGGATGTTGCACGGTTGCAAAAGATAGAATCCCTCGGTTATACTCTTGACGAAGATGGAATCGAGACCTATGAAGACATGCAACGTGTCTCGAAAGCTCTTCGAACGATTCGCCGAGAAGTGAGTCCGAGTCGGGTTGCTCTTGCAGGTATCGTGGTTCTGTTGTTGTTCGGAGTTCTTGTCAGCGGATGGTACTGGGCTCTTCCACGTGATGCCGTCAACGTTGAGACCCAATACCTCCAGCGCGGCGGACATCTCATGATGTCGGAAGTTCACAACGTCGGAAGCCGTGATATTACCGATGTTTCAGTACAAATCGAATTCCAATCTTCCGACGGTGAAATACTTGATTTCATGTCCATTGAAGTTGACAAAATAGAAAGTCACTCTTCTTTGGCTGGCGATAAATTGGAAATGATGGTTGTTGGCCATACAGTTTGGGATGAGTACGTCATCAAGGTGGATCTGCAATACACCAATTACAACGGAGAGATTGTTTCTGAAACATGGAGCCATCCCGTTGGTGTTTGGACTGTTGAACAATTTATCGATAAGGCTGACAGGACAACGTGGCCGATTTCATGACACTGGAATCAACGAACTGACAGCAAGTAGAGAGGGATCGCCGTGAAGATGAATCATTCAATGAGGTGGGCGATTGCTCTCGTCACTCTGTTTGTTTTGCAGAGTGCATCGCCTCTGATTCATCCAAATACATCCCCTGCCTCTACCATGCAATCTGACGGGGGCATTGAATGGGTTCAATTTGACTTGGTTGAAGGCGTCTACTCCGATGCAATTGGACACGACGAGTACACCCCTCAACTCGAATCACGCTCAGAACTTGCTGTGAGTCGAATCGGTACTTTCGATGCACATGGGCTCGAACTTCAGCGTCCAGTCCCAAGCGATTGGCTTGTGCCACGATTGGACTTGAGTCTCGTCATCGTTTCAAATGAAGTTTTATTACTCGATGTACGTAATGATATTCATGCAGTTCAGGGATTGGCAATTCGTGAATTTATTGCTCCATCTGGACTTCTGGTCCAAGGTACCCCAAATGCACTTTCAATGCTGGGCCAGACGGAGGGCATCGTTGCACAACATCAAGTTCCGATGGCCTTACTTGTAGAAGGAGATGTACTGGATATTCTCTTGCTTGAAAATGGTGAGCAGTCACTTGTTGGCTCTTCGATGCGGATAGAGGGATGGCGCGATGATTCCGGCCCTCTTTCAGGCATAGCATTTACTGATGTCGAAGGAAACACATTGGCTCAAGAGGTTGAGGCATTCATTCCGCTCGTATTTTCACCCTTCCATCAATGGGATGAAGGGCGATTTCAAGGCATTCTTTCCTCAGAGAATCTTGTTGAAATTGCTGCACAACCTTCACTGAGAACTCTACGGTTCGAACCACTTTTCTCCGGCGACAACAATCAAGCCCGCACGCACATGAAAACCTCTCAAATGACCAGTTACTTCACGACAGGTTTGGATGGCTCGGGACAAATTGTTGCCGTGGCAGATTCCGGACTTGACGAAGACCACGGAGACTTTGGTACTCGGATTCTTTCCAGTAACGACGTTATCGGCGATGGTTCCACCGCCGACAAACATTCCGGTCACGGGACTCACGTTGCTTGTACCGTTCTTGGGGATGGGGCACAAGGTGGATATTCAGGCGTTGCAACATCTGCAGAATTGTATTTCCAGGCCATGGAAAACGACAACACCGGAAACTTTCAATCTCCATCGCTCAATTACCTCCTCAATTCTGCATACTCCGCGGGTGCTTATACGCACACGAATTCTTGGGGTTCGTCACTTGAAAGCGACCAAGGTAAATACACATCTGAGAGTGAAGATGTTGACGATCGTTCAAACTACTACGACCGGTATTACAACGGTCGAAATGGCCTCACCATTCTTTTTGCAGCAGGTAACGATGGTCCGGATTCCGGTACTGTAGGCGCCCCTTCCACTGCTAAGAACACAATCACAGTAGGCAATCATCAAAATCGATACTCCGGTGCTCCCGACTCGATTATGTCTGGTTCTTCCCGCGGTCCAACTGACGATGGACGCATCAAACCCGACATCATCGCCCCTGGTGGATATGTTCGTTCTTGCCGTGCGCAAGAGGCTGGAGATACCGCAGGTGCAACTTGGTCCAATACGTATTATCTTGAGTACACCGGTACCTCAATGGCTACACCAAATGCCGCTGGAGCAGCAGTGATGGTGCGTGAATATCTTGAGGAAATCGCTCAACGACCATCGCCTCAAGGAGCGTTGGTGAAGGCACTGCTCATCTTAGGCGCAGAAGATGTTGGAACGCGTGACATTCCGAACGACGATGAGGGCTGGGGGCGACTCAATTTGCGCAACACTCTTGCTCCAACAACCGGTCAAGGGATATGGGTCGATGACCGTTCTGTTCTCTCGGGGACGGGAAACTCAAAGACGTATACATTCAATATTTCACAAGGCAATTCAGGATTCAAGACGGTGCTCGCATGGTCGGACGAACGAGGCTCGCCGTTCTCCAATACGCAGTTGGTCAATAACCTCGATATTGAGGTCACCAATCCGAGCGGCGAAGTATTCCTGGGTAACGATTTTGCAAATGGGCGCTCGACGACAAATGGAGTTTCAGATGACATCAACAACGTCGAAGTTGTCTTGGTAGACAACGCAGAGATCGGCATTTGGACGGTCAAAGTGAAGGATGCTCTCCATGGCGGGAGTCGAGCCCAACCGTTCGCATTGGCTGTCATGGGCCATGGAGTGAATGACTTACGACCCGACCCGGTCGTTCTTGAAGATGAATTCGCAATGTCGGTGACCATTCCACAAGTTGGTGACGAATTACAAGTAACAACCAAGGTATTCAATGTCGGCAATGTTCGTTCAGGCTTCTTCGATATGGAGTTCGAGGTTGACGGCGTGACAATTGATTCTAAGTCCATTGACCTTGGTGCTGGTTCAACCAAAACTCAGGTATGGTCGTGGACACCACAAATCGCAGGCGAGTCCACGCTTTCATTCATTCTCGATGCCAACGATGCCATTGAAGAGATTTTGGAAAACAACAACCGTCACGATGTTTTGGTGAATGTAACTGCTCCTGGAGTGAAACTTTCAGCAGAACCTCAAACCATCATGTTGCTGAATACCTCACTGTCAACTACCTCCTGGGACCTTGAGCTGACGAATACTGCTCTTGTTTCGACCAATGCAAGCCTGCTTACTCAAACCGTGGTCAATGAAGACACGGGCCAATCCATGCCATGGTATATCGGATCGAACGAATCCAACTTTACTTTAGACGGACAAGAATCTGCTGAGATTGTTGTTACACTGGTTCATCCTACTCCTCCACTCCCCGGAACATATCGTATTGATTTACTCGGAATTGATGTCGACAACGGAGTAACTTATCCATACATGCTCTATTTTATTGTCCCAGACCTTCCAAACCTTCGTCTTGAGTACGATTACCAAATTGTTCCAGTCTCCCCTACGGAACCGACCAGTATCGATATTCGTTTGTTCAACATTGGAAACGCCAACATTGGCTATGACTTATTCCTTGAAGCCCCTGCTGGCTGGGATGCAGGTTTTGATACTCTTTCCAGTGTGCCCGGGGCGAGTTCAGGTTCGACAGGCCTCATCACGAAGGCCACTCATCGAGACATTGGGATGTCGTTTACTCCTCCACAAGTCATGACAGGAGCCGGTGCGGAAAGGATGGTTCGTTTGACCGCCATTTCACAAACTGAGGTTGCGGAAAGTTGGATCTTTGATATCCCGATTAAGGTCGAGACCGTGAAAGCAATCGATATTGACTTGGAATCGAATCTAGGCGTTCTTCGCCCTGATTCATCGTTCAGTATGCTGTTCGCACTGGAACACAGAGGGAATGTTGACCTCTCGTTAACACCATCATTTGAATTACCATCCGGCTGGACCGTCACCTCGGGAATGGAGGCTTTTGATCTCCCTTGGACCTCTTCGAAAAATCTGTTGTTTGGAATTTCAGGCGACGGCACCGGTTCCTCTGGTCAAGTGAAATTACATCTCGACAGCAGTTCTGACCGAATAACTTGGATCGGCGAATTCAACGTTGAACTCCTTGCTCAGCCTACCATCAATTTCGTACAGCTCGCCTACGGTGACCAGACCTGGGATACGCCGTTTGGAGCAGGCTCTCACCCGACAGGAGTCCCTCTTCAATTCACGTGGCTCATCGGGAATGAGGCGAACGTCCAGTGGCAACCAACTGCGTCCGTGTCACTCTCAAGTGGTTTGTTTGGCGAATGTTCAACCATCGAACCAATTGGGCAGGGCGACCTCAAACCAGTCACCTGCACGGTCATCATTTCTTCCTCAATGGAACCTTTTTCAGAACCGTCTTTTGTTCTCAAACTTGCGGGAGAAGAAGTCGAATCGACTCAAAACATTGGTCTCTTGGTTGCTACTGTGGTCGAATCCGCATGGCAAATGGAACGCACAACTCAACTGACTACCGGTGCTCAAGAACAGGTACAGGTGACACTGACCAATGTGGGCAATACCGCATATTCTCACAAGATAGTTGCCGAAGGGTCGAAAGATTGGAAGGCGTCAATTGACGGAAACGACGTATTGAATTTGGAATCAGGTGAATCAACCAAAATCCGTCTCCTCGTACGTGCAGACCGTCCGGGTGACGGAACGATCACTCTTGCATTGCAAGGAGCTGAGCAAATGACGAACAACTCGTTTACGTTCTCTCTGTCCGCTGTTGGTGAACCGACAGGTACCTCCGGCCAATCGTTGCCCGTTGGAGCAATTGGTATTGGTGCTCTTCTCGTGGCACTGCTCATTGGCGGTCTTTTCCTCTCTCGCCGGAAATCAGAATCTGGTTTGGTTTTAGGTTCACCTCCGGAGTTCACCGTTCCGTTAGTTACGGTACCCCCTGCAGTGGCGCAAACTCCAGTAACAGTGCAGTCGCCGACATGCTGGTCATGCCGCCAAGCAATCAATGGACCAATGCTTGGTTGCCCGGGATGTGGTGCTCGTTACCACCGACAAGAAGTTCCATCTTGTACTTCCAATACACTGCAACATTGTGTGAATTGCAAGGCTTCAACAACGACCTTCGTTCAAGCATGAGTTGATAACCAAGTCAGATTTGCTTGAATCAAGCGTGGGTAGCCTTTTGATAGTAAGGCTTCCACCGGGGGTCATGGACCCCCGAGAAAAGATACAAAGTCACGCTTCACGCCGTGCACTCTTCCTTACTGGACTCCTCTTACTCTCAATGTTGCCAATGGTTGCCCCTGGTGTGGCTGCAGACGAGGCCCGTGATGCGAGTATCACCATTCAAACCAGCCCGGCAAACGGCTTGGAAGTGAATCCTGGTGAAGCAGGAGAGTATACGGTGCGAATTTACAACAACGGGCCAGAGCCAATCACTCTCCAACTTTCGACCAGTGAAGAGGCAACTCAGGAATGCAGCCAGTACACATCAAGCATCATACAGATTCCTGGGGTCGTTGAGTCAAACGATTTCGGTGAAACCACGATGAACATCTCCCTTACCCAGACGGCGGAGGGAAGTTGTGACACAACCATCACTGCACAGGCTGCTGAAGCCCCGACTCCTCCAGATGTTGCAGGACAACCTGCTACCGAAACCAAGACCGTCACAACAACGGCAGGAGACGGTTCTGGCTCGGCAATTTTCGGTGTTGATTTGTCAATGGCTTCTGAATCGCAGCGTAGTCAACAATGGGCTGGGGAATCTGAAATGGAGTTCGATGTAGTTGTTGAAAACACCGGTCAAACCAATGAAACCATCGCCTTGTCACTTTCCGAAGCAGACGGTAACGGCTGCGTTGGCAATGTTGATGACCTCTCCGTCGAGTTGAGTGAGGAGACCGTTGCGCTTGACCAAGAAGAGACAGAAACGGTCACCGTATCTGTCGAAGTGCCCGAAGGCCAAGAGGCGAGTAAATACTGCTGGGAGATAACCGGCACTGTGACCAACGACCCATCGCAAGAAGCCTCAGATGTCGAAGACTTTGACCTCACAGTTCCAGAACTACACGAATGCTCAATGGCGCTCTCCAAATCAAGTATGACGGTCGACCCAGGTGAAGAATCGGAGTTGACAGCGACGCTTGAAAACACGGGGAACAGTGATTGGTCAGTAACCATAGCAAAAACAGGAAGCCGTGCAGGCTGGGTTTCCTTTGATGGTTCATCTTCTGGCCTCCTGCCTTACGATAACGGCGACGGAAGTCGAACGTTCGATTTGATTGTCTCACCTGACGATTCAGTTACAGCAGGCGACGAAACAGTGATTCAGATTCTCGGCAAAGACGGCAACTCAGTGAAGTGTTCGAAAGAACTACGGGTGATTGTCGGACAGTCGTTTGGTGCATCACTTTCGCTTTCAACGACCAGCCTTAGTAATGTAGAGCCTGGTGCGAACGGCACCGTTTCCCTCACCGTTACCAATCAGGGTAACGGCCTCGACAATCTGCGCGTATCATCGACAGCCCCTCCTTCTGGATGGAGTGTTCAATTGGACTCGACCACCGTTTCAGTTGGTTCAAAGCATGGTTCGGACAAGAGCGAGACGGTGGGTGTCGTTGTATCGCTCCCTTCCTACGCTCTTGCTACAGAACAAGTCGAAATCGCCTTTTCAGTACTCCCTGCTGGTGGCGGAGTTGCTTATGCCGAGGTTACGCTTACCGTTTCGGTGAAAGCCATACATGGTATCGAAGCCCAGGCGACAGCTCTTGACCAAACCGGGCGCTCCGGGTCTCTCGTGAAATTCCCCGTAACGATCCAAAACACTGGCAATATCGAAGATAACTACCGTTGCATCGAACAGGACCAAACAGCTTCGCCTGAATGGGATGTTCACTGCGAAGACAGCAATGGTAACATCATTTCATCCTCTCAAGGTATCGCTGTAGCGGCACAAAGCTCTGTCCAAGTTTTCATGGTTGTCAGTATTGACGGCGAAGAAGAACTTTCCTCTTCACGGATTACTGTTCGCATTATCAACAAGGATGATTCAACCAACTCTGGCGACCAAGACGGCGATGGATTGCCAGACAATCAGCGCGAGTTCAAGTTCTTGGCAATCCTCTCTGACCGCGTGTTTGCAATGGATGTCCGACTCGTTGATGGTGGACTTGACCAGCGTTCAGGTACCGCTCTCCTGCCACCTTCAGGGACACAAACATATGGTTTCTGGGTCAAAAATACTGGAGACGGTAACGACAAAGCCGTGTTTGACATCTCAGGCCTTGAAGGAATTGCAACGCGAGAATTGACGCTTTATGGATTGCCCGTTGACGGTTCAATCGATGTCCCGGCCGGTTACGGGATATGGGATCAAAACAACAGCATGTTCTTGCTTGATTCTTCGAATGAACCTATTATTGGTTCGACGAAAGATGCAGCTGAAACACAGATGTGTGAACTCGGCTTGTGCGGGGGTGGACATGATGCACGTCCGTTTGAAATGTATTTCGAAATGAAACTAACCGTTAATCCCGGAGCAGAAACAGGAGATGGGGGTCTGTTGGAAGTGGTCGTTATCAGCACCAAAAACGCAGCAAACCGTTCAGGTTATTTTGACATAGTACTCGATGTCCAAATCCTCTATGATTTCCAATTTAACCTTGAGAATACGCCCACTGAAAGAGACCTCATTTACCCTGACAAAGAAGTTATACTCGTTAATTTAACCAATACTGGAAATATTCGTGGCGAGGTACTCATATTCACCTCGGAGAGTTTCCGTGGTTGGTCTGTTGACTTAAGAGAGCCTGATGGCCAGAACTACTGCGAATCAGAGGTTAAGGAATTCATATGCGATCTTGAGGTTGATCAAACCATCGTCCTCAAACTCGTTATTCGGCCTCCAACTGGTGCGGAACAGGCAAATACTCTCAAATTCACACTCTCAGCTCAACCGGTGGAAACCGGTGTTGTAGATCGAGAAAATGTCGAGTTTGCCGTCAGCGGAGATGTACCATCCGGTTGGGTGAGCCTTGGCTTGGAAAGTGAGGAAGCGGTGATGTACGGGTTTGGTTTGGTGATGTTTGCTTTGGCTATTTTTGTCATGAGGTCATTCATCGGTGGTTCACGGCCATGAAGTTCTCTTCACTGCCATGCAGTGTGCTGGTTTCAAGAATGCCATACACTCACTTTTCCTCGTGATGTTTTGGGAATACTTATGTGAGTCCCTCAAGTCGCTGATAATGCGGAGCGTATGCTTTGCATATGGGTGAAAATATGTCCGGACTCGAATCGGTTCCAAGTGCGTACCTCTCTATTGGTTTTTTGACGGTTCTCGGAATCATCATGCCGCTTACCAATTTCCTCATCACTTGGGTCGTTCGTCCCCGTGTTGATCCTGCTCGGCCTCACATCACACGCTCGTATCTTTTGGAAGGCTATGAGCGTGACCACAGCCTATACCCTCGGCGTTTGACGACCTTCGAGTGCGGCAGTGAACCGGTCGGTGACGCAATGATCCAATTTCACTTCCAGTACTATTGGTACGCCATTATTTTCCTCGTCTTCGATGTCGCTTTCATGTTCCTGGTTCTTGGTGGAATGGTTGCATCCGATGCAACGACTGCTGGCGCTCCAGAAAACGCAGTGGCTGAAGCAAAGAGCGCACTGACGCTTCTTGCTCTTTTCTTTGCAATAATGTCTCTTGGCGTTTGGTACGTGTTCCGTAAGCGAGGTCGCATTTACATTTGAGGTGGATATCATGGCAGAAGCAGGAGAAAATTTCGCAGCATTCAACAGTCGCGCATTGGTTGAGATGGTCGGCGGTGTAACCGACGAAGCACTCAAGGCAACACGGATCAAGAAGTTCCTTAGTGTTCTTGCAGGCAGATATTTCAATTGGGCTGGGCGCAAATCATTGTTTACACTCCATTTGGGGATCAAGTGCTGTGCTATTGAGATGGCAGCTGCTGCTACCCCTCGGTTCGATGGAGACCGATTTGGTGTTCTGTTCCGTTCATCCCCTCGACAGTCCGATGTTCTACTCATCAACGGGCCTATCACCAAGAAATTCGCTGATAAGGTCGTCCGTCTATGGGAGCAAATGCCTGAGCCAAAGTACTGCATTGCTATGGGTGAATGTGCAATTTCCGGTGGACCTTACTTCCAATCCTACAATATTCTCGAAGGCGTGGACACGGTAATACCAGTCGACGTCTATATTCCAGGGTGCCCTCCGCGCCCTGAAGCATTGATTGACGGGTTTGGGCTACTCCGTGAAAAAATCATTCGTATCGGTGCCGCTCCTAGCGCTCAAAGAGCCAGTGAAAAGCCAGTTATTGTGGGAGAGGACTGAGATGGTTGGTTCAATTTCTGTAGAACAGAATACTTCGGCTGCCGATTCCTGCCTCGCTGCAATCAACGACCGATTCGGTGGAAGCGGCATAGTCGCATCCATCGAAAACCATTCAAACGCCAAGAAATACGCATTTGTTCGGGCAATATGCCCGCCTCAACACTGGTTGGCTTTGGCGAAATGGATGAAGTACGACCTCGGTGTCAATTACTGTTCCATGGTCACAGGAACTCATTTCCCCGATGGCCCCGAT
>JABIWF010000060.1 GCA_018701175.1 Methanobacteriota archaeon
ACACGTTGCAATGATCCAAATGGACATCGACGCTGCTGCCTTTGACACCTGGGAACTTGATGCAACAAGCCTAGGTCTCGAGATTCGAAAAATCAAGGAATTGGTAAGTTTGGGAGGTCCAACTGATCTCATCGAAATGGCCTATGGTGACGAAACCGGTGTCTTGACCGTTAACTTGGGCAAGATTGACCGTAACATCCGTCCTTTGGATAACTCGACCATGACGCCTCCAACCCTTCCTGCATTGGAATTGCCGTGCAAAGTAACCATCTCTGGTGCTGATTTCACACAAGCATTGCGTGCAGCTCGTCAAGTTGGAGACCTCGTCAATTTCAGTATCGATGAAAATTCTTTCACCGTCCACGTGCAAGGTTCGACCGACTCAGTGACTGTTACTTTCGACAAAGAGGAACTGCAACACATCGAATGTGATGCGCCTGCTCGAAGCCAATACTCTCTCACTTACCTTGTTCCGTTGTCGAAGATCTTCGGTAACCTGCAATCTGTAGAAATTGGCTTTGGAGAGAACTATCCTCTTTCGATGTCCTTTAGTTTCCACGATGGTGCGGCTGAAATCCAGTATTTCCTCGCTCCACGTGTTGAAAACGACATGTGATTCCAACTCAAGTTGGTTCAACAACGACAGTTGGCCTAGACTGCTCAATTTCTGTTCGAATTGAGTTCATTGAATGAACTGGCCGTAAGGCTCAGTACTCTCGCCAACCGTGACCGCAGTTCTTGCAGGTCAACATTCGAGTTTCTGGTTCATCAGAAGAGCGAGTTTGTTCAAGGTAAGAGAATACTTCAATTCCATCGCACTTGGGACACATGTAAGTTCCAGTTGTGAGGACGCCGTGGAGTTTGTCGGAATCCTTGATGACTTCATAGACTCGACTCTTTGATTCGGTTTTGGAAGTCGCTTTGGAAAGGTCGACATCTTTTCCATCAGTGCCTTTAATCACGACGTTTGCTGGACCATTGTATCCGCATTTGTAGTTCGTACATGAGATGTCACCGCTCGGGTTAGGGAAGGATAAGGTTCCACATTGGGGGCAAAACATAGCAAGACGGCATATCAAGGGCTACTTAGGTTTGTCGGAACTTCAATCTCTACTTTTATGCGTTTTTAAAGAATATTCGGATGCTGAATCCGCACAGATACACAGAGGGAAGGGTGAATAGATGGTGCCCAATCGGAGAATCATGTGGCTTTGGTATGACTGGCGTGCAGCAGCGATTACGGATGACCATGGCTCAATTCTTGACGATGAGCAATGGGACGGTTTTCACGACCAAAGAACCATTGTCGAACGGCTTGAATGCATTGCTGCAGGTGGACTTACCCCAGAAGCCATGCTTCTTCTCGAACGGTTTCCAGAAGCAAAACCTCGTGTACACGGCGAGCCTGACCTACCTGATGCAGACTGGCCATTGCCTGATGAAGAGGCACAAGAAGCAGCCGATCAAGCAGCAATAGCGATGGCCACCATGGGTGTTGCACAAGCTGCAGGTGACCCTGACCGGCGTCTTGAGCATTTGATGAGAGCCAGCGATGAAATGCGCAGTACCTTCATCACAATGGAAGCACGTCTTGTCGAATGGGTTGGACTCTTTTTGCCAGAGGCTCGCTTTGGGCAAGACCGCTCTTCGCTCGGAAAAACAGTTTCTCAGGCTGAATCTCTTGAACACCTTTCTCAAATCCTTGGCGTCTCACTTCCTCCGGTTGGACCCGACAAACCAGAATGGAAGGCACTCAAAGAATGGGGCCAAAGTGTATCTGTTTTTCGCGGTCAACTCGACCGACTGGAAAACGGTATTCGCCATCTCTCTGAACAACATCTTCCGTCGCTCTCGGCGTTGCTCGGTCCTTTACTCGCTGCCCGATTATGTGTTGAGGCCCACGGCAGAATGCGACTAGCTCGCTTGCCTGCTGGAACCGTTCAGGTTTTGGGTGCTGAAAAGGCGTTCTTCAACCACTTGAAAACTGGAGCACCTCCGCCAAAACACGGCCACATCTTCATGCATCCATGGATCTCCCGCTCCCCTCGCTGGGTTCGAGGAAAAATCTCTCGAACCGTGGCTGCTAAAGCAAGCATTGCTGCTAAGATTGATGCCTTTGAAGGTGAGCCTTGGGGCGAAGAGGAAATGAGAGAACTTGAACAAAAAGTTGAGGATATTCGTGAAGCGTATCCATCTCCACCTTCACGCCGAGGTTGAGGTGATTTCATGGGACGATACAACAACCGCCGCAGGACTATGCTTTCATGGGCCGTAATGAAAGACGGACGAGCGCTGTGGACAATGAATGCAGTTCCGAAGCGGGCTGTTTACGGTGAATCGCTGCGTTCGTTTTCAGGAACGGAGTTCCGCCGTTGGGACCCGTCCCGTTCGAAACTTGGTGCCGCCATCATGCGCACCCGCCGCGACCCTTCGTGGCTGCTTCCAGAAGAAGGCACGGATGTGCTTTACCTCGGCGCAGGTCACGGTACATCCATCAGCCATCTGCACGACCATCTGTGCGGTCAACACAACGATTTGAAAGGTCGATTAGTTGCTGTAGACCTTGCACCTCGGTGTCTCAGAGAATTGACTCACATGGCCAAGAGTCGACCTGGATTGGTGCCCGTTCTTGGCGATGCTCGAAAGCATGCTGCATGGGGTGTCCTTCTACCACGAAAAGTCGATTGGTTGTTCCAGGATGTTGCTCAAGCAGGTCAAGTGGATATTTTCATCGCTGCTTGCCGCCGATTCCTCAACCGTGACGGTACCGGCCTTCTCTCACTGAAAGCTGCGAGCGAACGCTGGACTGGGGAAGGAGAAGAGGCTCTGTTTGATGCAGTCGAGTACAAACTTGCGACCTCAGGATTTGAAGTCGAAGAACGTATTGAATTAACCGGTTACGAGGATAACCACGTACTTTTCGCAGTCCGCAAGATGGAGTGATTTGATGCCAGAACTGCCGGAGGTCGAAACGGTCCGAACCGGATTAGAGCAAGCATGGGTCGGCCGTGTTTTGACTGAAGTTCATCTTCGAAGAGACGGATTGCGATTTCCGTTCCCCAAAGACATGGTTCAGCAATTGACCGGCAAGAAGATTGAGGCAGTTCGTCGACGAGCGAAGTACCTCCTCATCGATACCACTGATGGGCTTGTCTTTCTCTCACACCTTGGAATGTCGGGTCGCTACACGTTGATCACGCCGTCAGAAGTCCCTCGTTATTCCGAAATTCAAAGCAGTCCAAATCATTCAAAGTTTGGCGATTTAACCGGCTATGAGGGCCGACACGATCACATGGAGTTCCGATTTGATGACGGCTCAGTTGCCGTTTACACCGACCCTCGACGCTTCGGAATCGCAGATGTTTTTCCTCGGGCTGAAGAACAGATTCAGCCGTTGCTCGAGCACCTTGGTCCAGAACCGCTTGAACAGTGGACTGCAGAAGACGCAGCCCGTCGCTGTCAGGGCAAACGCTCGCCAATCAAGACCACTTTACTTGACCAACGTTTTGTCGTTGGAGTTGGCAACATTTACGCCTGTGAAGCATTGCACCGTTCCAACATTTCTCCAACTCGACCAACCAACAAACTGGTTCGCAAGGACGGTCGTCCTACCAAAGCCCTCATCTTGCTGGTGGAGCAAGTGAAAGAAGTTCTCAAGGCAGCCATCGAGGTTGGTGGCTCAACGCTCAACGATTTCGCAGCCGTAGACGGTACTCTTGGCTACTTTGGACATCATTTCCAAGTCTATGACCGCGAGGATGGACCTTGCCTCAAAGAGGGTTGCAACGGCACGATTGAACGTATTGTACAAAGCAACCGCTCGACGTTCCTCTGTCCTCGCTGCCAGAAATAATTAGATTAGGCTGTAGACAACACTTGCGGCGAAAAACCACAGAGCAAGAGCCGTGGCCTTGTAGACAAATTCACCTTTTTGACGTAAATATTCCAGTGCTGGTGTGCCGGTAAGGACCAAGGCAACGATGAGGTACCACAACGTATCGATGGTCATTCCAAGCATGCCGATGGCAAGTTTCGTTCCAATGCCCATCCCTGGCTTCAATACTTGCGCTAACACGGCAACGAGGAACAACGCAATCTTAGGATTGAAGAAGGCGATTGCGAATCCCTCGGCAAATCCTTGGCGTTGATGTTGTCCAGCAGTTGCTTCGATTTCTTGAAGGGCATCCATCTCTGCAGTCCACATTTTGAACCCGTACCAAATCAGAAGGAAAACGCCAATGATTTGCAGGACAAAGAATACATCAGGGGAGTTTTCAAGCAGCAAGATCAGTCCAAATACGGCACTGCCTGCATAGATCCCGAAGCCGATTCCGTGCCCGATAGCACATGCGACACCTTGGCGTCTACCACCGATGAGTGTGTTACGGAGGATGACAATAAGACTCGGTCCTGGCGATGTAGCACCGAGAACAAAAAAGACGCCGGCAGCAAGGATTGCTTCCCATGCCAGTTGCTCCATGAGTGGGCGTGCCGTCTCGCCATCATCAACGCTTCTCAAGAAAGGCCTTCACCTCTCTGCTTTGGAGGTTGACATGCGGTTAGCAGAGAGGCGAGGCGTGAGTTGTTTAGAGTCCGTAGAAGAGAACTGTGGATGGGCGGTTGGCAGAAAGCCGCTCTTCGGTCTCTCTGGAACTTTTGAGGAAATCTCGGTGGAGTCTCTGTTGTTTCATCACGAGGGCAAAGGCCGTTCGCAGGGTTTCCATGGTCGAAGGATTGGTGTTGACTGAGGTTTCGTCTTCCATGTTGTAAAAATCATCATACTCCCTCTTTAAGGTTCGCTTACCTGCATCATACATTCTCATTGCCCCGTTTTCCGGAAATTAAGAGGCATTTTTCGCTTTTTCGGAATTGTTTTTCCGTTTTTCATCATGCTCATGCACGGAATCAAGAACTTATTTTTCTTCTTCCGTCCTTTTTGTTCGGTTTATCGGGGAGTTGGGCATGGCGCTTACCTGCACGGTTCGAACCGCTCCGGGTATGAATCCTAAACCCAGTTGGGCCAGGCAGATGGGGAGGGAATCGTTCGCTTTCAGTTCCAGGGCCAAGCCGTATTCGCTTTCCTTTGTGCACCCAGTCTGCTCGTTCTTCCACACTTTCAATCAGTGAGTCATCGGTGTATTTTGCTCGCCTTTCAAGATGGGAGAACGAATGATCATTTGGCGACAAGACGACCCCTGCCATACGTAGACGGTGACGTGCTTTCTTTTCACTCATGTGTTCTTTACGATGGCTTGCGAGTAAGACTCCCAAACCAAAGTGTTCAGCGACCCAAGCCTCTTTTCGCCCATCAGGTTGGCGCCAATATTTCTTTTTCCTCTGACGGCCAAGCTGAGAATTAAACGATTCAAACCATCGTTCTGAACGGATGGTTGGTTGTTTGATGACGTTTAATGAGGTCACATCAAACGCAGCAAGTCCAGGTGAGACGTGGTTGTATGCTCCGATATCCATGCCAACCCATGCGGGCCTTCCATCCGCCAATTGAAATTGCGAAAAGGCTACTTTACCCGCATTTTTGCCGACTTTGGTGGTGGTCGAATGACCAAACAAAACCATGCGCTTTGGGTCAACCGGCTTGTCGTGCTGAAACCATCGTTTTCGAATCCAGAGTAATTCCTTTTCGCCTTGTGAATCCAAGGGCATTCGTGGGTCATAACCTGCATGAACAAGTCGAACATCGTCCAGTACGATTTGTGTTGGAAGCGAGTCCATCCACATTGCGTCGTCGAAGAAATTGGATTTCGCTTGCCACAGATCTCCTTTGGCTCGAACAATGTATGAGCCCCATGTCGATTTTCCACCTCGCCGCATCCACGGTTGCCACAATTCGATTTCACCGTTTTCCGTGATGCTGCGCAATGCCATTTGCTCATGATTTCCTTTAATGCAGACGATTCGCTCATCGGTTCGAAGCATTTGGATG
>JABIWF010000032.1 GCA_018701175.1 Methanobacteriota archaeon
AGGCTTGCTCTCGAGTGCATTCACCGACATTGCAGGTGCATCAGGTTGGTACAACCAAGGATGGGTCACCTACTCGAACGATGCAAAAATCCGTGAACTAGGTGTCAAGCCAGCATCTTTGGAAAAGAAGGGTGCTGTATCTGCAGAAGTAGCCATACAAATGGCTCAAGGCGCCCTCAAGAACGCCAATGCAGACATTGCCATCTCAATTACGGGCATTGCCGGACCAAAGAATGACGGGTCAAACAAGAAAGTTGGACTGGTTTACGTAGGTATTGCCTCTCGATATTGGGCAAATGCAGAATCAACTCAAATTGGAGGAAACCGTGCAGAAAACAAAATCGGTTTCGTTCATTTCGCACTCAACTCAACCATCAAAAGATGGGACGAGGCAATGACGATGGCTGAAGAACAGCGCAAAGAAGAACTGAGGATTCTGGCAGATGAAGAAGCGGTCAAAGTGCAATTTGAATTGGAGCGTCAAAAGCGAGAAGAAGCGGCACGTGAATCTGCACCTTGGCAAGACGATGCCTGGGATGGAGAAGCCGTTCCTGCCGAAGAATCGACACTTGACACTCAAGTCGAATGGGACTAGACATCACCTTTTCTCAACCAGACCAGCCGATGTGCTTTTGCACTGAATGCGTCACCTCTCATCATGGGTGCCACCGAGGAGGAGATGACGGGTCTTCTACGCACCCGAGGAATTCTCCCGGCGGCTTCAGTTCGTTCAAGACTGCTCGAACTCGAGGACCTCAAAGGCGTGCTAGATTGTGCAGCAATCGTCGGGTTCAGCAAGGGATATCTCACTCAAGAAATATTGGAATCAATGCTTGAAGTATGGAATGGGAGAAAGAGCGTACGGCAGCCTCAGCAAACACCGATTGTTGCCAAACCTGTTGTCAAGCCGCCGGCTGCTGAACTCGGTCGCACCATTGCTCCAATAAAAGCGCCCGAACCACTGGACATTCGATTCCGTAACAACTTGCCAGACTGGAATACCTCTGACTTTAGCGAACATGCATCTGATGCTCCTTCAGATATTTTGGTTCACTATGACATCACTGGCAACAGTGTAACTGAGGGAAAAATGGCCGACATTACATCGTGCTTTGGGGACCGGTTGCAAAGTATACGCAAAATGATCATTCAAAATTCAAGATTACCACGAACTCCAACTGAAATCTCAAGGCTTCATGCAGAAAGCAGTCGGTATCAGGGGTATGAAAACAAAGCAGTAGCGATTGGGCTGGTGAATGAACCTCGTTACACAAAAAACGGCCACCTCATGTGGAATCTAGAGGATGAAACCGGTGAACTCACCTGTTTGCTTACCAAAAGAAAGGGTGACGACAGAGACCGAGCTCAAGAGCAGATTTTGGAAGCTGGACTCATGCCAGACGATGTGCTTGGCGTTTCAGGAACGTTCAGTCAAACGGGAGATATGTTCTATGTCGATGACTTGCATTTCCCTATGGAAGCAAGCCACAAGAAGGCCTCATCAGAACACGGCGTTAGTGTAGCATTCCTCTCGGACATACATGTTGGCTCGAAGACATTTCTCGAGGCTCAATGGCATAAAATGGTTCGATGGTTCCACACCGACCCATTAGCAAAGACGATCAAATATCTTATTCTGTCTGGAGATTGCGTCGATGGAGTCGGTATTTATCCAGGCCAGGACAGTGAATTGTCGATTCCTGACCTGTTTGGCCAATACACTGAATTTGCTCGCTTACTGGAATTATTACCGGAATGGGTGGAATGTGTCATGCTTCCTGGAAACCACGATGCAGTACGACCTGCTGAACCTCAGCCAACTTTCGAAAAAGACATTCAGCAGGATTACAATACAACGACCTTCGTAGGTAACCCGTGTGATTTTTCGCTCCATGGCGTTCGCCTCTTGTCCTATCACGGCAAGTCAATTGACGATTTTGTGGCAGGTCTAAGGACAGTTACATACGCAGACCCTGTGGAAGCGATGCGACAAATGCTCAGACGCCGACACTTAGCCCCCCAATGGGGTGGGAAAACTCCACTTTCTCCCGAACCAGAAGATGGGCTCGTGATTCGTGAGGTACCTGACATATTTGTAACAGGACACGTACATGGTCACGCTTGCATTGATTTCAAGGGTACGACGCTGATTTGTTCGAGTACTTGGCAAGACCAAACATCCTACCAAAGAATGCTGGGGTTCCAGCCGAAACCATGTATGCTCACCATTGTTAATTTGAAGAGTCACGCTACAACAGCAATACCATTTGCATGATTATTGCAAACGCAGGAACGGAAGTATTGCACGCAAATCCTTACCGTTTACCACGTCGATATCCGCATCGTTGAATGCTGCAATGGAAGAGTCGCGTGTCGGATTAAACCCAATGAACCTGCTGCCATCAACGTGCATCGACAAATCCATTTCAGAGTCACCAACTGAAACACATGTTTCAACATCTAAGTTATTCATCTGTAACAAGCGATGGATGACATCCCCCTTACCAGTTGCATGAAGTCGACAGACTCCTTCGTCTGAAAGTGAATCATCATCATTGAAAACAAACCCATTTGCAATCCAATCGTCGACTTTGAGCATTGCAGCAATCGATGAGACAAACAAATCTACTCCGGCACTAACGATTGCTACAAACACACCGTTCGATTGCAATTCCTCAACGACTTCGCGTGCTCCATCCATAAGCTTCACACCGGAATAGGCTCGAAACAATTCATCACGAAAGATTGGGTCTTGGACAGCCTTCCACATCTGGATATCCGAGCGCATAAACTCGACATCGGTGATTTCTCCACGGATGAAACGTTGGAGATGAAGAGAGTTATCTGTACCAAAATGGTCATGCAAGGTTCTCCACGAACTTACGGCGTCAACAAGGACTCCATCACAATCGAATACAACGCACTTTGTAAGGGGGATTTCTGAGGCATTCGACATGAGTAACAATACCCTGATGGACTAATCACTTGAAAGGGTTCGCTCGGAACCGTAGAGTAAGAAAGAAAAAAAAAGGACGAAGGCAGGGGGCCCCGTTAGGAAACCCCCTGCGATCGTGTAGCTCTCTACCTCGAAAGGTAGTCATCCCATCAAAGGGATGCGGGAGACAAAGGGGAGGGGATTAAACCCCTCCCCAATGCGTCCGTTTTCTCGTCACTTAAGCGATTAAACTCAAGCGCTGACGTCGTAAGACAAGCCAGACCATGTACGAAGTTGTGCACCTTGACCAGCACTTGGTGCGTAGTTCAAGGAGATGGTCACATCTTCAAGTGGTGTTCCGTCAGAGTCATGCGTGCGCACAAAGATTGTGTCACCGGTGTTAAAGGTCGAAACCTTGTCATCACCTTCAGAATTCACTTGGTCCACGAACGTAACCATAGAGTCACTGTTCTGAGGATTGAACCCATAAACGCCTGCAGTATCTGCTAGATTGGTTGTCTTTACTTGTGCTTCACCGTTGGCATCAACATAGAACACACGAACCTCGACTGCTTGGGTTGCCAAGTCAGTTTCAGACGCTTGAACTGTGATTCTCCAGTGGCCTTCGTCGACATCAAAGCTGTTGACATCATCGATTGCAAAGGTGACTCGAGGTACACCCTTGACATCAGTTTCTGCGAGGCTGCTTGCCCACACATAGATGACACCGGATAGAACCACTGTGATTGCAACCATAAGGATGGTAGCAATAACTGGGCTCACAGCCATTTCGTCGTCTTCGAGTTTGTTCTCAACAACTTCCTCTTCATCGTCAGCACGGCGGCTGGAGAAGGCAAGAGCACTGACAAACAAGCCAGTTAGACTGACCACAACGATGCTTGGTGCGAACGATGGAACAGAACTTGCTCCAATGGTTCGGACAACAATCGGTAGGTTCTGTCCAGTTGCTCCGAAGGAACCTGAGCCAGATGCGTATTCGTTACACTTGCCCCAATCGTTGTTTGCTTCAGCTGTTGCAAGATCCAAGGTCGTCATTCGGTTGTTACACCAGAAACTGTCTTCGAGCATTGGTCGGCGTTCCGAGGTCTGCGATGCATTCTGTCCGTATTGACCAGGAGAGGACCAAAGAGCACCTTGGGAACCGCCGTTGTTAGCACGGTGGGACTCAGGGTCATCAGATTGGAATCGCTCGCTGGATGAAACAGTGAGGTCACATGGGTTGTTCAAACATGTTAGAACATCCATTGAGACTTCTACCTTGGTCGTGTCCTTTGTCATGAAGATGTCTTCCTCAACAGTCAACGTTGTTCCGTAATCAGGAACGTTGTAGTATCGTGTGGTTTCTTCTTCAGTGTGTCCATCTGTGTGGAAGGTCACTGCCAACATGTGGTCGTACGTGTATGGTCCTTCATCGCCACCAGCATCGATGTTCACTGAAACAGGAACATAGGTGCCAGTCATGATGTTGGTAATGCCGTTGAAGTTCACTCCAGATGTTGTGTCAAGAGAGTAGTCTGCGACGTTCTCTGCAACACGATCAATAGTGACATACATCACAACATCATCTTGGCCTTGAGCGTACGGTGCCAGTTGCTCAGTGAATGCTGAGTTGAGGACAGTCGTGTCGTAGTTAGGCGTGTGTGATGGTGCGGTAGCAGTATCCTTGAGAACCAAGTTGATGGCACAGAAAGTCTGGCCAGCAGGTCGTAGCTGGTGGATACCGTTGTCGTTCATGTAGTCAACTTCCCAATCGTAACCGTTTGTGGTTGCGTCTGGAATCAGCGTGAAGACCAAGTCAGTTCCAACGATTGCCGTTGTGAAGTAATTGGTGTATGCACACTGTGCAGTTGGTTCAACAGTCCAAGTAAGGTCTGCAGGAACGTCGTGGTCGATATCGTTCATCAATGGTAGAAGATCCCAAGTGAGGTTGTCAGCATTGGTGTCGTCTTCCGTCATGGTGATGAATTCACCTTCACCGTTTGCACGGCTTCCAGCATCACTGACCAACAAGTTCTGTCCGTCGACATCTTGCAAGGTAATCACAGGTGCGTCGTTCACTGGAGCGACTGAGAAGTCGACTGTGTACGGTGTAGCATCGGTGTTTTCGTTGCCGTCATCAGACAATTCAAGCGTAACTGTGCATGAACCGCCCTTTTCGTTGGAAGTGTTCTCGGTTATGATAAGCGAGTTGAGTGTGTTCACTTCAACACTAAACGCAATACAAGTCGAGTCAACAGATGCATCCCAATCGTAGACTTGGCGAACAGGTGATTGTTCGTTTGCCATGTCACGGATGTAAGACTTGGAAGCGTTTGAAACGTCTCCTAGATCCTTGGTATGTGTTCCAAATCCTTCTGCAAGGATGTTGTCGAAGTTATCGTCAGAGGAGAAGATAGGCATACATCCTGCGTCTTCAACGTTGCAGATTACCGGGGCATCGTTCACGTTGGTGACAACGAAGGAGATGTTCTTCTTGTCTGTCAAACCATTGCTGTCAGTGACTTCAAACTCGTAATCGAGAGTACCGAATTGGTCATCAAGCGGAGTGATGGTCACAGTTTGTCCGTTTTGGTTCCAATCAACAAGCACGTTGTCGTATGCGACAAGGTTGCCAGCTGCAGAGGTCCATGCGAGGTCAGCTTCGAGGTCTTGCACGTCGTCTGCCATGTTGGTCAGGCTGAATGTGTAAGCGCCAGAATCTTCCGCCACAGTGATGTCTTGTAGAGTCGATTGAATCTCAGGACAAGCACGAGCCATGTCGAGTGTGATTGCAACATTGGTAGCAAGAGACAAGTCTGTTGCAGTTTCCCAATCGTATTCACAATCTGCTTCGGTCTTGATGAGAACATCGTAGTTCTTAGCAACACTCGGAGTGGTTGTACCCTTGAATGAGCGGTAAACAAGTACTTCATCATTAATTTCTCCAGTCAACAAATCATCGTGGTTGAGTTCCACTGTGATGTATTCAGAGAAGTCCTGAAGCGTGTTCAAAGCATCGATCGTTTGAGTTGGGTGAACTGTGCTGACATCAGCGGTCGATTCACCTTGAACGATTGCGACGATGTCAATCTGACTTGGTGTTCCACCAATTCGTGAGAACGGTATGGAAATTTCAGTCAATCCAGATGTGGATGCGATATCAACGTTAGCCGAGCTGAGTGAGGTTGCACCCCAGCCAAGGAAACCGTAACTGTACAGGTCATAGGAGGTCTCGCTGTCTGCCCAAAGCACGTAGTTTGCTTGGAATGGCAGTTCGTGAGATCCACCGAGGTTGTATCCTGTGCTGCTTCCGCTGCCATCAACGCTGAGGTAGATGAGAACATCGCTTGCTGCAAGATCTTCGCCGGTTAGACCGATGTAGAGGTCATCGCCTTCGATGTATGTCACAAGCATGTCGTTTGTTCCATCACCGCTCATGAGACCTGGCATTGCATAGCCAGATGGGTTGAGGGCGTTTCCACCAATCCAGTCTTCGTTTGAACCATCAACGTTCATGATTTCTGGTTGGAAGGTTGTCGAAACATAGGATGCACGAGTACCGTCAGTAGACTTAATCATCATTGCAACTTCATTTGTTGGAGCAGCGTTCAAGTGGGTTGAATCCATCGAGAACAAGTTTGCTTCATCAATAGTTGCAGATGAGTCTACAACCAGCTTGTTTTCATCAATTGTATTACCAATCGATGTAACGTAGGCGTTGCTTCCTGCATCAATCTGAGTCGAGGATGCGGTCCAAGTCATGTTTTCAACACTGCCTTGTGATTCAACGACTTCGATGGTTGTCGTAGCAGTCGATGTTCCTCCATCCCAGCGGAATGGTGAGTTCTCGACGTACATTCCGACCAATCCGGAAGCGTTCATTGGGTATACCCAGACATCGTCACTGTCAACAACATAGAGACCGGTACCGGTTGCTCCACCGTCTACTGCAGCGTTAATCGCTACAACAGTTGCGTCATCAACATAGACACCGTAGTCTTCACCAGAAATGGATGCATCACCTGTGAGGATGAGTTCTCCGCTGGTCTTTTCAACACCTGTTGCGTATCCAGAGATTGTCGTACCACTGAGGGTAAGTGTGTCTCCGCTTGCATCATCTGAATCAATTCCAACAGTTAAGGAATCATCGCTACCGGTAATCACTGAGGATTCGTCAGTAACGTCACAGTTGTCGATGTCCATTGCCATGTCAGACAAAGTAATGGTGTTGCGTGCGGTGTTAATGCTCACTCCATCACAGTCTTCCAGGACAAGTCCAACAGCACTTGGTGCTGTGCGTCCAGCAGATATGCTGATCGAGTTGTCAGCAAGAGTTGGTCCGGTGTATCCAGCAGCAACTCCGCCTTCGACCATGTATACATCTGTACCACCGTCACCGTACGAATCTGTCAGAGCAAGAGAGTAAAGGCCAGGAGCAGTGTATGTTGCAAGTGGCGTATACTGAGTGTTGCTAGCAAAGGTCGAACTGGTTCCACGGCCGAATGTATCGGTTGTTCCGTCAGGCTTGTTAATCTGAAGACCTGCTTCATAGCCCCAAGAGTCTGTTGCGATGTTGATATCGAGTGACTTACCGACACCGAGGGTTGCAGTACATGTTGCGGAGTAACGATAGGAACTACTCGAGATACTGCACAACGAAGTTGTTGGCGCAGGAGGAGAAGTCGTACTGTCGACGACAATACCGCCATCTGCATCAACGATGGTATTGTTGTCAATATCACCGTAGCCTTCCACGGAACTGATTGCAGTGTATGCAGAATCTCCAGCTCCGTTGATGGTGTTGCCAGTAATGCGGTAATCCATTGCGTTATCGATGTATATTCCATCGGTCACTGAATTGATCGTGTTTCCAGTAATCATTGTACCAGTGTGTCCACCGTCGTAAACACCAATTGCTGCAACTGCTGCACCACCGTTGTTCATTACGTTACCCGAAATCAATGCATTATCGCTCGAACCATCTCTGTAGAGCCAGATATCAGCAATTTCTCCACCGTCATTGAAGACGTTGTTCGAGATTGTGACGTTATCTGCTCCTACTATCGATCCGTGTCGGTTCCAGTAAGGTGAACGTGTAAGTTCAATACCGACGCCACAGTCGTTGAATACGTTATCGCTCACGACTGAACCTATGCCACCGCCAAGAACCATACACATGTCCGTGTTCTGGATTGCATTGTTAAGTGCAGTGTAGCCCTTGAAGTGAGAGATTGTTGAATTCGTAACAGAGAATTCATCAATTTCCCAAATGTAGCTGTTAGTACTTCCGTAGGTGTAACCATTCTGTGACTCAATCTTCGCCACATTGGAGAAGATAGTGTTGTTCGCAACGAATGTGGTGATTGGAGATCCATAGTAACCAATTTCGATACCGTACATGTCACCAGTATCGGAGTTCACTGCGACACCGTAAACGGCTGAGTCGTCCATGTAAACTTCGCCACCGTAAGGGTAACTTGTGTACCAACGTTGTGAGTCATAGAAGTCGTATGCCCCTGTGGATAGAATAGTAGATCCGTTGAAGTTGTAAGGAGTGTTCGACTTCAGATAGATGTAAGGTGTATCCATCATGATGGTGTTGCCTTGTTGGTTGATCGTCAAGGAATTCGAGTATGCGTATTCGTTGACCGTTCCACCGTTACCATCGTCGTAGGTACGGGTTCCACTCGTAAAGAATGAACCCGCACAAGGTGTCACTGTTGTATAAGCAGAACTGGTTGAATACCAACATACACGCTCAGTAATCTGAGTGGTAAGTGGCACCGTTGCACTGTTGCCTGAAACGTCAGTAAGTGTTACTCCTTGGCTGGCATAGCGGAAGTCAGCCTTGTTGTTCGTAGAGGTTGTGTAGTAGTAGTCAATTTCTGCAACACTCATTACTTCGTATCCTGCAAGGGAAGGAATTGTCAATCCATTGCTATCAACGACAGCAGTGATGAAGTTCAATCCTTCTGCGATACCGTTGGAGTCCGTAGTTCCAGATCCAGCAGCACCACCATCAGCGTCAATCAGTGTGACCGTTGCGCCGGAGACAGCAAATGTGTCTGCGAGCAACTCAACTTCCATTGATCGCTTTCGAGTGAACTCACCAACACCTGTGACATCGACGGTTGTCGAATCCACAGTTCCTTCAATGAACTCGATGTTCGATTGACCGGTTATTGAGAAATCCTTCGTGTTACCCATTATGACATTGGTAAAGGTGAAATCACCAGTACCGCTTGCTTCAACACCAACATCGTTGGTCGAGATGGTGACATCCGAGAAGGATACATCATTCTCTGTGTTCGTTCCGTACTTGAATGCAGTTCCACTGTTTTCGACGGTTCCAGACAGATCACCTGCGAGGTCTTTCGTGTAGTAGATACCTGCATTGGTATTTCCATCGAAATCAATGTTCATGAAGTCCATCGACCCAGATGCTGAGTTACCAACTAGAATACCGTAATCTCCACCAGTAACGGTTAATCCGTCGCTCGTAGCTGCAGTTTGACCTGAAACTTCCATACCTGAATCGGTTGGGTTTGTGACAGTTACATCTTGGATGTGTCCGGCAGCGAATGCGCCACCAATGGATACTCCAGTGTCTGCACCGGTAATCGTTCCGTCCTTGAACAGTGGAGTTCCGGATTCACGAGCATACGCACCAAGAAGTGCTGCGTTATCACCCGAGCGGGCAACGATTTCCAAACGGTCTTGGTAGTTGTCTGCACGGTTGTGAAGAACGTCCATGTACAACGAAACCTTGCTGATGTTTCCTGCAGAGATATCGATGGTTGGCATAGTCATTCGAGCACCTTGTCCAGGACTCATGTAGTAAGTGTAAGCACTGTCGTAACAAATATTGTAGCTTCCTTGCATTCCTTCAGGAGGATAGAAGATTGGATTGTACATTGCATGGTAAGTTGTGTAGTAACCACCCCAGTAGTGGTAAGGGTAGTATGCGTAGTAACCTGTTGGTGAGACATCTTCGATGTTTTCCCAGTCGAAACCGAACTCAAGAGGCTTGGATTCATAGTAAGCCGGATATGCAGGATTGCTACCTGCCCATTGTTGCCAGATCTGGTAATAATAACCAATCGAGTTTGATGGATAGTTCGGTCCGTAAGCGTATCCATTGGTGTTACAATCCAAACTTGGGACACCACCGACTGCACCAGGTGCATAGGTAGCGTAACCAGGAGTGCCAGACTTCGGGTCAGCGGCGCTGATTGGGTAGTAACCAAGGTCATCTGCTTCTGTGATATTCCACGTGTTTCCATTATCGTCTTCCAGTTCGATGTTGTAACGGTCGGTAATCATGTAGTACTTTGTGGTAGCGTAATTGTATCTTGGGTGAGCGTTTCCACCACCGTAGATACTGTTCATACCGACTTGCAAGAAATCCTCACCGAGGAAGGTCGACAAGTCGATCTTGTAGGTCGTCCATCCAGTGCTTTCACCGCTGAGCAATGTGCTTCGGTAAATTGTAGGAAGGGACATACCACCGTAGACATCAACACCCACGGTGTTGTCTGTTGATGTGAAGCCGTCAACCTGTGGAGCACCGTTGAAAGATTGAATACCAACTGCAGCGTTCTTGACAACAACGTTGTCGATGGATCCGCCAGATGCTTCAACCCAAAGAGCTGTTCCGGATTGGCCGGTGTTTACGATTGAAGAATCAGCAATGTTAACTGTTCCACCGTCAATTTTCACAGTAGCCATATCGTCAGAGTTTGCAGATGCGCCGAAAATCGATGCACCATCCATCATCTTGAGAGTAGCCCCATCACCGATGTACAATGCGGAGTCAGTGGTTGAATCTTGAGCGAGATCACGTAGTGTTCCGCCGTCGAGTTCTAGAGTTCCTGCAACAACGTCCAAGTTGAGTCCATATGAAGGCGAAACTGCACTAATAGCTCCAACTGCACCGGTATCTGGTGAAACAGATACGACCACTTTGCCACCGTTCGTGAGTGTAAGAACAGGACTGCTGGTTGCAGTGCTCTTCACCTTAAGCGATGAACCCTTGAGAATCATGACACAGCCGTCGAGCGTTAGATCGGCCGAAAGTGTCATTGGTGTTCCGTCAAATTCGAAGATTGTGTTTCCGTTAGCAGTAGTACCGTTTGTTGGCAATTGTGCTCCGTTCGTTGGGTCAACATAGGCATCCATCCAAGCACAGTCCATACCTGCTTGATCGAAATCTACAGGAGCAGGTTCGAGCAAGAGGTCAATCGTACTTCCAATGGTGAATCCGGCTGTTGGATACCAGGAAGCAGAAGTCATTGTTTCGTTCTGACCTGCTGGTCCGAATGCACGAATGTTGTGGTCCGAGTAGGTGTTTCCGCCATTTTCGTCGCCGGTGATAACCCAAACGCTTGCTGATCCAAGATTGGACAAGGCTGAGTCTGTGATGTGACTTCCAACTTCAAAGAGTTCAGAACCCGCACTGTCAGCAACTGCTGCAGTTACGGTATGTCCAGACTTGTAGATGTTCGTTGCCACGTTGTTGACAAGCGCTATTCGGTATGTTCGAACTGTTGACAGTCCACCGTACCAAATCTCAGAGGATGAAGATGCGACATCAACGTCACAATCTCCAGTTCCACCGCTTACATCAGCGCAATCGTCACCGTTTTGGGTGACTTCAATCAGACGAATGTTTGAGTTCGTGTCTGCTTGTGCGAGGTAAATGCTTCCAGTTCCTGCTGTCGTCGATGTCATGGTAGTTTCACCAATAGTGACATCGGAATATCGTGCATAAACGGCTGAATCAAGTGCCGAGGTGTGCGCAATTGTCGAGTCTGCAATGAGAACCGAGTTCTTTGCTGCGGAACATCCGTTTGTTGTAACGCGTTCTGCAGTCATGGAATTCATTTCTACATTCCATCCACTGCAACCAGTCACTTCGAAATGTGCCACATCAAGGTTGTTGATGATGACCATGTCGGAGTTCGTAATGTCTCCTTCAATCTTCAAATCATCAACACTGATGTCATCAAAGGTTCCAGGTTGCAAGTTGCGCATGATCATGTTGCCCGCAGTAACTGTATCGAAGACTGCATTGTCTCCGAAAGCACCGGTTGACGAAGAGGTGGTACTACCACCTGGGAAGAAGTTCATTGAAGCGCTTCCTACATCGACATCAGTCATCATGATTGAGCCCATTGCATCGATAGTGACAGATGCATAGTTTGTTGCATCGAAGTTGAAGATATCAACTTCTGCACCAGCGCCTGCATCAGAATTGAGTGCAGACCCTGACTGGGCGTTTGTTGCCGTAGCGGTGACGTTGGAAATGGTAACCATGTCCAGATCAACACTGATCAAGTTCACGTATGCGTTGGTAATGGTCGTGTTTTCCAAGAAGAGAGAACCGCCAGTCGAACCCGCAACGTTAACGATTGCGCCGTTGTTGGCACCACCGTCTTTGTTACAGTTCGCAATGGTTCCTTCTGTAAGGGTTGCAACAGTGTCTTCAGCGAAGTCGAAACATGAATCATCAGTTCCGTCGACACTGAATTCGGTCATCGACACAACTGTTCCTTGGCCGCTTCCGTGTTCGAAAGCTGCACCAACATCCGTGAAAGTCACGTGGTCCATTGTGAAGTTACCTACGTTTGCATTGCTGATTGGGCTCGAGCCGTGGCGAGAACCTGCAGCAATTGCAGCATCGGTTGTGTTCTTGAAGTCAACATAGGAGAAGACGTGGCGGTTATCGGTACTTGTCGAACAAGCTCCGGTGAATGCCATACCCTTCCAATCTGCGCCACCAAGTCCTTCGAAGAGAACGTGGTCGGTGTTGTTACCGTTGATTGTCATCTTATCACAAGCACCGTCAAAGGAAATTCCCTTACCTGCGCCGACTTGAATGACTGTACCAGGTTCGATGGTAAGGTCAGCAGAGATGGTCAGATAGTCACCTGCCGGGTTGATTCGGACTGGACTGTCTTCAACGTCCCATGTTGTGTCGGATGTAATATCCGATGTGATATCAGTACCCTTGCCTTCAAATGGCATTGTTCGGTAGTAAACACCACAATCGACTGCAGTGTTTTGGTAGCAGTAGTATGTTCCATAGTACGACCAATACGGTGCAATCAATCCTGCAGGTGCAGCACTGTTCGACGAGTATGGTAGCTTAGGCATGTTGCCGTACCAGGTAGTCATAGCACGGACATTTGCTGTTGAACCGCTGCTAACGAAATGCAAGTTTCCGTGTCGCTCGATGTTAATGCGGTCATTGCTATCTGTGTAGTTGTAATCAGTTCCGAAGTAGGTGAAGTTGAATCCATTTGGCATTGCAATGTTATCAGCACATTGAGAGCCGTAGGTTAGGAAGTAGTAACTCGATGCACAGTAGTATCCAGACGGAGATCCTCCGCTGGTACCCATGATATCGGATTCAATACCGTTAACCATTGGATTCAAGCCTCTGTCGAAGGATTCCCAAGCACCGTCAGTACTGTCCGTAGTAATACGGTAGTTGTTGGTGTGAGGGTTTGCTCCATTGAGGTACGAAGTACTCGTGCTGTGACGAATTGTCTGTCCATGCGATCGTGTTTGGTCCATGAATCCGACCGTTGTTGCGTCGTAAGAGTTCTTACAAGCATCGTCGTAGTGGTATTCAATCTCATTCGTGACATCGTAGAAGATGGCTTGGAATGTACAACGGAAGTTGTTGTTGGTGTATTGCATGTCTCTCCATTCAACAATGAACATCATGTTTGGGTCTCCAACACTGAATGTTTCAGTGCTGGTTGTCAAACTGTTAACGGTTGATGCCACTTGAGATGTGTCCTCAGCGTAAATGTAGTATTCGACTGAGTCTTCGCGTTCAAGGTCTTCGAGATCAGCAGACCAAGTACATGCGGACAGAACACATTGAGCTCGAGTAGAACTACCTTGTGGAGTCAAAAGTTCACTGGTCCATGATCCGGTGGTACCGTCTGCAGTGGTGATTCGGTAATACAGAGTTGGCCCAACACCAGCAGTTGTGCTGACGTTCAAACCACTCGGTGGGTCTCCACCATCAGACAAAACCACTGAGATGGTTCGGTCCTTGCTGTGGGAGTCCGAAAGTGCGGAGTGATCCGCAATTGGGGCAAAGGTGTCAGGGATTGGAGCAACGCCGCCAATCTTGTATGTTTGCGTTCCGCTTGCAGCCTGGGAACCGTAGTATCCCATTGCGTGTGCCCATCCCGACCAAACGTATGTTGGGAGAGCTCGTTCGTCGGATGTGCCGCCGCTGAAGTAAGAACCACCGTAGTAGTAAGCACCTGAACATTGGTCACGGCTAGCGAATGGACTTCGGAAGAAGTGAACGAAACCGTTTGTAGTTACGCACAATCGGTTTGCGTTAATTCCCGCTCCACCAGTTGCGTTTCCAAACGAGAAGAGGCCCATTTGTCCTCCGTATGTTTGTTCACCTGCTGCAGTCATTGCTGAGTCTGAACCCAGTGTGATCTTGTATGCAGGGGAGTTACCATACGCATAACTTGCGTCCATTTGGCTTCCACCAGACACTTTGCTGTCGATTGAAGGTGAGCTTCCGATACCAACCATGGCAAAGGCATTCTTACCTGAATCATAGAGGTAAAGCAAGTTCATTCCCGGTCCTTTGTCAGCAGAGATTGTTAGATATCCGCCATCGTTGGTCATGTGCTCAAAGGTGTTCGAGCGGGTTGAAGATGTACCCAGTCCGTTTGACCCTGAACCAGCAACAGTTGCGTGTTGACCCATCCAGTTGTTGTAGAAGTAGTAGTTAGGTGCATCATAGAGTGAACCAGTGAAGAAACACTGATTGGACCCAGTTCCACAAGTAGAGACATCGAATTCAAAGTAGAATTCATCGTTTCCGTCAAAGTGTGTGAATTGTCGATCGATGAGTTGACTTGCTCTCGGGCTCGAAGAACTGCTTGCGTGAACATCAGTCATGAGCACTGTGAGTTTTTTGTCATCTCCTGCATCATCGACGTCGGCGACGGTGAAATTGTACGGTGTTGGGACCGTTTGTGGGACGATTAATGCCGGATCGAATCCAATGTTAGGATTGGAGTTTAGGTCTTGGAACTTCCAGTAATATTCGACGTAGTCGCCTGCAGAAATTGTTGGAGTTGTTGCTCGGAACTGACAGGTAGCGTCAGATGTTGAACATGTTCCAATGCTTGTTGCACTCACGCTCGTGAACGAACCGTTGTTAAGTGCGTAATTGAGCGTAGGTTTGTTGTTTGCAGTCGTATCGATGTATGAGAAGGGGTCAGACAGCGTGGTGAAGAAGGTTCGTGAACCTTCGACGTACGAGGTGACGTTGTGGTAAGGAATGAAATCTGAAGACGGTGCATCAGTGTCAATTCCACCAGAGTAGGTGATACTTAGGTAAGAGTTCGTGCTTCCTCCGTTGGAGTGGTAAGCGCGAGTGTAACCAGTGTTACCTGGGACTTTGTATCCAATTGCAATGGTTGAACTACCGTTCTGAGCATCTGTGATGTAACTTGCTTGAGTGCTTGCAGCACATGTAGCGTTCGTAGTACAAACGTCAGCAGTAGTTGACGAGTAGTATACTGGAGTCACTGTATCAAAGGAATCACTGTTCCACATCGAAGCGATGAGTTTTCGTGAGTTGCCGTTGTTGTACATTGTACTGGTAGATGCGTATGCAGTGGATGCAAGGGTGTTTGAACAACCGTTTGTAGGTGCCGTAGGCATAGTCCAGCCGGTAGGCATACTGGAAGAGTTCGGAGAGCCACAGTCTTGTAGAACTGTTGCAGCAACGGAGTTAGCCGTGGTCGAACCTGTTTGGTATGTCCATGTCTGGTAATGCGAAATCGATTCAACGACTGCCTGGCTTGGCAGTTGGTTCGAGGTCGTAAATGTAAACGAATTGAACGGCAGGTAGTAGTTCACGTTTGTATTCGTCACTGAAGATTGTCCCTTTTGGAGGTACGTGGTCGTACGAGCCATGTAACATCGGTTTTGGGCCTTCCAACAGTAACCACTGTTTACGTTGGAGACTTGAATGGTTGGGTCAATGGCCAGCGGGAATGCGCGGTCATCAGACATAATCCAGTCCGACTCAACGAGAGTGGAAATGATAATTTGGGAATCAATGACTTGAATGAAGTATGTTGCCGTGTATGGCTCAGCTGCATTGCCTTCTTCTACAACAACTGGAACTGGGATCTGTGCGAGCAATTGTCCAGTTTCAGTGTTTCGAATGTCAAGAGGTTCTTGAGTTTGGGTCATTTCTTCCCCAAGCATTGTTTCTCCGAGGAAGAGTGCGAATCCAGAAGGAAGTTGCACCATTTCCGAGAATCCAAACCAAGCATCGGTTTCCTTGAGAATTGGACGTTCATTGACGATCAAATTCTGCTTGAGTTGGTTGCTCTGTACAGTGTAGTCAAGAGAAAATCCTTCTGCGACAGGATAGCGAACCATGTTCCCACCTACTTGCACTTCATCGGTTGATGGAGCAGCATTGTAGATTTCAGGAGTCGTCATTGTTTCATCGAGAGTAATCAACATTGGATTCATTCCCATGACGATTGGGTCGACCGATGGGTTGACTTGAATAGCCACACCATTTGCTGTTTCAGGAGCGAATTGAGTCGTGTATGAGTTATCAGCCACTTCCCAACCGTTGGCAGTAGCGACAACATTGAGGTCAATATCTGCCCATTCTCCATTCTCGCCCATGAAGTGAACTGGCGAATCGTGCAGAAGTTGCACGAATTTGCCGTCATCAAGGACGAAGGTCTTGCTCGTTTGGTCTCTCATGCCGATGAGTTCATCGGATGGTTCGTATTCGTATTCAATACCTGTCTCTTTCGAAGTTGGCAAAGCGAGGAGGTCGTCCCCTGCTGTGTTGTTTGTAGCTACAAACTCCACATCGCCTGCGTTGTTATCGACGAACCCAGCCATAGGCATGAGGGCCATCAATGCGCACAACAACAGTGCTATGCCAATTCCGTTAAAGACAGATGCTTTCTTGGTATTCTTTATTCCCAACATGTCATTCACCTATACGGATTGTATGCAAAGCATCCCACGCCTTGCTCCCCTTATAGGAGTTGGGGTGCAAAATGTTTGATTTCCACAGTTGAAAATGCTGTGCCACATGGAGTATTGGATGGATTTAGCCCGGGAGAATGGTGCAAACGATTTGTAAAAGTAACACTTTGAAATCTTACCAAGAACGTACCTGAGAAATTGTGAAGATCAACATTGAAATCGAACGAAAAATATTCGAATTTCGACCACCGACACAACTTGGTATGCCGCGGGGATTTGATAGAAAGAGTAAGGAGGCCGAGAGGGCCGTCGAAACGGCCCTCTCAGCGGCTCTTCCCTCTCGCAAGAGGGATGTTTCATCATCGTCAAAGGAAGGATCAGTAATCCCAATCTTTGCCTTCGTCGCCTTCTCCACCACGGGAGAGGATGAATGCACCAACGATGAATGCTACGACAACGACGCCACCAATGACGCCCCATGTCCAAGTAGGCACACCGCCTTCAACATCATCACCAATGATTGTAGTTCCGTCATCAGTATTGGTGTTGTCGGAATCTCGTTGGTAATCGATACTGTTCATCGAAGCTGCTGCCATGGAGTTGCCCAGAGCATCAACTGGTACTGCAGTGAAATGATAGGTGTAAGTTCCTGCAGACCATGTCGAGATATCGACATCGAGCGTTGTACCGGTTGTAGTTTGACATGTTTCAGGCATGTTTGCTGCATCAAAGGAGCCACGTTGGTAGCAAACCTTCCAAGATGCGACATCGTCTTGTGCACCTGCGGCTGTCCATGAAACTGTCCATGTGTTCTCAACTGCTGCAATTGTGAGGTCTGTTGCTGCTGCTTCGCCATCAACTGCACTGTCTGCAACGACTGTGCCAGTTCCGACTGGGCTGCTGCATCCGACTTCATTGCAAACGGCAACAGTAACGGTGTACTCTACACCGTGGGTCGTCGATTGTCCAGAGTATGGGTAAGATTCGTTTCCTGCTCCGAGAGAGATCTCGAATGCTGTTGTGCAGTCTGCGGTTTCACAAACTGTGACATCAATACTGTCTCCAGATAGCATGGTTCCGTCGACGTTCCAGTTGATCTGAATTGCTCCACCCTTTGCGGCTGCTGCGTTAAATCCAGTGATACTTGCGGACGGCACCTCTGCTTGAGCGAGAGAGCCTCCCATGAGCACAAGTTGTCCATTCGATAGAATCGGTGAGTTCGCTGGGAAAGTGTAGGCAAATTGCCCTGTTGTTGCATCAACATCGGTTGGAGCATCACTGAGCATTGTCCAAGATGCACCGTTCACATACCAGAGAGATGTTGCACCCAAACTCTTAGCGTATTGAATAGTCATTGATTGTTGCAAGACATCGTTTGCAGAGTATGTCGTCGAAGGAGAATAGTCAATGACACCGACTGAGTCGTATCGCCCGGTGAAACCTGGAAGTTCCAAGTTCGTTAGAGCGTCACCATCAGTTGCGTTTACGGTGAACGGAGTTGTTCCCCAGTAGAGAAGGTCATAATTGAGTCCAAGACCGCTCGTGGTTGAAGCGAAATAACTTCCATCGTTCCAAACTTGAAGCATCAACTCTTTCGAGGTTTCTCCGCCGTTAGCGTCGTAAACATTCACAGAGATTGGGAAGTTTGTGACATAGTCCGCCTGTACAAGAACCGAGCAGACTGTGAGCATGTTAGCACGCTCGCAACCCGGTAGTGCAACGCCGTTGTACATCCATTCAATTTCGAGATTTGAAGAACTTGGGTCGTCAACATCGAAGACTTGAACAGCCATCGAGATGAGATCTTCTTGACCCATGTACAAATCACCTTCGTTCAACAAGTCCAAAGCGATAATCAATGGGTCATTGTTTCGAACATTCAAGGTCATGCTCATATCGTTGTTCGATGGTTTTGCATCGGACATCTTTGAATCGTTGACAAGCTCAGCAGAGAATGTGTATTCACCGTCCATAGTCAAGGAAATCATTGTGCAAGCATAGCCGGTCATCGACATTCCTTGTCCGACTCCGAGTGGAGCATACATAGGGTACGATGGCTCGACTGCCTCACATGTGGTTGAATCGATGACATCAACGACCCCACTGTTTGGATCAGTAATCTGGAAGTTCACTGACCAGTTATATGTCGATTCAGCCTCGCTTCCACGATGTTCTACTTCGACATGAAGGTACGAGGTACCGACGTTCAAGTCGCCGCTTTCTGCGTTGGTGTAGAAGGATGTGCCTTGTCCGGTTCCGTCAGCATTGTAGCCTTGGACCACAGTCATCTGGGAGATTCGAATGTCGTTAAAGACGCTCGCAAATCCCTCAACAGTGCTGGAATCAGTCGCAGGGTATGCGTCCCGAGTGAATGTTTCCTCGCAGAAGTTGTCGAAAGAGTTGTTGTCTGCATCAGTGTAAACACAGCTTGTCCATTGGTCGTATTGAACATAATCAACCAAGGAGGCTTTCATACCATAAGAAGCTGAGTCCAAATTATCAACATCAACTGTGAGACTTCCGGAGAGCGTCCATGTTGAGAGTACACTACGGGTGTCAGTTGTGATAACTGAAGGTTCTTGTGAAATGTTTTCGTAAACGTCAACAGTTGTTGATGTTCCTGCAGTAAATACGTTTGTTCCTGAACTGTCGATGGTTGTGCCGTCGGTTGTTTGAGCAGCACTTACTTCACCGGTGGTTTGGAGTCGGACTCGAACTTCGCGTGGATCGAAAGTGTCAGAACCTGTAGCGTTGACGGTGAGTGTCCAGTCTTTTGTACCTGAACCACTTTCCATTTCGTTGCCACTGTTCCAGACGAGTGAAACATCGATGTCGTACCAGTCTTCGACGGTCACGAATATCTGTTCAACATCGTTCCCAACGTCGTCATCTGGGTTTGCGTTGACAACCATTTCAATGACGTAAAGCCCCTTTATGGGAGTCCAGGTAATTGGGTTACCAGCAACGGACATCGTATGCTTTCCGCCACCAAGGACGGCTCCAGCAGACAGAGATTGGAAGTCGCAGACAGAGACAGATGCGCACATGACATCGTTGTTCGTCCAAGAGAGATCGTTGCCAGAGGCATCCTTAGCAAGCATGCTCGGGTTGCCACTAGCGTCAGAAAGCCAGACATTGACAGTGTAAGCCATCTCAGTGATGTCTGCATCGCCGCTGTTCTTGATGTAAGCGGAGAATGTAGTCTCATCGCCCACTTTCAGCACATTTCGGCATTCTGCCCCAAGAGGGCAAACGGTTTCTTTTGGTGTGGTGATAGCAACCAAGTCTGCATCAGCGCCAGCACGGGCGCCTGTGTCTTCAATTACTTCATTATCTTCTAACTCGGCGAAGTCAAAACTTGAGAGAGCACTCACAAGCATCAACATGACGAGAATCATAGGGGTTATTTTTCGCATATCTATACCTCCGATGGTTCGGTAATACTCACCACGGAAAGCGTCGTATTTATACTATAGGAGAACCAAAGCATGACTTGTTTATAAAGAAATAGACTCAAGGATTGAGTTATGGGCTCGCAGCGACCCGAATTAGATGAGACTGGAGTGTGTTGTTTGTAAAACTGCTTATTTTAGGCTAAAAACAGACATCTTAAACTGCAGTTTGAACGTATGTTACAATCTACACTGCCCGCAGAGAAGCCGAGGCAGGTACGTTTGAAGCCTTGCGTATCGGTAGATAAGTAGCCAAGAGAACCAGAAACCAACCACCTATGAAGACCATGAGGATGGAATCAACAGGCAGAGTGAAGCTGGCACCTTGATCTTTCCAAAACGCCGTGTAGAGCGCACGATGAAAACCAATCGCAACGAGAATTCCGTTGACCATGCCAAGCACGCTCACCCAGGAGACTTCGATGAAGAACGACAGAAACACCATGCTTTTACGGTAACCAAGAGCCCTAAGTATGCCGATTGATGTGCTGCGTTCTGACACTGAGCGCACCGTCACCACTCCAATACCTGCAATTCCAACGATGAGGCCGAGCGCAAGATATCCTTCGAAAATCCCCAACAATGCCAGAACCAGCGACTGGAGAACCAACACCTCGTCTGAGATGACAGAAACTTGAACGCCTTTGCCGTTTAAGATGGGTGTCATTTCAGATTTCATTTCAGCTGCAGCCAGACGCACATCCCGGCTCTTACCTGCAGGTGAGAAATCGGCGATGCTTTCACCATCAAATGCAGCAGATGGTTGGGCATCATCGGAGACGCTAACATACATCCGAGTTAGTCTCCCATCGAATTGGTCGATCACGACATCGTCGCTCATCCAAACACCTGCTGAAAACAAATATGAAGATTGTTCCAGGAATCCCGCAACTTGCACATTTCGAGTATTTCCCGGGTTGGAAATATCAATTAGCGAAATCGAATCTCCAATTGAAAAACTTAACATCGAAATACCGCTGCCATCGGTTATAGATTCAAGCCCAAATGATGCATCGAGGATGACCAAATCCTCGCGACTTCCGACCGTTGCCCATACTTCCGTTTCACTCGAACCCAGTGAAGAATCCCAGATGTAAAGTGGCAATCCACCGTGAGTAGAGAAGGCTTCGTCAAAGCCACGAACAACGTATGGCATTCGCTCACCAGAACCGTCTTCAAGGAAGACTTCACCTCGATGTACACGAGCAACAGAATCAATCTGTGATTCAAGGTTCGAAGAGAGATTCCACTCAGTTACATTCTCAGATAAAACGATTGGACTCGAGCGTGAACCAGTGAGCAGCAATTCATACTCACCTTCCGCTTCTTCAACAAAGGAACTTGTGTAGTTGTCAAATTGTTCAGCATACCCTCCAAGAACGATGACTGAAAAGACCGTGATAGAAAACATACCCATGACAACTGCAGTTCGAACTGGAGTTGCAAGAGGATAAGCGAGAGAAACCGGGAGAACAGGACCCCACCTTTTGGTGAGCACTTTTGATTTGCCCAACCGTCGAACAACCATCGGCGCAGCACTTGTCAGCAAAAGCACGCCAGCGAAGACTTCAACCAATCCCAGAGCAATGAAAGAAATCTCATCAGGCTCCATACCCTTCCGTACGGGATCAATACTTGCAAGCCCCACTGTCCAGATCAGCAGCGAGATACCGATCCATGCCAGTGTGTTTCTGTTTGCGTGCCTCCATAGACCTTGCCATAAGCGATTTTTCCCACGTAAGAAAACCGGCAGTTCCCATGTGAGAATTGGAACAACAGATACGAGACCGAACACTCCTGTAAGCATCCAAAGGAAATATGACATCGAAGAATCAAATCCAAAAATCAATAACAAAGAAAGGGTGAGCAAACCTCCACCGAGTGCGAAGATTTGAATCAGCACAAGGAACATTGGAATACCTTCACTGCGAGGTACTTTACCACCCTTGAGCGCAAGGAGAATATTCAATCGTGATGTCCAAAGAGCAGAAAACCACAGTGTTGTCAAAGCCAAAAGGAATCCCCAAACCGTGCCTGAAAACAAGGAATTCCATTCCCATGCGAAACTGAATTGGTTCGAACCAACCGATGCAAACATGTTCTTGAAACCGATACTGATGAACCATGCTAAAACAATCCCAACTAAACTCCCAACCGCGCTGGCGAGTGCTGAAAGAAGAACCCCTTCTTGCACTGCAAGCGCTCTTGCATCGGATTGAGATACGCCGAGTGCACGCATGGTTCCGAGTTCTGATCGCCGTGATTCTGCAAGCATCATTACAATGGTCAATACAAGGAGAATACCTGCAACGATTGTAAATGTTCCAAACACCAAGAACATGGCAGCTAAGACCCCCGATGATTCCTCAGCAATTGCTGCCGCTTCCACTTTAACTGCCCGGATATCGAGGTTGGCGCCCGTTGCGTTTGCATAATCATCGAGCCACTGAATGATGTTTTCCGAGGACTCGTTCAAACTCCCATCTTGGGAAAGTACGACGAGAGAACGTTCATCTTCACCGCCAGAAGAAAGCATTTCGCCGTCTTCGAGGGAAACCAGGCCAAGAACAACTGAATCAAGTTCAGAAAGGGTCTCAAATCCATCGATGTCAGCATACGAGCCTGAATAGGCGAGTTGGTGAGCAGTGTCATCGCCAAATGCGTAGGGAATAAGACCCTTCACCCAAAACTCACTTTCATTCGCCTCAAGAGATAACGCCGATAATCTCTGACTCAGCAAAACCTCACCCGGTTCAACCATCAAAGGAGAATTGCCGCCGCCAAAGGCGAGATACAACTGAGGGAGTACGCCAAAACCACCTGCAGTCGATACAATCGGGATGCGTAGTGAGAGAACATTGTTGTTCGTAGAATCCCATCGGATGAGCCCCTCTTGAACGGAGCACCAGTGCTCAGATGGAGAAAACAATGTCACTGATGCCACACCGTTGCACATTGGGTGCAAATCGACATCTGCACCAGTAGGAACTTCTCCTGGCCACGATGAATTTGAATCAATTTCAGTAAATTGAACGGTTGGGAACGGAGATGTGTATCGAGAGGAGGAAAGCAACCCTTCAACTTCAAGAAACAAGGAATCGCCACTGAGGAGTTGAGTTGAAAGGATGGTTGAAGGCAAATCAAGATTAAGCACAGTGCTGTCATGAAGGCTCAAATCAAGATTGAATGAATGAAGAATGAGACTTGCATTGTTTTCTTCTAAAGCCCACCAGCCTTCGCTGGCCTGAGCTACGGAAAGGAAGTTGCCAGTTGATGAGTAGGATGCCCATTCGTCGACATCAAGTTCACCCTCATAACCGACGATGAGTTCTCCGTCGGTCGCAATGAGGCCGTACTGACCAGTATGATCAAGAGTGAAATCGTTAGCAATTCCGGAACCAGTGACACGCCAGACCCACGCTGTACCGTCGCCTTCAATCTGGAAACCAGCCCCGCTAGGCGTGAAATGCCAAAGCCCGCGTTGCCCAGACCAAAGTTCAGTGATTTCGGAATCAGCAAGCGTAAGAATTTGCTGATTTTCGTGTTCCATTTCAACCATCGGTACTTGGAGAACTTCCATCATCGAGGCGTTCGGTGAAAGGGCAGTCATGTTCTCACGGAGACCTCGAACCAACTCACCTGAAAGCCGGCCTAGCCCTTGTGAAGATGAAAGTGTCAACGAATTGCTGGAGGCATCAATATCTAAGGAAAGGCCTACATCCTCAGATCGTATGTATTGGTCTAAAACTGTTTGCAGTTCATCGAGTACCGGTTGAATCTGCTCTGCTTGTTCGTGTTTGTCATCAACGCCGTAGTAAATGGTGTTGATTCTTCCAACCATTTTCTGCATGGATTGTGCTGTTTCTAAGTCGGTAAAAAGAGCCGGTGCTTGTGTTCCAGCCGATGCACCTTGTCCTTGATTTGCGACGACTGAATGGACTTCTACTTGTGCGTCAATACGTTTGCGTTGCCCGTCGTCCGTCACATACCATCCCAAATCAAAACGGTCACCTTTCGCTAGGTTCAATTCATCAGCGAGAACTTGATTGACAGCGACTTGGTAGTTTTGAGAAAAAAAGTTGGCTTCATTGAGGGTTGAATATCGAATACCATCGGTGGATGTGCCTATTTTGGGCCAGTACTCGAGAGAATCTATCGTACTGTTCATCGCCATCCAAGTAACTCCGGTAAGAGATGACTCACTTGATGAAGTACTTACGGAGGCGACAATACCTTGTTGCTGCGCTTCAACTGATGAAGCAAGAATACCGTTCGATTGTATCCCATCCCAAACCTCATTGGCTAATACCTCTGAAAGGGTGACTCTCTCACCTTTCGAAAGGTCAAAACCTGAAACGGTGATGTCTGTTTGGCCCCATGCACCTTCGACCTCGTTTCGTACAGTAGCATCCAAAGAATCGCCAACAATCATTGATGAAGTAATAATGGCCGAAGCAACGATTAATCCAACCATCAGTAATGCTGCTTGGCGTTTACGACGAACGATGTTCTTGGTTGCCAACCTCCAGACCACCAGCCTTTGAGGAACCAACAATGGCTGAAGCAAGACATGACTCATCAGACCTAGTGCGAGCGAGCCCGCCCACAGTGTGGCGCCCGACACAGAAATCCAATGAAGGAAATAGTAAGCAATGTAGGCATCGATAATCGGCCCGACAATGAGCAAAAGTACTCTCAATGCCCCAAGTTGCTTCCACCTTCCGATACCAAAAGTCGATACTGCACTCAACAGTCCAACCATGACAAAAAGTGAAAGCATTTCAAGAAACAGTGTTATTCCTCCTCATTGCGACGATCTTCAACGATTGTCCCGTCCAACATCTGCAAAGTTCGAGTGCATCGTTTTGCAATCATCGCATCGTGAGTCACGATAAGGAAAGTCGTGTTGCGTTCACGGTTCAATTTGTGGAGCAACTCTAGAACTTCAGCTGAGGTTACAGAGTCAAGATTACCAGTGGGCTCATCACAGAGAATGACCGTTGGGTTGTGGACAAGCGCCCGTGCTACAGCAACTCGTTGTTGTTGACCGCCTGAGAGTTCCGAAGGAAGGTGTTCCGATCTTTGGGAAAGACCAACCGACTGGAGTGCCTCAAGTGCCCCTTTACGTGCCTCAGAAGCAGATTTCCCGAGCAAGAGGAGAGGCAACTCGACATTTTCGACGGCAGAAAGAACTGGTAGCAGATTGAAGTCTTGAAAAATGAAGCCCAAATATTCTGCTCTCATGCGGGTGCGCTTGTTGTCAGAGATTCCGAACAGAGGTTCTCCATTGACATGCACATCACCCGAATTAGGTTCATCGATTCCGGATAGAATGTTGAGAAGGGTCGTTTTACCGCATCCCGAAGCGCCCATGATTGCTACCATCTCACCAGCATCAATACTGACATCTACGCCTCGGACAGCCTGAACAGTAGATTCCCCCGATGGATAGATTTTCCAAACACCTGTCGCTTTCATCACGGGGCCCATGCATTGAGGACAACCGAATGCGTTGATAAACTACCGCTTCAAAGCATCAACATGAACGATGGAGAGCCACTCAGCATCACCGTTCTCACCTTTGGCCCGCTTGCAGAAAAACTCGGTTGGAAAAGAAAGAAG